>CAXBLH010000236.1:0-8518 GCA_963976315.1 uncultured Dyadobacter sp.
CTATAAGCTTTATGCTGTAAGCCGTAAGCAAGTAATCCTTCGACAGGCTCAGGATCACGAGTGCATTTTTAATGGCAATGGCGACCGTTTTAACCTTCGACTTTTAACTTTTATTTCCTAATCCCTAACCCCTACCACTCAAATTATTTTTAAGGCATAAAAAAAAGTGGTAGAAAATGAATTCCACCACTTTTTGTAAAAGTTATGAGTAATAGGCAATGAAGGTGTTAGGCTATTTCAGCAACGTTTAACCTCATGGCGAACGTTTTAACTTTTAACCTTACACTTTTAACAAAAAGGAGTCCACTATTCCCTTACTCCTAATTCCTAAACCCTACTATTCTATTCTACAACACTGATTTTTACCGTGTTTGTTTTTCTTTTCTTGGAAATTGGCATACTCAAACAGTTAATGAATACATCGCCACTTTGAAGTTCTTTTTTATCTACTAAGAATTGCTTTATATCTTCAATCAGCTGATCTGTAGAAACACCTTGGTCTCTGTCATAAAAGAAAACTTTGGTTCCCCAGTAAAGTGCCAATTGATTCATAAGCATCTTATTGGAAGTACAAAGTATAATTTTTGCTTTTGGACGGTGATGCGAGATACGGAAAGATGTATAGCCAGAGGTGGTAATACCAATAATAGCAGCAGCCTTGGTATCCCGTGCCAAACGACAAGCACTCATTACAACATTGTCGTTCAATTGGTTTTCTCCGGGAACTTCATTTACATGCGCATGGTATTTGAAATAAACCTCATTGGTTTTTTCCTCTACCTTCTCTATGGTACGCGTCATGCTTTCAACTGCAAGAAGAGGGTAATGACCAGAAGCCGTTTCCGCGCTTAACATCACAGCATCAGCACCATCCAATACGGAGTTGGCAACATCATTTAGCTCAGCGCGTGTAGCACGTGGGCTATCGATCATGCTTTCTAGCATTTGCGTAGCTACGATTACAGGCTTGCCCGCTTTGTTACATTTTTCAACGATCATTTTTTGGATCATAGGTACTTCTTCAGCAGGAAGTTCTACACCCAAGTCGCCACGTGCAACCATGATTGCATCCGTAGCTTCAATGATCGAGTCAATATTGTCGATTGCCTCAGGCTTTTCGATTTTGGCAACTACTTTTGAAAGTTTACCTTTCTTTTTGATATATTCTTTGATTTCAAGAATTTCGGATGCCGTTCTTACAAAAGAAAGAGCGATCCATTCTGCATTGTGTTCTAAGCCGAATTCAAGATCTTCAAAATCTTTTTCGGTTACAGAAGGCATTGAAACCTTGGTATTGGGTAAGTTTACGCCTTTTTTAGATTTCAGCAAGCCCCCGTAAACCACTTCGGTTACAACGTCTTGGCCATCAATTCCAGTTACTTTAACTTCAAGTTTGCCGTCGTCCATTAGGATACGGTCACCAATACTTACATCGTTGTACATCCCGTCATAAGGCGTACTTACTTTCTCGGCGGTTCCAATTACTTCGGTATTAGTAAGGATTAATTGATTGCCGGCTTCAATCAGTACACCGTCTTTGTCCTCAACCAAGCCAATTCTAATTTTCGGACCTTGTAAATCTTGAAGAATGGCTAAGTTCAAGCCATGCTCTTCATTTAATTCACGGATGGTTGTTAATCTGGCCAAATGATCCGCGTGCGTACCATGTGAGAAGTTTAATCTAAATACATTAACACCTGCTTGTGCAAGAGAAAATAGCATTTCTTTGGTTTCTGATGCAGGTCCAACGGTGGCTACAATTCTGGTTTTTTTGGAAGACATAGGTTACTGTGCAGTATTATTTTGTTTTATACAGAATCCACATCAATGACGATCTGGATGCTTTTTAGCGTTTTGTCGGTCAAAATATCTAATACCTTTTCTTGGATAAAAGACTTTGCCGCCTTAAAATTAATCTTTTCTCTTTCAAGTTTTATTAGAATGTCGAACAAATACTGATTTCTTACTCGATCGACTAATGGAGCCTCTGGGCCTAACACCCTGCTTGCTCCCATATTATCGGTTAATAGTTGTGTTAGTTTAGTGGCAGCTCGACGACTAATATCAGGGTCTATATGTTTGACAGTCAATTTTATAAGTCGGGTAAATGGAGGGTAGTGAAATTTTTCTCTTTCCACTAATTCCTCCTGATACATCCCCTTATAATCATTTTGGATGATTTTTTCTAAAATTGGTTGGGCAGGATTGGCGGTTTGAATTAAGACCTTCCCCGGTTTGTCTGCTCGCCTACCAGCCCGCCCACTTACCTGAGTAATCATCTGAAAAGCTCTTTCAGATGCACGAAATTCAGGAAAGTGAATTATCCTATCGGCATCAAAGATACCAACCATACTTACATTGTCAAAATCCAGACCCTTACTGACCATCTGTGTGCCTACCAAAATATCTATTGCACCCACTTCAAATTCCTGTATAATTTGTTGGTAAGCGTTTTTTGCGCGGGTCGTATCCAAGTCCATGCGTTGTACCCGTGCTTCTGGAAACATAATCATTAGTTCATCTTCTATTTTTTCGGTACCAAAACCCATGGTTTTCACTTTGGGTGAATTACAGGAGGGACAAATGCGGGGGACTTGCTCTTTATGTCCACAATAGTGGCACCGAACTTCCCCTACTTTCATGTGATAGGTAAGGCTTACATCGCAGTTGTTACATTCAGCGATCCAGCTACATTCTTCACATTGCAAATAAGGGGAGTAACCTCTTCTATTTTGAAAAAGAATAGTTTGTTCTTTATGTTTTAAATTTCTTTCTAAATTTTCAATTAGAACTGAAGAAAACTCTGTTTTCATTTTCTTCTGTTTCTTTTCCAGCTTGGTGTTTACCAGCTCAAAGGTAGGTAAAGCCGCATTTCCGAAACGAGTATGCATTTCCACCAATCCGTAACGGTCATTTTGGGCATGGTAGTAGCTTTCCAAGGAAGGGGTTGCAGAGCCAAGTAGCGTTTTACCTTTATGCATATAAGCCATCATCACCGCCACATCACGGGCATGGTAGCGCGGTGCTGGGTCAAATTGTTTATAGGAAGTTTCATGTTCTTCATCCACGATAATTAGCCCTAAGTTATCGAAGGGTAAAAATGCAGCTGACCGCACGCCTACCACAAACTGAAATTTGCCATCCAGAATCCCTTTCCAAACTTCTACTCGTTCATTATCCGAAAATTTGGAATGGTAAATTCCCATAGAATCCCCGAAAACCTTCCGTAAACGCACCACGATTTGAGTGGTTAGGGCAATTTCTGGTAGGAGGAAAAGTACTTGTGTGCCCCCTGCAAGTGCGGTTTTGATGAGTTCTATATATACCTCTGTTTTACCGCTGCCAGTTATACCATGTAGCAGCACCACTTCCTTTTCTGCAAAAAGCGATTGGATTTCGGAATACGCTTTAGACTGCGATTCTGTGAGTTTTATTTCCAAAGGGTTGCCCATAGGGATATCGGCAAAACGCGAAATGAAAATTTCGAACTGTTCAAAAACACCGTTTTTGATAAGCGTTTGTAAGGAAGAGTCCGACAAGTTATTGTCGTTGGCAATGATGGACTTTTCAAGGCCTTTTTTATTTAGTTCTGGGCTATTATATACTGGGATATAGCTCAAATACCGCATTAATATTTCCTGCTGCTTGCTGGACTTCTCGAGTGACTTGGTAAGGGCAACCAGCGAATCGTTGGTTAAATATGCTTCTGTAAGTCTTATTTTTCGCTGAACTTTCGGTTTGTATTTTTCTTTAACTTCTTCATAAAGAATTACCGCCCGTTTACCTACCAACGACTTTATCAAAGAAGTGATATTCGATTTTTGGACAAGCCGCTCTATCTCCTCGTAAGTAAGGGAGTCTTGTTTTTTTAATTCATCAATAATGATTTGCTCAATACCGGTTAGCAAGTCATCCTCTTCGAATTCAGGATTGAACTGTACTTTACTCTGGCTGGTGATTTTCAGACCAGCCGGAAGGGCAATATTCAGTACTTCTCCAATATTGCAGAGATAGTATTCCGAAACCCATTTGAACAATTCCAGTTGTTGTTTGGTGACAATGGGTTGCTCGTCCAAAAGTTCGAGGATGTATTTTGCTTGGTATTTTACGGGCGGATTGGTATGTAAAACTGCCACTACACCCGTTATTACACGTTTACTGCCAAACTGTACGATCACTCGTGAGCCGACTTTTATCAAATCGGCGATATCCCTTGGAACCCTATAAGTGAACAAGGAGGGGATAGGTACCGGTAATATTAAATCTGCGAAGTAGGTGGTTTCTTCCTCGAATAGAGAGGTCATTGTGTGTGGCTTTTTCTAGTATGGTTAATTTTTTAAGAGTAATGCCCTATTAGGGAGTGAATTATAATAGTATCGTCAATAATTTCATAAATGAGGCGATGTTTCTCATTAATTCTGCAAGACCATTTTCCAGGCAAATGCTATTTAAGCATTATCAAAAGCTGTAAATAGAGCTTTGATCGCTTCAATTTTATTCTTTTCAGAATGAATAATTAACGTTTCCATAGCATTCTTTTTATTATAGTTAGCCCATTATTACGATTTAAACGAGGGTGATTTATTCAAAAGTGATGTACTTTCAAAGGTACCCTTTTCAAACAACCATTCCAATTTCCAAAGTAGGAGTGTTGTTCCAATCCATGAGGGCATTGATAATTCGGAGATGGGTATAATCCTTTAAGTCTTTTTCAGAAATAGACTGTTCTTTGATAATTCCCTGATCCAGTAGATAAGCACGTTGCGTACCTGCCAATAGATAGGATGTAGGTGTATACCAACCGGAATTATTAGCCAGAGCGACATTTCCGAAAAAGGAATCAGAAACCATGCCATTGTGGATAATCAGTATTTCATCGGCATCGCCTCTTTGTTCAAATAAGTTTGCTAACAAGGACCGGTCGCAGTATTTGAAGGTATAATCAATATCGGGGATGTATACTTTTTTTATGCTTCGAATTTCCCTTGGCTCGTGAATCGACCACTGTACAGTTTCAATTTCGTGGGCATAGGTAATTCGTAATTTGTGTTTTAAGTCTGTTACTGAGTCTGGAATTTCAATGTTTGATAAATCCCAACGATCTTCCAAACCCCAAAGCGCCTTTCTGGTTTTGTTAAAACGCGCATTATGGTAATCCAGGTTCTGGATTTTGCGGTTGACCACACTGATGGTTTCAATGCACGGGTTCGCTGACATGATTAAAGGGTAAGTATACTTTATCAATTAATTCCTGGTATTCACTTTCAGCGTTACTTTGAGCGGTAATACCGCCACCACTTTTGAACACTAATTGCCCATTTTGGTTTTCTATAAATCGTATCATTACTGCACTTTCAAACTGTTCTCCATCAAAGTAACCCATGATGCCCGTATAATAACCTCGTTCATAGTTTTCAACTTCTTGGATGATATTCAAAGTACTGGGCTTTGGTGCACCACAAATAGAGCCAGCTGGGAGCAATTCCCAGATAATATCGCCCAATTTCCCCACTAAATGATCTGCAAGCAACCCCGATATTTCTGAGCTTACCTGTAATAAGGTCTTTTGGTGGGTCTTGATTTCGTCGATATAACGATACCTTTCCAGCCAAATCCGATCACAAATCATACTTAAATCATTACGTATCAGATCTACAATGGTGGCATGTTCTGCGGCCTCCTTTTTGTCTTGAAGTATGTGGCTGGCTGCGTTTGGTATGGAGGCATCTATGGTGCCTTTCATCGGATAAGACGCAATCCTGTTTTGGTTTATTTTGACAAATATTTCAGGAGAAAAACATACAAATTCATTATTAAACCGAAAACGGTACGGTGCGATGGCATGATCGAATATCTGGGCTAAGCTCAGGTCTGTTTGGATAGGGGTGGTTACAGAAAGGTTTACCAAAAATGAATTGCCCGCCTTTAATTCTTGGATTACCTGTTGGAATTTTGTCTGGTAGTTAGCGAATGAGATAGGTGCTTTGCTGAAACTAAAACCATCTGGAATTCGTCTAGTATAATTGGTAACCTGATTGGTAAAACCATTGAAATTGTAGGCTATTTTCTCAGAATCAATCTGGTCAACCTGCCAAGCGATTGGTTTTTGTTTGGCATAGTCCACCATGAAAACAAATGGAATTCCCTTTTGTCCCCAAGTATTAAGCTGATTTCTAAATTCTAAACCTTTGATGAGCAATGAAATGTTAAATTTGTGTTCAGTTGATACTGTAACTATAAATGGATGCGGCAAAGTTCGCTAAAAACTGGGAAAGAATAAGGTTTTAGGATATAACTCGATTTTAAACTAAAAGGCGGATCGCCGCAAAAAGAAAATATAAATGCAATTGTACGATTTAATAATTATAGGTGGAGGGCCCTGTGGCCTAGCGATGGGAGTGGAAGCTGCTAAAAGTGGATTGGATTATTTAATTCTTGAAAAGGGTAACTTGACGGAGTCCATCAGGAGATATCCACGCCGAATGAAGTTTTTTTCAACCGCTGAAAATATAGAAATAGGTGGCATTCCTTTTGCCATTTCTGAGGTAAAGGCCAATAGGAATGAAGCCTTACAGTACTACCGAAAAGTGGCGGGCTATTATGATTTGAACTTTAAGCTATTTGTAAATGTAGATCGTACAGAAAAGCAGGCGGATGGCACTTTTATAACTTATACTGTGGATGGAAATACGTTTCACTCTCGAAAAGTGGTGCTGGCTACTGGCTATTTCGATGTACCACGCAAATTGGGTATACCAGGTGAAGATCTTCCGCACGTGTCGCATTATTATGACGAACCTTTTGAATATTCTTTTACCAATGTAGTATTGGTAGGAGGTTCTAATTCAGCGGTAGAAGCGGCTTTGGAACTATATAGGCATGATGCACGAGTAACCATCGTACATAAAGGGGAAGATTTTCGTACCAAGGTAAAGTATTGGTTGGTGCCCGATGTGAAAAACAGAGTGAAAGAAGGTAAAATTCATACCCGTTTTAATAGTGTTTCAAAGGCAATTGAGCCTGGTAGAATGCAAATCGAAAATACGGAATCTGGTGAATTGGAATGGATACCTGCAGACTTTGTTTTTTTATTAGTAGGATACCTTCCAGATGAACATTTGCTTTCAAGGTGTGGAATAAGCCTTAATCCTGTTACCAAAGTTCCCACTTTTGATCCAGAAACTTTTGAGACCAATGTAGAAGGGCTGTATCTGTGTGGAACTGTACTGGCTGGGGTGCATACCGAAAAGGTTTTTATTGAAAATGGTCGCGCTCATGCAGCAGCCATTGCCGATCATCTATCAGGAAGAGCAGTGCGTAAGGTGGAGGAGCTGATAGACAGGATATAATGTCATTGTTGTTGAAATATTTGAAAAAAAAGGTAAGTTTTAATTTGTTAACGAAACAGTTTTGAATACTTTTTGCAAAAAAAGAGGAAAATAAGGGTTTACTGAAAACCTCCTTGATTTTTTTGCTTCCAAATAAGGTTTGCTATGAATGGTAGGTGCTCAATGTGCTTTTAGAGTGTTGGGGTGGAGTAAAGTTGGTCGAGCCAACTAATTTGACTTTTATTGTTGATTTTCGTAAATTCGCTTCATACCTCATTTTTTATGTCGAAGCTTCACTCTATTCAATTTCTTCCTTTTGGAAGACACCTGCCTTTCACTTGACTTCTTTTTATTTTTTGAATCAATAAACCCTGAAGAAAGGGTTGCGTAATTCGTTTTGCCAAAATGAAAACGTTTTTTATAACAGACTTTATCACGAATGATTTTGAATGACTACTTTTACGGTCGCCATGCATTCACTGGCAACAAGCTAAAAAACCGTGGTCAGGAAGAAGCTGGCCGCCAAATGCAATACAAATCAAATTGTGATAAGGCTTAACATTTGCCAACAACTAAGAAATATTTTTTATGAAGATTATCAACAGAGAATTGACCCATGCAGACTATGCGGATTTAAAAGCAGCCATGATGGAAGCATACGAAGGTATTGGTGGGCAGTACTGGAGAAAAGAAAAGATAGATATTTTACTCAAAAAGTTTCCCGAAGGACAAATTTGTGTTGAAGTGGACGAAAAGGTGGTGGCTGTCGCACTTTCTATCATTATCAATTATGATAAATTTGGTGATGAACATACTTATGCCGAAGTAACTGGAGAATATACTTTCAAAACGCATAACGCAAAGGGCGATGTACTGTATGGTATTGAAGTGTTTGTGCATCCTGAATATAGAAACCTCCGTCTGGGGAGACGTTTATACGACGCAAGAAAGGAACTGTGCGAGCGATTAAACCTACGGAGTATTGTAGCAGGTGGGCGAATTCCTAATTATGCTAACTATGCCGAAGAGCTTACGCCAAAAGAATATATCCATAAAGTTAAAAGTCGGGAGCTTTATGATTCTACACTAACATTTCAGTTGGCCAATGATTTTCATGTACGTAAGGTTTTGAATAATTACCTTCCAGGTGATACGGAATCAAAAGATTATGCGACGTTGCTGGAATGGAA
>CAXBLH010000237.1:0-8502 GCA_963976315.1 uncultured Dyadobacter sp.
CCATAGGAGGCCATTCGGAGGCGGTAAATATTGAATTTGAGAATGATTTTGATTTACAGGAAGTTCGCCAAATCTTGGAAAGTTCGGAGGGGATTATAGTACAAGATGATCCCCAGAACCTGGTTTATCCTATGCCCTTAACAGCTCATGGAAAAGACGAAACATTTGTAGGCCGGATAAGAAGAGATGAGTCTCAACCAAACACCCTTAATCTTTGGATTGTAGCAGATAACCTAAGAAAAGGTGCCGCTACCAATACCGTCCAGATTGCAGAATATCTCATGAAACTGGAGTTAGTAGGCTAAGTGAACGCGAATAAATTTTTTATTAAAAAGCGGCCGAGGTTGAAATATTCATTTTAACTTCCGCCGCTTTTTAATAATATTGCTTTATCACAATTGGTTAAGTTTAGCAAGTATTATGCGGCTTTTTGAAATCAAATAGTTCCGGAAACCGAATTTTTGACCTCTTGCCAATGATTCATAGTAGCTAGCATCAGTAATACAATGTGGGTACTATCGGCTCATCAGGGTAAATATTGTTTCCTTTGAGCAATCTTTATGTAACTTGCAATTGTGGTGCCTTATACCCTACCAAACGGAATATTTCATGTAGACCAATTTAATCACCTAGCTTATAAGCATATCAGATGATTAAACTTCTCAATAATAAGTCAAATTTCTGCCGAAATGAATTTTAAAATCTCAGATATTGTGCCCATTCCCGCTACCACCATGACGGACATTGTGGAGAAACATATTATAAATTTCCTTGAAAAACAGGCATTGGGTTACGGCGACCCTTTGCCCAAAGAACAGGAACTTGCAGATGCACTTGGTGTAAGTAGAAATGTAGTAAGGGAGGCACTGAGCAGGCTCCGGATGCTGGGGATGATAGAAACTAGAAAAAGAAGGGGGATGATTTTGGCACAACCCGATATCCTTAGCTCTTTTAAGAAAGTATTGAATCCACATATGCTTGGAGCGGAAACTCTTCAGGATATATTTGAACTTCGCCTGGTTCTAGAAGTTGGTCTAGCAGACTTGATCTATCTGCGTAAAACAGATGAGGATATCAAAGAGCTGGAAAAAATTGTAGAGGAAGAGGTGAATAAAGTTCAAACCCCCTTTAAAGTGAATAATGAAATTGCTTTTCATGGGAAACTGTACCAAATGACAGGAAATAATACGTACTTACGTTTTCAGAGCATGTTGCTGCCTGTTTTTGAATATGTGCTTGACTATGAGATCAAAACCAATGGTACCATTAAAGTAGGTAAAGTCACACACGCCGACTTAGTGCATTTGCTGAAAACCGCAGGCCCCGAAGAGTTTAGAAAAGGAATGAAGGCTCACCTGCAACCTCACTTCGACCGACTTTTAGTGAAGTAGCCCCATCCCGAGCTGCGAAAATGATTTATATGTAATTTTTTAGTAATTATTTGGTATTTAGAAAAGGATGTACTTAGTTTGTATATGTTCTACATAACTACATATATAAAGGTAGTTTGTACCTGAGTCTGCCACACACTTATTGTAAGAAATAGGGTTTTCTAAATAATCACTCATCGGTGTATCATGAAGTTACCAGTGGAATATCTATGCCTTGTAAGGAATGTATGTTCGCCAAAAATGGCAAACGTACTAGTAGTAATTACCTTGCTGCTAATATTTTCTATCCATGCTTCTTCTCAACCCAAGGACAATATTAGTGCCGAACAAACCTGGTTTCAGGTACCAGTATTAAAGGGCAAAGCAGTGAATCCGCTTCTACGAATAAAAATAACAACAGCAGCGAACACGGAAATTCTTTTGAATTCTTTGACATTATCCTTAAAAGGCAGCACTAAGATTAGCGACATTGCTCGTATTCAAGTTTATTTTACTAAAAGCGATTCCACGGCTGGACGATGGTCGGGCTTTGAAAATGCACAACTCTTAGGAGAGTCTTCCATAATTAAAAACAGCATAGTTATTTCTGGGAAGGCTCCACTTTTGGCAGGCCCTAATTACATTTGGGTTTCTTGTCAGCTTAATACAAATGCTAATCTGCTCCATTTTATTAGTGCGCGTTGTGAAGAGCTGGCTTTCGATCATTCGAAAATTATCCCCCAAGTAACTAACCAGCAAATAAAACAACGCTTAGGGATTGCTGTACGCCAGCATAATCAAGACAACGTCCATACCTACCGCATACCAGGCCTTACTACGAGTACGAAAGGTACCTTATTGGCTGTTTACGATGTACGGCGCGAGTCTGGGCGTGACCTGCAGGGTCATATGGATATCGGTTTAAGTCGCAGCCATGACCAAGGGAACACTTGGGATCCTATGCAAATTGTGTTGGATATGAAGACCTTTGGCGGCTTACCCGAAAAGTTCAATGGGGTGTCAGATGCTTGTATATTGAGTGATGATAAAACGGGTACACTATATATTGCTGGGCTGTGGATGCATGGTGTGCTGAACGACCAGGGCGAATGGATCGAAGGATTAAACGAAAATAGCGACGTTTGGAACCATCAATGGCGTAACCGGGGCTCCCAGCCAGGGTTTGGCATTAAAGAAACGGCGCAGTTTTTAGTGATTAAAAGTGAGGACGATGGTAAAACTTGGGGCGAACCTGTAAACCTTACTAGTATGTGTAAGCAGGAAGAGTGGTGGCTTTGGGCACCAGCACCGGGCCATGGAATTACACTCCGTGATGGAACCCTAGTATTTCCTACCCAAGGTCGTGATAAAAACGGCACCCCTTTTTCTAATATTACCTTCAGTAAAGATGGTGGTAAGAACTGGGAAACCTCTGTGCCAGCGGATAGTGGTAGTACCACAGAATGCTCGGTCGTGCAATTAAGCAATGGGGATTTGATGCTTAATATGCGAGCGAACGAAAATAAGTATATCAAGGATGAGCATAATGGCAGAGCCATAGCGGTCACTAGTAATCTGGGCAAAAGCTGGGAAAATCATGCGTCTAGCCGTAGTTTACTACCTGAGTCCGTGTGTATGGCGGCCCTACATCGCTTTAAAAGAAAAGGATCTAAGGAGTCATTATTATTATTTTCAAATCCAAATTCGAAATACAAACGAAATTTTATGACCATAAAAGCCAGTGCTGATGATGGAATGAGCTGGCCGGAAGAGAATTGGGTATTATTAGATGAGTGGCCCTCTTATGGCTATTCGTCAATTACATCTATTGATAAAAAGCACGTTGGTATTCTATATGAAGGAAGTGGTTCACAAATGGTGTTTCAGAAAATCCCACTAAAATCTTTTTTGAAAAAGTAAATAGGTTAAAAATCAGATCGTTGTCTTTTTTTTGTTTCCTTACCTTATCGTTCATTCTTGTTATAAAATGAATGCCGTAGGAATGCTTGAAAAAGCAAATAGAAAAGTCCGTTAAACTGGCTTCCGGTTAGTTTGACAAGTATGCTGCGTATATCCCGAGAATAATAGTATTAAAAGCAGTATTTTTTGCAATAAAAAATTATTAAAAATGAAAAGAATATTATACTTTTACAATATGTACTACATAAGTACAATTAGACATAATTTTAATTTTGCCAATTCTAGTTATATGAAACAAGTTTTCTTTTTCAGTTTACTGGCTTTTGGTATATGTTTTTCAGGAAAGACATATGCGCAAACCGTAACGGTATCAGTAAGTGGTACTGTTACTTCCCAGAATTCCAAGGAGTCGTTGCCAGGGGTAAGCATCACGCTCAAAGGGTCCAATGAGGGTACTTTAACCAACGTTGATGGTGTGTACAATCTCTCAGCCCCTAATAATGGAGTTCTAGTTTTTTCTTTTGTTGGTTACGAGTCACAGGAAGTGGAGATAGCCAACAGAAGTAATATTCATGTTGCGTTGCAAGAGGATACCAAAGCATTAGGGGAAGTAGTGGTGGTGGGCTATACCACCCAATCGAAACTTAAAACTACGGCGGCCGTCTCTAAATTAGATGCCACTGAGTTGGTAAATACTTCCAATTCCAATCCGGTTCAAGCGGTTCAGGGGAAAATTGCAGGTGTTTCTATACCTATTAACTCGGGTCAACCGGGCTCTGGCGCGGTAAATATCGTCATTCGTGGTGGAACAAAGAATAACGTATATGGACTTGGTACTAACGGAACATCAGCAGACAATACCGAACCGTTGGTGGTGATTGACGGGGTGTTTCGAACCATCGATGATATCAATCCGGATAATATTGAATCCTTACAAGTAATGAAAGATGCTGCTTCCACCGCCGTTTATGGTGCGAGGGGAGCGAATGGTGTTATCGTAATCAAAACGAAAGGTGGAAAATTTAATTCGAAAACGCGTGTTACGCTCAATCAAAGATTTACTTGGGAGAATCAAGTAAGTAAATATAATTACCTTAATGCAACAGACTATCTAAGATTGGCGCGCACGACGGTTAAAAATACTTACGACGCTTTACCAAAAGATGGGCTGCTTAATAATGCAGGATTCTCGGCAGGTACTCGACTGTATACGGCTCCTGGCCAATATAGTAGAGCGCTTTATTATACGGCCTTGTACGACAATATTGTTTCAGTTGAAGGTCAATCCTATGTAGATAATTTGCTTAAAAATGGATGGATGACCATGGATGATCCCATTAATCCTGGGACGAAGCTGCTGTATGCGGACAACAATTACCAGGATAAAGTATGGGTTACGGGGGTTACAAAAAACACGAATGTGGGTATTGACGGAGGGAGTGAGTCGGCCAATTACAATGTGAACCTAGGTTTTAATGATCAAAAGGGAACCTATATCGGGACGAAATATAAGCGTTTTGATGGACTGGGAAATTTTGGATTTAAGATTGGAAAATCTAGCAAACTGGATGTAATGGTGAACTATCAAAATGTGCAACCTAACTATTTGACAAACAACACCAATGATTTGGTTAGATCTCCCCGGATTACCCCGTTAATACGAAGCTTTGATGATAACGGAGATCCGTTACTGCACGAAAGTTATTCAGTTCGAAATCGTTTTCATCAGCTAAAATATGATGACCTGAGAGTACAAACAGAACGGTTGATTACCAAAGTGGGGTTGGATTTGGATCTGTTACCCGGACTAAGATTCCGCCCTTCGGTTTCCTATCAAATTCAGGATTATAAGTACCAATTCTTTCGCAAGGAAACGCCTGCCGATTTTCGTAGTGCGGCTGGTGTCCGTAATAAAAGTCAGAACACTGAAATGTCACGTCAGTTAATGATAGATCAGATACTGCAGTACCAGTTTAACCTCGGGCCTAAAAATAGCTTCTCGACTTTGGTGGGTTTTAATTATACCCAAGCCTATCGTACCAACACCTCTGCTAGTTCCCTGCGAGCTAACAACGATTATATATTTACAATTAACGAGCCTGCCACCAGTGTGATTAATGGGGTTGTTACTTCTAACATTTCAACAGGAACGTCCATTACCGAGAGTAAATCGGCTAGTTATTTTGGCCAGGTTAGTTACGATTATGATAGCAAATACCTATTTAGTGCATCGCTACGTTACGACGGTTTCTCAAACTTTGCGCCTGAAAACAAATATGCGTTATTCCCATCTCTCTCGGCTGGTTGGAATATACACAGAGAATCTTTCTGGAAGTTCTCACCTACTATTAGTAGCCTAAAATTAAGAGGAAGCTGGGGTAAAGCAGGTCTTAACGATATTAGTATTGCCTCAACGTATGGTGGCTATGGTGCAAATAACTATGCACAGTCGTCTGGAATCCTGCTAGGGAATTTGGCCAACCCCAATTTACGATGGGAAAGTACAGAAACGCTGGATATAGCATTGGAAGCTGGCTTGCTGAACGACCGTATTAGTTTGGTGGTTGACTTTTATGACAAGCAGACAAAAGATCGACTTGCTGGCAAACCATTACCATCTGAGTCGCCATTTTCGTCTATAACTTACAACAATGGTACCTTACAGAATAAAGGAGTGGAAATTGAGATTGGTGCTCAAATAATTAAATCTCAAAATTTCAATTGGAGAACTAATTTCAGTTTTGCTTTGAACCAACAAAAAATACTCAAACTTCCTAATAATGGACGTGAGAAAAACAGACAAGGGGGTGATGTTATTTGGGATCAGGGGGCAGGTAAGCTGGTCGATGCTGGTGGTATCGCAGAAGGAGAGCGCCCCTATGCGTTGTATGTATTCAGAACCTTAGGGATATTCTCTACGGAGGAAGAAGCTAAAAGTTGGAATGCTACAAAAAAGGATTTATTAGCTTCGGCTTCGGGACAAACGGTAGGAAAACATGCAGGAGATTATATTTTTGATGATATCAATAATGATGGAGTAATTGATTCCAAAGACCAAGTATTTTTGGGTTATCGAACGCCCAATCGCATTGGAGGTATGCAGAATAACTTCACTTACAAGGCGTTCTCGCTAAGGTTTAATATGGATTATGCCTTGGGGCATTACATTAGCAATGGTGCACTTGCTCGGTCGTTAGGTACTGGTCGGGGATATAACGAGGGTGCTCCTGCGGAGGCATTGGGTGATAATATTTGGCAAAAAGAAGGTGATACAGACAAATATTATGCGCGTTTCTCTTTTGCAGATTTTGATTTTGGTCAACGTAACTATCTACGCTTTGGTTCATTAGGAAATAATGCAACCTATGGTTCAGACGTGGATCGGATGGTGGAAAAAGGAGATTTTTTAGCATTTAGGGAGTTGACTTTTTCATACGATGTTCCAAAGTCCATTATTAGCCGGATTAAGGCTTCCAGCTTAAACTTATTTGTGAGTGTATTTAACCTTGGATATATCACTAAGTACAAAGGTTTTAATCCGGAAATCTATTCAGGTTATGATCCGGGTGGGTATCCGCGTCCAAGACAAGTTTCAATCGGTGGAACCCTGCGTTTCTAAATTTTATTTGACCACTCTGAAAATTTCAAATAATGAAAAATATAATCTCAACAATAGTATTGACGGTCACTATTTTTATAGTTTCAGGTTGCAATAGCTTATTAGAAGTTACCCCGCAATCGACCATTACCGGCGAAGTTTATTTTACCAATGAGGGTGATTTCGAACCTTATGTGACGGGGATCTATAATTATATGAGGTCTTCTGTTTCAAGCACAACAGCGCTGATATATGCTACCGAACGTAGCGAAGAATTGTCTCCTGCTATCAATGCACGTTTCAGTAATTCGGCCTATCCTCAAACCATTTCAGCCTCTAATGGTGCGATTAATTACCAGTCAATTTACGCCGGGATCGGTCACTGCAATCTATTATTAAAGAAAATAGAAGGCTTTCCATTTAATTCGAACCCAGATACCCGCAAACGTATTATTGCTGAAACATATGCGTTGAGGGCATTCCTATACTTTTATTTGACGCGCATTATCGGCGATGCTCCCTTGATGCTCGAGGCCGTTGAGAACGAAAATGTACCTCTATTACCCAGGTCTAAGGCTTCCGAAGTGTTGAAACAAATATTTGCTGATTTAGACCAATCAATTACCTTGTTTAAGTCTGTTTCCAGTTTCTCTCCCACAGGTTATTCGTCCAAATATCGGTTCACTTATAATGCTGCGCAGGCATTGAAAGCGGATGCTAAATTATGGAGTGCAAAAGTGTTGAATGGAGGAAATCAGGATTTTCAGGATGCAATATTAGCAATTGCTGAAGTAGAGAAAAGTGGCGTGAGTTTAAATACTGATTTTGGTAAAGTTACAACAGTGCGTGCCTCTGCTAATCCAGAAGCTATATTAGCTGCTTTTCACTTACGAGAGGAGAATTCCAGTACATACGCCTCAAACGCCATGCCAACATTAGCGATGGTATCAGGAGCCCTTAATATCGACAGTATTCCTTATGGTCAGACGGCCGGGCAAGGGGCTTATCAAATAAGTGTACTTACTCGGGCTTTGTTTACTGCAAATCCATTGGATAAGCGTATCCCACATTCCTATTTGATAGAAAGAAGGGCAAATGGCGGTGGTTATGCCTGGATAACCAAGTATCCAGGAACTAAATATTCCGATGAGCGCGTAAAGGATAACGACCATATTATTTACCGCTTGGCAGATTTGCTGCTGATGAAAGCAGAAGCCTATGCAGCACTTGGTAATGTAGTGGATGGAGCTAAATATCTCAATCTGGTTAGAAAACGTGCCGGGATTCCGGATTATACTGCCACTTCTAAGGCATTGTTGGAAAAGGAAATTTTAGATGAGCGTGGGCGTGAGCTGTTTTTTGAAAATAAGCGTTGGTATGATTTGGTACGCTTTCATAAAGCGGGTACCATTGATGTCTATAACTATGTGCCGAATTTAAAAGGTAAATCGACACCTTTGTTCTGGCCCCTAAATACTACTGTGCTAGGTACTAACCCCAATTTGGTACAAACAGAGGGGTATTGATTTTTCAAAACATTTTTAACAGAAAATAATGAAAAAAACAGTAGCATTAGCCCTATTATTGGGATTGACTTCGGGAATGGCCTATTCT
>CAXBLH010000238.1:0-8494 GCA_963976315.1 uncultured Dyadobacter sp.
ACACGTCGATTTGGATTTTTTCCAGCATTTTCAGCAGGATGGGTGGTAAGTAATGAAGCCTTTTTAAAAGGAAATCCATTTGTTACGAATTTGAAATTAAGAGCCTCTTATGGTAAAGTAGGAAATGACCAAATGGGAGGAGCACGATTCTTATACCAAAGCAACATCACCCTCGGTGGTGGCCCATTAGGTAGTTTAGGATTGGGTAGAGGTATTAACCAGGGCTTATTAGGTAACCCTGACCTTTCATGGGAGGTAGCCAAAAAGCAAAACTTCGGTATTGATTTTCAATTGATGGGTGACCTTACACTGACGTTCGATTACTTCGTAGAGAACCGTAGTAAAATTCTTATTTCACGAGGAACGGTACCTGAGTTTCAAGGTGTGCCATTAGGCAATATACCACGCGTTAACATGGGTGTCGTTGATAATAATGGTTTTGAGATAGAACTTACTTATAATAAATCTTTGGCCAAAGACTTAACCCTGACCGTTCGTGGGAATTACGGGTTTAACAAAAATGTAGTCAAATTTTTGGATGAACCCATCCGCGATGAATCGTATGCTTACAGGTATCGGAGTACCGGTTTTGCTTTAAATCAAAACTGGGGATATGAGATTGATTACAGTAACGGCAATGGTTATTTCAATTCCAAAGAAGAATTGGACTCCTATCTTGATAAAACGGTATACGGCTTTGGAGAGCCGAGAGTAGGTGATTTTATCTATAAAGATTTGAATAATGATGGCGTTGTAAATGATAAAGATCAGGCTCCTATTGGTTATAGTGGTATCCCTGGTGTGACTTATGGCTTGACGTTGAACTTGAATTACAAAGGCTTTGATTTAACTACTTTCTTTCAAGGTATTGGACGCTATTCTAGCAATTATGCCCAACAAGGTGTTTATGAGTATATTATCAGAGGTACTTATTTCGACTATCATAAGTCGGCTTGGACACCTGAACGATATGCCAATGGCGATAAAATTACCTATCCTGCATTAAGTACGCACAGTAATTCCAATCATAATGCCAATAGCTTTTTTATTATGAATAGGGCTTTTACGAGGTTGAAAAATTTGGAATTGGGCTATACAGTACCAAAGGCAGCACTTACCGCCATTGGTGTAAAACAAATGAGAGTATATGTAAGCGGTCAAAATTTGGTTACCTGGGACAAACTGCGGATGGGACATCTCGATCCAGAGAACAACAGCTCTTTAGGCTACCCGGTCACACGTATGTTGAATTTTGGTGTGAATATTTCTTTCTAAAACACTTAACCCTAGATATTATGATTCGTAAATATATAATTTGGATAGGGGTATTTGTGTCCATGATCGCAATGGATTCGTGTAAAAATGCCCTAGATATGGCGCCTGATGGTAAGTTGTCGATGGAAGAAATTTTTCAAGACAATGATAAAGTTGGAGCGTTTTTGAATAGCTGTTATAACAATATACCTATAAAAGGAACTCGGTATTTCTTTTGGAGTCGTGGCCCTGTGAATTGGAGTGATGAGTCTTGGGATACCGATGCTGAGGCAGAATCGTGGATTATGTCTGGTAGAATGTACAACGGAGATGCATCTGCTTCTAATCATCCAGTTATAAACATTAGTTCCGACTCTGGAAATGGTGATTACTGGGCGCGTTATTGGAATGCCATTCGGAACTGTAGCGTGTTTATTAGTCAAATAGACAATGCCACCGTAAGAAACCCGCAGGATAAAGCACGTTGGAAAGCTGAAGCACATTTATTAAGGGCATATTATTATTCAGAGTTATTAAAATGGTATGGCCCTATTTTGCCCATTTTGAGAGAGCCAACTGGTTTTTCAGATAATTTTGAGGATATAGAAAAGTCAAGTTATTATGATTTGGCTAAGTTTATCATTGAAGACTGTGATGTAGCTATTAATACCAATGAGTTACCTTGGAGAATTACAACTTCTGGCGAAGCTGGTAGGGTAAACAAAGCAATGGCAGAGGCTATCAAATCAAAAATGATACTTTTTGCTGCTAGCCCATTGAATAATGGTGGACAAAACTACTGGCAGGAAGCCTACGAAATCAATAAAAAATCGTTAGGGAATCTAAAAAGCAATGGTTACGAGCTATATAATAAAGTTAATTTCCCGCAAACTTACTTGTTGGATGATGCCCATTTAGGGCCTGATAAGAATGTTCATACTGCACTTTATAATGAATATTTTACCCAAACGATGGCGTACTCTTCCAATCCTGTTGATAAAGAGACGATCTTTCAAAGCAGGGATGGACAAGGTAATATTTGGAATATCGACGGTATTGGAGCACAGGATGGTTATAAGTCTGGTACGTGTCCCACTCAGGAACTTGTGGATGCCTATGAAACCATCGACGGTATGCCAATTCTTGACTTGAAACAACCTTATTTGGACGAACAACATCTTGTTCCTAATTACAATAGTGCTAATAAAGTTTACAATCCCAATAATCCGTATGCAAGCCGCGATCCACGTTTTTATGCATCCATTTATTACAATGGTTCAAAAAGGAAATGCATGTGGAATTTTGCTGAGTCTCCTGAATCGGTAGAAAACTTTCCAGCACCAATTGGAAATCGTACTCGGATCATAGCCACCTATGTAGGAGAACCACAAACTGGAATTCACGCTACTACTCGGAGAGCTACACGTACTGGTTATTTCGAGCGGAAATTTTTACACCCAAACTCTGGAAATGATAATCCAATCGGTGGTGCAAACTGGAAGCTGTTCCGGCTAGGGGAAGTAATTCTCAATTTTGCGGAATCTGCTGCCGAAGCTGGACAATCAGCAGAAGCTGTTGCGGCTGTAAATGAAATTAGAGCAAGAGCCGGAATGCCCAATTTACCAGATGGGTTGTCGAAAGAAGAATTAGTTCTTCGTGTAAGACAAGAGCGACGTGTAGAGTTGGCCATGGAAGAAAATAGATATTTTGATTTGCGCCGCTGGTCTGAGCCAACAGGCGATTTGGCCGAAACTGATCGCTGGATAACAGGAATGGCGATTACCAGAAATAGCGATGGTGCATTTTCTTACGAACGCCGACTCGTTCGTGCCAATGAAAGAAAATGTCATACCAATAAATTTCTTTGGTTACCCATGCCTCTGAATGAAGCGAATAGGCTAAGAGCGATTACTGGTGCCGATTGGCAAAATCCGGGTTGGTAAAATACAGATCACTAAAAAAGATATCTACAATGAAAAATATAAAAATACGAAGTATCGCATGGCTGCTGGTATGTCTGCTGCTACTATCCGGCGGTGAACTGTTGGCTCAGCAGGAGGAAAATCAGGAACTAATCACTGGTATTATTACCGATGAATTTAATAATCCGTTATCGAATGTTTTAATAAATTCGGCAAATGGTAAGGATGGAACGTTAACCAACTTTCAAGGGGAATACTCGCTGATGGTTTTAGATGGTGGTAAAAATCTTATTATTTCAAGAGATGGATATCGCAACCAGACGATTAATATTGCTGGTAAATCCAAAATTGATATCCGACTAAGGAAGGACGCACATCGCAAAGATGAATTGATAGATTTGGGTTATTCGGTTCAAAAGGGTTCTGAAATTTCAGGTTCGATTTCAGCAATACGTGGTGAAGAATTAGAAAGATCACCAGTTGCGAACTTAACGCAAACCTTGGCAGGCAGGTTGTCAGGCTTGACCACCCAAGAATCTTACTCGGAATTGTCACGGGCCACTACCAATTTGTATGTACGAGGTTTGTCAGCTGCCAGAAATAATGGCCCTTTGGTAATCATCGATGGGATTATCAATGCCTACAACAGCAACCAGTCTTTGGAATATATTTCACCCAACGAAATAGAATCAATCACTATTTTGAAAGATGCTTCTTCTCAGGCCCTTTACGGGATTCAGGGTGCTAATGGATTAATAGTTGTAAAAACAAAACGAGGTGTAAAAGGAGGTTTGCAAATCAAAACACGATTTGACCAATCGTTTCAGCAGGCTTCTACCAAGCCAACGTCCTATAATTCGTACGATTATGCGATTTTGAGAAATCAGGCTGCCTATAATGATGGTTTGGGGGAGAATTACCTGTTTAGTGAAAATCAGCTCAATGGATACAAAAATGGAAGTGATGCACAACTTTACCCAAGTAATAACTGGTATAGCCAATACATGCAAGACGTTGCATTTATGCAACGTGCAAGTGCAAACTTGACTGGAGGGAATGATAAAGTGCAGTTCTTTTCGAATATTAATTTTATGCATCAAGGTGGTTTGTTCAAAACCAGTCAAGATAAATACGATGCTAACTCGAATAATATTTGGATTAATTACCGTACCAATGTAGACATGAACCTGAATAGGTACTTAAAAGCATTTATACGGCTAAGCGGAAATATTAAAAGAGAAAGAACACCAGGTGCTGGAAATTCTTCGGTTTATTCCAGTATTTTCCAATTGCCGCCTAATATGTTTGGCCCACTCACGCCAACAATTCCGGGCGTTGATGGTGAGGCATCCACGGGTGGACAAGTCATTACAACGGAACGAGTGGCAAACCCGACTTTTGGTCGGCTAAACAGAACTGGATATTATCGTCACACGGTTACGAATATCACGTCTCAGTTTGGGTTTGATCTAGACATGGGCTTCTTGACGAAGGGTTTGAACTTGAAAGGGGTATTGGCCTATCAAACCAATTCCGTCGGAAGCCTTGGTACTACCCAAGATTACGAACGCTACGTACGAACCAATGACATTGATAAATTAGAATTCAACAAAAAAGGTGCGCAAAACAATACTCCTTTGGCATATTCCAAATCCCATGGCTATTACTACCATTTGACCTATAATACGTCAATGACTTACAGTCGGGACTTTGGTAGAAGTCGGGTTTCTGGCTTGGCTTATATGTTTTATCAAAACCTGACAAAAGCGGATAATACATCACCCGGACTACTTCCTTATAACCGCATTAGCTCTGGCGCCGAGGTCGCTTATTCGTTTGATGACCGGTACATGGTCAAGGCTGACATCGGTTATTCTGGTTCTGAGCAATACGCTCGTAATAAGCGTTTCATTGCTACGCCCGCAATATCAGCAGCTTGGGCAATTTCCAACGAAGTATTTCTGAAAAATAGCAGTTGGTTGAGTAATCTAAAACTAAGAGCGTCTTACGGGAAAACAGCAAACGACCAAAGTGATTTGGCAAGGTTTGCATATTTAGACAATGTAACTGTTGACCGCTCAGGCGTAATCGCTTCTTTGCAATATAATATCAACGAAAATCAGAAAGGGAATCCGTTTATTCAGGCCGAAGTCTCCAAAAAGCAAAACTTTGGGTTGGACCTAGGTTTGTTTAATGCGCTATCTTTTTCAGCAGATATATTTAATGAAAAGATGTCAAATATGGTGGTAAGTGCATTTGCTACCATTCCACTTTTCCAAGGAATACCATTGCAAAACTATCCTAAAACCAACTCAGGGACTTTTGAAAATAAAGGGTTTGAGCTAACTGCCAACTATGATAAACAGTTAAATAAGGACGTTTCGGTTAATTTGGGAATGATGTATAGTTATGCCAAAAATACCGTCATCAATGCCAATGAAGTAAAACGCACTGACGATTATGCTTACAGCAAAGTTCAGGAAGGTTACTCTTTTGGACAAGAGTTTGGCTATTTGGTGGATTACAGTAATGGAAACGGATTTTTTAATTCACAATCTGAAATTGATAGTCGCAATCTGAGTTATGGTTTCGGAACGCAACGTTTGGGGGATTTAATCTATCAGGATTTGAACAACGACGGTAATATTGATGAGCGCGACAAAGCTCCTATTGGTACTGGTTCAATTCCTCGTAGTGTATATTCGTTTTATGGTGGAGTTAAGTACAAGTCATTTGATTTGAATGTGCTATTTCAAGGTATGGGCAAGTATAATACGATCATTGGAGGTACTGGGATTTGGGAAACGGATAACGATGGTGTTTTTGGAGCTCTTCACGCCAACGCTTGGACTGCTGAAAGATACCAAACTGGTGAAGCAATTTCCTATCCTGCACTTTCCTTGGCAAAATCGGTGAATCATGAAGGCAGTGATTTCTTTCAATATAATCGTTCTTATTTAGGTCTGAAAAATATCGAACTGGCCTATACTTTACCTACGCACATTTCACGACTGGTAACAGCCCAAAATATACGGTTGGTACTAAGTGGCCAAAACATTTTTACTTGGGACAAAATGAAAACCAAGGACTTCGGTCCAGAAGGTTCAGGTTTTAGCAGCTTCCCAATTTATAAGGTATACAATGTTGGTATAAGTGTTGTTTTTTAATAGAAATTAAGATTTAAATTGAAATGAAAAAATATAAAATACTGATATACAGTTTGATAGTAGCATTGTTCATTTGCTCTTGTCATGATCCGCTGGAACTACCTACGGATGGCAGGATAACCATGGATCAGGTGTTTAGCGATTATAACCGAACGAGAGGTTATCTGAATTCTTGTTATGGATATTGTCCCAAACCGTATATGGATCGCTCGTCTTACACCGATGAAGCTCAGGATGCGGACGATGTAACGCCTGGGTCTAACTATATCGTTTGGTATGGTGGCAATGTTACGTCAATTACCTATCCCAATTATTCAGCGGATGGTAGTCCATGGGGTAATTTGTACGAAGGTATTCGCAAGTGCAATACCTTTATCGAAAATATCAAAACCGCAAGCGTTTATGCGACTGATGAGGAAAAGGCGGGTTGGACTGCGCAAGCACATACTTTACGTGCACTTTATTATTTGCAACTAGTAAAACGATATGGTGGTGTACCAATTTTTGACAAACCACTTGAAATCGATTTTGACTTTTCGACCGTTTCCAAATCTTCTTATGGCGAAGTTGTTCAGTTTATTTTGAATGACTGTGACACGGCATTATCCATTTCCGATACTAGAAATGGGTTCTCTTGGAATATTTTTGATAATCAATATGGCATCATGACACGCGCCATTGCTTATGCTATTAAGTCAGAAGCGGTAACCTATGCGGCGAGTCCACTGTGGAACGATGGTACTTTTGACTGGGCAAAGGCAACGACGATCAATGCCGAGGCACTTGGACAATGTTTGAACAACGACTATAAGTTGTTTGACCAAAAACCAGCCGCAGATATTGCTCAAAATGCATATGCACTCTATTTCTTCACAAGTTCAAATGATCAGCGAGCTGTTGATAAAGAGACTATATATCATTTGGGTGATGCCATGAAAGTATGGCAGTTTGCAGGTTTACCAACGAATCCAGGTATGGAGCGTACAGGGCCTTGTCCAACCCAAGAATTGGTGGATAGTTATGAAATGGCAAATGGAGAAACGCCAATCTCAGGATATTCAGATGCTGATCGATTGATTCCAATCATTAATGCAAAGTCGGGCTATGATCCCGCAAATCCTTATGTAGGCAGAGATCCACGTTTTTATGCATCCATATATTACAATGGAGCGGTTCGTAATCTGGATCAACCCAATGGCACAAAAGTAGAAACCTATGTGGGTGGTGCCGAGGAAATTTCGGACATCAATCGCAAAAATACCAGAACGGGGTATTACTTACGGAAGTTTAATAACTATAAATCTGGCATTAGTAACGCTGCCGATGGTGGAATTAGATTATTCCGACTAGCTGAGCTCTATCTCAATTTCGCTGAATCAGCTTATAACTCAGTTGGCCCCGACGTGGCAGTTCCCGTGGGAAATACCAGTATGACCGCCCGTGAAGCCGTGAATGCGGTACGAGCCAGAGCCGGTATGCCCGATTTTCCAGTAGGTTTGTCAAAAGAGGAATTTGACAAGAAATACCGAAACGAAAGAAGAGTTGAGTTGGCATTTGAAGAACATCGCTTTTTTGATGTTCGTCGTTGGAAAATTTTGAGTGAAACAGATCGATTTGTTACAGGAATGAGAATTGTTAAAAACAATGAAAAACTGGTGTACAATCGTTTCAAATTTACCGATAGAAATTGCTCTTCAGAGAAATACCTTCGTTATCCAATCATTCAGGATGAAGTCAACAAAATGATCGGTATTTCAGGTGTTAACTGGCAAAATCCAGGTTGGCTGGAATAGATATTTTGATTGTTTTATAGTGTTCAGCTAGATTATATTGGGGGGGGGGGCATTACAAAACCTAATCATTCTCAGTATAACAATTATCCGTGTGGCAGCTTACTGTAAAAAAGCTTATAGCGATTAAAAAAAATATTCATTATGAAAAAAAGTAAGACCTTAAAAACGTTATTGAATACTTCCTTACTATTGGTTTTGGCATTGCTTATTCAAAAGCAAACCTTTGCCCAACCAGTGGCGGCAACCGACGGTCTGGGAAGAACCTTGCCGCAAAACGATGCAGTGGGCAATCCAAAAGACAATAGGCAGGTCGCGATGTTTTATTTTTTATGGCATGAACAGGCTCCCACAAAGGCTT
>CAXBLH010000239.1:0-8490 GCA_963976315.1 uncultured Dyadobacter sp.
TCAGGTGGCTCACTTTAAACCGGAATAGGTGGCTCACTTTCGCCGGAATATGTAGGCAGGATCTATACCAATAAGTTCAAGTTTCTGGGCCAGTGCATTGGTAAGGATTCGTTGTGTTTCCAAGGTGGTTTTGGCTTGTTGAAAAACCTTATCACTACTGGCTTTACTAGCGTTAAGATCACGCTGTCTTACAAATTCCGATTCAGCCAAATTGAATTGTTCCTTGGCAGTAAGGTAGTCTTGTTGTAGTTGTATGAACTGCATATCTTCCAGAACCGCTAATACCTGGCCCTTTTTTACAAGCATGCCCGGAAGCATGTTGGTTGATTTTAAATATCCACCCAATGGAAAACTAAGACTTACCATGCTTTGCGGCGGAACATCTATCATCCCTTGTAGGCTTATGGTTCCACTGATATTTTCAAATTGAGGAGTGCCAATTTCAATACCTGCACTTTGGAGCTGCTCTGGATTCATGGTAACTACTTGTTCCGTAAGACTGGTATCCACCGTTTGGTTTTTACTGGCTGCTTTTTCTGATTCTGACTTTGAGGTACATCCCAACACGAACAGTACCAAGGCAATTATGATGTAGTTTTTCATTTTAAGTTCTATTGATTATTTAGCTTTAACAATTGAATCACTGCAGTGTTATAGCTACTTAAAGCATTGATATATTCATTTTTGATAGTAATGGCCTGGTCAATCACAATTACCCATTGCAAAAAATTGATTTCACCACCTTGGAACTGCTTCTCAGAAATGCGGACTATACTTTCGGCATTTTTCAATCCGTTTTCTTCGAAATAGTTAAGACTTTTGCTGAATTTATTTACCTGATTGACGGCAATGGCCAGTTCGTTTTTAAGTTGTAAACCCATTAACTGAGTCTGAACTTTATTTCTTTGCAGCTCAATTTTTGCCGCCGAAATTCTGGCAGTATGTGCTTTATAAAAAATTGGTATTCCCACACCAGCACTTACATAATTAAACCGTTTTTTGCCATTGTAATACACATCCTGTCCTCCTACCTGCTGGAAACCGATCAAACTTTGGTTGTTATATCCAAGTGTAAAATCGGGTAGCATGCGGGCTTTCTCAGTTTGTAACCGAAATTGAGCGGCATCTTGCTGGTGTCTGGCTAACTCAATTTGGGGAAGCTGCTCTATAGTAACCGAGGTATCCAATAGGGCAGACAAGTTTTTAAGCTTGGGCTGGTCTGTAAATGGAACATACTCTTGGGTATCTTGAAGCATTAAATTGAATTGCTTTATTGCGATTGTCAAATCAGCTTCCACCATTTCTAATTGATTGCTGATTTGTTGCCTTCTCGATTCGGCTGTTGTTTTCTCCAAAATGTTGGCAGACCCTTTTTCAAATCGCAAATTTGATTTTTCTTCAAATAACGTATAAATGCTATCGGCATATATCAATAACGCACGACGTTTAGCCAGATTGACATATTCATAAAAGGTTAGTCGAACCTGATTGCGTGTTTCTTGTTCGGTTAGCTTGGTATGTGCTTTGGATGCCAAATAATTTGCTTTCAATAATTTGCGCTGGTTGGAATAGACACTTGGGAAATTAATGGTTTGACTAATACCAATTCGGGTGTCATTATTGTTACTATTTACCTTTCCAAAATCGGCACTGATATTTGCTTTGGCAATATCTAATGCCGAGGATTGTAATTTTTCGGTTACTTGTTCATTTAACCGGACGCTTTGGGCCTGTAAATTCTTTTCAATAGCCACTTTAATAGCACCATCGATGTCAATCGGTATAGCCGAATTTTGAGCATTTACTTGATTAACACTAAATAACAAAAGCAATACGACGGCAGGTTTTATACCTTTTATTTTCTTAACAGTATCAAAAAGCAAATACAAAGCAGGCAATACGAATAGGGTTAGTAAAGTTGCGGTCATCAGGCCGCCAATGACGACCGTAGCCAAAGGCCGCTGTACTTCTGCACCTGCTCCATTACTAAGCGCCATCGGTAAAAAACCTAAGGATGCTACCGATGCGGTCATCAATACGGGGCGTAATCGGTTACGTGTTCCTTCCATAATGAGTTCCAAAACGTCGGTGATTTTTCCTTCCTTTTTGAGTCTATTAAACTCAGATAGTAAAACAATACCATTTAGAACCGCCACCCCAAACAGGGCTATAAAGCCAACGCCAGCAGAAATACTAAATGGCATTCCCCGAATGACCAATCCAAAGACGCCACCAATGGCCGATAGCGGAATCGCTGAGTAGATTAATACGCTGTCTTTTACTGAATTAAATGCAAAATAAAGCATAATGAAAATCAGCAGGAGGGCAATCGGTACCGCAATAATTAGTCTTGCTTTGGCTTGTTGTAGATTTTCAAATGTTCCCCCATAAGTGATTGAATAGCCAGCGTCAAATGAAAGTTGAGCATCCACCTTTTCCTGTAATTCCTCCACAATGGATTGAACATCCCGACCACGAATGTTGAAGCCAACGATAATTCTTCTGCGGGTGTTTTCACGCTGAATCTGGTTGGGACCTTCAATTTCTTCAATTTTCGCAACTTGATATAGTGGGATTTGTGTGCCCGAAGGGGTAGAAACCAGTAAGTTTTGTATATCGTTGATATTGCGACGCCCTTCGTCCCCAACACGTACCACTAAATCGAATTTTTTCTCGCCTTCATAAATTTGACCCGCGGCAGCTCCAGCAAAAGCAGCATTGATGGTCCGGTTGAGCTCGTCAATGTTCATACCATATTTAGCAATTTCATCGCGATTAAAGTCAATCACTACCTGTGGCATACCTGTAACTTTTTCAACATACCAATCCGCAGTACCATTCACCGTTTTTGAAATCGAACCCAATTGCTCAGCATAGGTGGCTAGTTTGTCAAGATCTTCTCCGAAAATTTTACAAACAACGTCCTGTTTTGCCCCAGTCATTAATTCATTAAAGCGCATTTGTACGGGAAACTGAAAACCAGTGGTAACGCCTGGAACTACCTGCTGGGCAGTTTCTGACATTTTGCTTGCCAGTTCGGGGAAGCTAGTCGCGCTTGTCCATTCTGATTTATCTTTCAAAACGATAATCATATCACCACCTTCAATCGGCATAGGGTCGGTCGGGATTTCAGCACTACCAATGCGGGATACGATGTTTTCTACCTCTGGATAATCTTTTTTCAACCGATCCGAAATTCGGTTGAATGCATCAATGGTGGTACTTAAATTGGTGCCGACCAACAGCCTGGTTTCTGTTGCAAAGTCGCCTTCTTCTAGTTGGGGGATAAATTCACCACCCATTTGCATAAAGAACAAAACAGCTACTGCAAAAAGTGTAAAAGCAGACAGCACCATCATCTTTTTGAAACGTAGGGCACCAGCCAGCATTCGCGCATAAACATTTTCCAAACGGGTCATGATTCGATCCGAAATATTCGGTTTGTGAGAAATCTTTTTGCTAATAAACAAAGCGCTCACCATTGGGATATAGGTTAACGAAAGTATAAATGCCCCCATCACGGCAAATGCAACGGTTTGCGCCATGGGTTTAAACATTTTACCTTCTATACCAGAAAGGGATAGAATTGGTAAATAAACAATCAGAATGATGATTTGTCCAAAAACGGCCGCATTCATCATGCGAGAAGCGGAACCAGTTACTTCTGCATCCATTTCTTCCTGTGAAACATGGTGTACGGCAGCATATTTTTTCGAAAAATGTATATGATGCAAAATGGCTTCTACGATAATAACGGCACCATCCACGATAAGGCCAAAATCCAAAGCGCCCAAGCTCATCAGATTTCCACTGACACCAAAAATATTCATCATGGCAATGGCAAATAGCATGGATAGTGGAATTACGGAGGCTACTATTAGCCCAGCACGAAGGTTTCCCAAGAAAATTACCAAGATCAAGACGACAATCAAAGCTCCTTCAATCAAATTACGTTCAACCGTACCGATCGCGTTATTCACCATTTTGGTACGATCCAGAAATGGTTCTATTTCCAAACCTTCTGGTAGTGTTTTCTGGATTTCAGCAACACGAGTTTTTACATTTTGAATAACCTCCGATGAATTACCGCCTTTGAGCATCATCACTATTCCGCCAGCAAGTTCACCCTTGCCGGCCATTGTCAGTGCTCCGTATCTAATGGCAGATCCCGTGCGTACATCGGCAATGTGACTAATGAGAACGGGTGTGCCATTGCTATTATTTTTGACAACGATTTTTTCAATATCATTGATAGATCCCGCCAATCCAACACTACGAATATACATCACCGTGGGACCTTTCTCTATATACGCACCACCGGTGTTTTGGTTGTTCCGACTTAGCGCCGTAAATACATCGCTGATGGTGAGGTTCAAAGCCTTTAAATTGGCCGGAATGACCGCCACTTCGTACTGTTTCAGCTCCCCTCCAAAGGTAGACACGTCGGCAACGCCAGGTGTACCAAGCAGCTGGCGTCTGATAATCCAATCTTGCGTGGTACGTAAATCGGCTAATGAAAACTTATTCTCGTAACCATCTTTTGGTTTTACCACATACTGGTAAATTTCGCCAAGCCCAGTGGTGGCCGGAGCAAGTTCTGGTTTATTGGCATTTTGGTCTATTTCTACCTGGGTCAAACGTTCCGTTACTTGCTGTCTGGCCCAGTAAACATCCGAATCATCATCAAAAACTATGGTGATTAAGGATAGTCCAAACCGCGACATGCTGCGGCTTTCTTTTAATCCAGGAATATTACTGATGGCCTGCTCAATCGGAAAAGTAATGAGTCGTTCTACATCCTCGGCACCCAAAGAAGGTGCAGTAGTAATTACCTGTACTTGATTATTGGTGATATCTGGTACAGCATCAATTGGTAAGCGGGTTAGCTCATAAACGCCAAAGACGATCCAAAGCAACGTAAATATCCCGATTACCAGTTTGTTCTTCACAGAGAACTGGATAATATTATTCAGCATGATATTTTATTGTAAATACAAAACAGATTGAAACGACTGTTTATCAATATGATATACAGTCGTAAGGGGGGATTTCTCCCTTCAATAAGATTATATTTATATGCGGGGAGGCCGAAAAGGAGAGCCGAGTGTAGTGCTATAGTTCAGCTGTGGTTTGTCTGGGCCATATTTTGAGCGGATTTCTAAATGCGAATTCTGTACAAATGCGAAGGCATCCGAGCCCGATAAGAATAGGTAATTCGCATGTATGTTTTCGACTTTTTTCAGTGGCAGCTGCATGTCCTTTTCATCGTCATTGTCATCAATATCTTGTCCGCCATAGTGCATAGCCAGAAAGTCAATGAAGTCGATATTATTGTTTAAATCCTTGTGTTCGATAAAATGCCTGACCAACGAAGGTACCTTCATAAACTGATAAAGGGACGTCGTATCAAGTATTACAATTAGTAGGATTATATTTCGAACCAGCTTCTTCACGGTTTAAATTTAAATAGGTAGCACCGGAATAAAAAAGGAATTTTTTTTAAACTAGGTACTATATAGAAGTATGTTTCTTAAGTGCTATTAATTCGTAGTAAAATTACGTTTGTTAATGGCTATGACATGAATATAAAATTACCTTTCAAACAGTCGTGATGGTCTGTATGATTTATAATGGGTTAATGGGTACTTCAAATTATATCAAAATAATTCGTTTTCTTACTCCTTTGTCTTTACCAAATAACTAAGAACGAAGTATACTGTTTAATAGTCAAGGGTGTTATCATATTGGCAATTTAGAAAGGGTTTGGGCAAGGGGAATCAACATTGCTGAGTAATACCTATTTATTGATTAACAAAAATATAACAACCAAATGCCCTCTTGGTCTTCTTGCAAATTTTGAAATTATTGAAATGGAAACTACGGATTAAGGAGGAATAGAGCCATTGTAGTGCATAAATAACACCGTAGGTACACATAGCTCAGAATGAGTGACATTGAAATCTCAATAAACTCCATATTATAGTAACTTTTAGGTTTCCTTTATAGAATGAAAGTAAGCGAAGTCAAAATCTATGGAAATCATTTTGAAGAATTTTTGATGGAGCTAACCAAAAGTGCCCACGATTGAAAATGAATCCGCGTGGAAATGAAAAACCAAATATTACTCTGAAAAATCGAAATAAATAGGGGAACCAAGAGTTGGAAAAAATTAAAAATATCGTGTAGGAAGATATAGAAACGGAAAGACGTGATGCACTAGAAAGAGAATTGCAAGGGTTTAAAATTTGGTGTCTGGCTTGAAAAGCCGGCCTTAAAATCACTGCTGGTAACTCTTGCAAGAACGGAACTAAACTCGTGTAATTTTCAAAAGATTTAAGAATTTTGAAAGGGTTTTTTTGTGGCTTGTTCTCGTTTAAGGTTTATTAAATTCATTTATCAGCTTCTAATCAGCAAAACTTTAAAACTTTCACTTCACTCGAAACAACAGCGTTTCACCTTCTTGCATCTCCATTGTGAGTGTTTTACTTGCAGGAATAGCTTCATCGGTTTTGATATCATGCAATTGCCAATTGCCCGGAAGTTGGATGACTCTTTTACCAGCTACTTTGGAATGGATACTTAGCCAATTGCGCCCGGCATAAACTACATCGTCTTGATCGCTGAAAATGTGGACATTGGCTTGGCCAAATGCTTCCCGTAACTGTTCGGAACTCCATACTACTCGGTTTTTTAATGCAGCAGTCATATCCGAATTTTTATAGACCGTACTTCCCAATGGATCGGTCTGGATAGAAATATTCGTTTTGGCATTCAATTCATGAATAGTCTGGGTTTCATTTTTTGATAATTCATGCAAACCCAAGTACCAGATTAGTTTGTAATTTTTGGTCTTCAAAGAATCCAAGTCGGAGCGTAGAACGATGTCGAAACTGGTTCCTGATATGCCTAATGCATAACGATTACTGAGAATTTTACCAGTAATGCTTCCATTACTATGATCAAAAAATTGCAATTTTTCATCCACAACTAACACCACTTCGGGCTGATATGGTGGCTTGGTGCTCTCGTTTTGAATATTAGTAAGATGTAGCTGATTGAGTTTTTTAAAAACGGCAAGGTAGGAGTCGTCGCTAAACCAGCCACCCCACATGTCGAACCACCAACCTCCATAACCATAGGCCAGCATCCTCGCGGCATTTTTCCATAATAACTCCGTTGCAATGCGCTTGTCTTGTGGCCCTTTCCATATGGGTCCGCTGTACCAGTCGCCGGGAGGATTGATTTCTGGCGCTACCTCTTTCAATAGTTTTGTAAGCGAAGTACGGGTATCGTTTTCGGCCATCCAAAGTTTGCCATGCATCTGCACCGATTTGATGGCCGCCATGGGAAGCCAGTCAATACCCACTTCGCGCCGGTAATCATTAGGACTTGAAAGGTAATCCAGATAGGGGAAGTTTAACAAATCGCCCAGTGAACCATGCCCTCTTCTAGGATCGTGAACAAACAAATGGTACCCATAAAAAGCTCCGGTAAGCAGTCTTCCATCACTTTCCTCTTTGACCAGTTTTGAGAAATATTGGATGTTTTTTACCATGATTTGAGCATGATAGGCGTAGGTGTCCAGTCGAGGGGTATTGTCTTTCTTTGGTGATAATTCTTGCTTCCTTATTTTACCACTAATATCTGATTCCATTGCGGTTTCAAAAGTGACGGAAGTATCATTCCATGCCATTCTAAGTAAGCTTACTTCCTTATATTTGAATTTTAACCATTTTCGAAAGTCATCTTGTCTAGCGTCGCTTAGGTCAAAAAAATGGTCTTTATAATGGAAAAACCATTCTTCGGTGGAGCCACCAGCTACATGAATACCGACTACATTTTGGTTGTATTTACCCTGTTTTAGCCAGTTCATCAAAGCTTTCAAAGCAATACCTGCATCTGTTCGCCACTTTTCGGAAGAATAGCTTACCCGAAACGTTTCTCCGTTTGGGAGTTTACACATTTCGGTGGGGTTCTTTTCTCCCCACCATTGAGGTGGATCCAGATGAACCCGAATAATTACTTTTGCATCGTTTTTTACCGATACCAATTTTTCAAAATCTTTTTGAACTGCACTGAAATCATATTGATTTTCTCCTATCCAAAATTTAGGTCGGAAGGGATTGATACCAGAAGAAGAATTGATTCCTAAATCACCCAAATAAGCTGGTAAACAAAATAAATTCACCCCCACATTTCCAACTTCTTGATAGTATCTGCTCTCACCCAAATAAGACATATACGCGAAGGGAGCTACTTGTTGGTCGTTTATCCAAAGTGTTACCACGTCGTGCTGTTTTCTTACTTCAGATTTATTAAGGAAAGTTTGTCCGAAAGTGAGGTTTGAGAACGAGACTAACAAAATAATAAAAATAACGAGTCGCATCAGGAGGAAGTGGTTAGGTTGATTCATTCAGGTGCTCAAATTCAGGAGTATACTTTTCGATGGTTAAGAGCCTGTTAAATTTTAATGATAGAATTGTTTATAGC
>CAXBLH010000240.1:0-8419 GCA_963976315.1 uncultured Dyadobacter sp.
AAAAAAATCTTAAAAGCTGTTAAAGTCTATACTTATTTTTCCGTTTGAGTTAGACCCGTTTTTGGTAGTAACAATTATTACTCCGTTGGAAGCACGAGATCCATAGATTGAGGAAGCGGAAGCATCTTTTAGTACCTGAATCGATTCAATAGAGTTTGGGTTTAAGCCCTGAAATACCTCCGGACGTTTGGTAGGCATTCCGTCGATAATGTACAGTGGATCTGTATTTCCTAACGTATTGGCACCACGGATTAATATGCGGGAATTGGTACCGCTAGGCGATCCTGTTTTTTCTATATACAAGCCAGGGACACGGCCTTGCAAGGCCTGCATAGGGTTGCCTGAGCTAATATTTTTGAGTGGAGCCATATCAACAACGGCAATTGCGCCTGTTAAATCCTCCTTTTTGGAAGAAGTATAACCCACTACAACTACCTCACCAAGTGCTTTGGAATCGTATTCCAAAATGACATCTAGGGTGCTGTTGTTGTTTGCTACGAGTTCTTTTGAAGCCATTCCAACATAAGAAAACACGAGGGGCGCACCATTACCAGCGGTAATAGTATATTTGCCTTCTGCATCCGTAACCGAACCATTGGCAGTCCCTTTTTCCATGATACTAACTCCCGGCAAAGTGACCCCATCCGAGTCCTTCACGGTCCCCGAGATTTTACTTTGTGCTATGGCTATTTGGAATAGGCATGTTAGCGCAAGTGCTGAAAACAGTATTCGTTTAAACATAATTTTGATGGTTTATTGTTAAAAATTCTTCTATTTCTTTTTCTGTAATGGACGGCGTAGCTCCTTTGTGAGAGGCCACGATGGCTCCTACTGCGCAAGCTTTGGTGAGGGCATCAAGTATTGGCATTTTATGGAATACGGAATGCAAAAACATGGCTAAAAATGAATCGCCGCTACCAATGGTATCTTGTACCTCTATTTCAAAGCCTGGATGTTGATAGATACCATCCTCAGTAAATACCATCGCACCATCCGCTCCTAGGGTTACAATCACCATTTTGAGTTCAAAACGGTCTGCCAGATATTCAATCTGGTTTTCTATATTAGATTCCAAATCGTACCAGTCAGCCAATAATGACATTTCGTTCTCATACCACATCGGCATGTGCCATAAGATGTTCAACCGTGGGTCGGTCAAAATGGGGTGGGCGAATATTTACATCAAACACCTTCAATTTAGCCACTTCTAAAAGCTGCATGAGTGACTCTCTGGATTGTGGACTCCTGGCGGCTAAGCTGCCATATACAAATACATCGGCCCCGGAGACTAATTGTTTGTTACTGCTAGTAAACTGGATATAGTCCCAAGCAACAGGCTGAACGATTTTGTAGGCAACTTCTGTTTTGTTGGCCAAATTGACCTTTACAATACCCGTGAGGTGTGTATTACCCGTTTGGATATAATTGGTATCAAGCTCTTTGTCATTTAAATACGTCATCAGTTCCTCCCCCATATCGTCGCTGCCAATACGGCTGATGAAATAAGGGTCTGCTCCAAAATTTTTCAGGTGGATTGCCACATTCATGGGAGCGCCGCCAGGTTGCTTACCTGTGGGAAGCATGTCCCAAAGCATTTCTCCAAAAATCACAAAGTTTGGTGTCATGTTATATTTGATTAATGTAGTACTATGTTTTTTTCAATTCCTTCAAGAGAAGTTCCTTTGGTTTCGGGCATGAGTTTCCATACAAACAGCAATTGTAAAACCATCATGATTGCGAAAAACGAAAAGGTGATACCGCCTCCGAAATATTCGGCGATGATTGGAAAAGCAAATGCGATGATTGCAGCCATCAGCCAATGTGTGAAGCTGCCTAGGGCCTGTCCGTTCGCACGCACTTCATTGGGGAATATTTCAGAAATAAATACCCAGATTACTGCGCCCTGCGAAAAGGCAAAAAACGCGATATAGCTAAATAAGAAGATAGGTACACCTGAAAAGTCTTTAATAAAAAAGGCTCTTGCTACCAGTCCCAGCGTTACGATAAGCCCCACAGAACCAATGGCCATGAGTGTACGGCGACCAAACTTGTCGATAAAATTGATAGCAATAAGCGTAAAAGCAAAGTTGACGAATCCTACCCCAGCGGATGATAAAAACGCCGCCTTGGTTCCTAAGCCAGTCATTTCGAAAATACGTGGACTGTAATATATAATGGCATTGATACCTGATACCTGATTGAAAATGGCAAACAGGATTGCCAGACTTACAGGAGATTTGTATTTGGCAGAGAATAGATTTGCCTTGGGGAGCGCTTTAATTTCGTTATCGGATCGAATGATTGCCTGCAATGTTTTTTCACTGCTATCGGCATCTATTAAATCCAGGATTGCTTTTGCTTCGTCAATTTTACCTTTTTTGATAATCAACCAGCGTGGGCTTTCTGGTACATTGAGTACCGCTACCAGGAAAATGATAGAAGGTAGAGCTTGTACGCCCAACATCCAACGCCAGGCATTTTCACCTATATCCTGCATAAAATAGTTGGAGAAATAGGCGATCAGAATACCAAAAACAACATTGAACTGAAAAAGACCGACTAGCTTACCTCTGGATTTGGCGGGTGAAATTTCGGAAATGTACATGGGTGCCGCTACCGAAGAGGAGCCCACTCCCAAACCACCTAAAAACCGAAATACGATAAACACATACCAGTCGGTAGCAAGTGCCGAACCCAATGCCGATACTAAATATAAAACGGCTATCCAGAATAAGGTACCCTTACGGCCGAGCCTATCCGCAGGAATACCCCCTAACATGGCGCCAAGTACCGTCCCCATTAATGCAACTGACACGGTGAACCCATGTTCAACGGCAGATAATCCCCAAAGGGTTTGAATGGCTTTTTCCGCACCTGAGATTACTGCGGTGTCGAACCCAAATAGAAAACCACCTAAGGCTACCACGATCGACCAGAAAAGTACTTTGCTATTTTTCATTTTTAGTAGTTCTGATTTTTGTTCAAAACTACTACCGACCTGTACTTTGAATAACTAAATAATATCTCAAAAAAGTTAAACTTTGATACAATGGTATTATTTGTTGTTAAAATATTGATATCCTGTCAGTTAGGTTCTTTGTTTTAAAATTTGTACCATACTCTGTTCAAAAAATGATACCTCTATTTTTAAAAATGTTACATCAACAAAAATTGGATAAAATGGAATTGTATAATTTGAATACAAAACAGCAGCATAGTTATAAAAGTATAATTGGAGAAGAAGAGCTCATTTTTATAAAATGAGTTAAACCTGGCACCAAACTTTTTTTCGGAATTCTCTGCATTTCTAAAATGTATATCTTTATGCTTCCTATTAATCGATTTCCATATCTATCAAAAACAATGAGCCGTATTATCCGAATTTTCCTACTAATGTTTTTTGTACTTTTTGGTAGCCAAAATGTATTCAGTCAAAGCCACTCGAAACCATTGGATTTGGGAAGCCTGATTCAGCGAGTGGAGGAGATAAACATTTTTAGAGACAGTACCTATTTCAACTGGGGAAGTTCAATTGTAAAAGGAGCTGACAATTTATACCACCTTTTTTATTCGCGTTGGAAAAGAAGTTCCGGTTTTGGGGCCTGGCTTACCAATAGTGAAATTGCACATGCAGTCTCCAAAAATCCTGCTGGACCTTATAAGTATGTGGCCACAGCAATGACTGGTCGTGGTGGTAACAGTTGGGATGCGGTTACTGCGCATAACCCCAAAATAAAATTCTTCGAAGGGAAGTATTATCTCTACTATATAGCCACGAATTTGGGTGATGTCGTCCTGTCTCCGTTGGAATTATTAGAACTAGCTGGAAAGGATCTTAAAAATGAAAAAAGAAATGCATTAAGGCGCAATCAAAGAACTGGCGTAGCCGTGTCAAACTCATTGAATGGCCCTTGGGAGCGGCTCGACACCCCACTCATTGAGCCGTCGGGGCCGATCACTACTTTAACGGTAAATCCAGCTATCACCCAAGGTCCAGATAAGCGTTACTATTTAATTATAAAAGGTGACAAGCCCAACGAAACCCAATTTATTAGAAATCAAGCGATGGCTATTGCTGATTCCCCCGCGGGGCCGTTCACGATACAGCCTAAACCAGTAATCGGTGATCTTGACACAGAAGACGTTTCACTTTGGTATAGCCCAACAGACAAGCTATTTTATGCTATTTTTCATGCGCATACCTATATAGGACTCATTAGCTCTGCGGACGGTATCAATTGGCAAAAGGCCAAAAATGATCGTGTTACGGATCGTAATATCAAATTCGCAAATGGGACCTCGATGATGGCAGACCGCATGGAACGACCCTTTGTATTTCTTGAAGCAAACAACCCTAAAGTTTTATGCCTTTCGATAAAAAAAGGCAATGACACCTTTATTGTTTTAGTACCATTGGTAAAATAAACTCGTTTTCCATGGCAGACTACGATCTCTTATACTCCAAAGGTGTCTGTTTAAACTTTGATTTAAAGGCGGTTGAGAAATAGGTGGGGGAGGGAAAATTTATTTCAATACCTAGTGGGTTTAAATTCTGATTATTGTTATTTTTAAGTTAATTAAAACCCAACTCTAAAACATGAAAACGCTATCATTCTCAATATTAATAATTTTAGCACTGTACAGTTTTGCTTGTACAAAATCTGGACGTAGGGGTGAAGGAAATTCTTCGGAATTAGCAAATTCAAAACGACAGAAAGCACCTGCCGAAGAATTTAAAAGGATTAAACGTGAGCTTCTTAGAATTACTACAGAATTGGAAGATGATAGTCAAGATGGAATGACCCAAGCATATGTTAAGGAGTTAAAAGAGTTAGACTTGGACGTGAAATACCTAAAAATTGAATTGCAGGGAGGAATTGCCGAAAGGGGACTCCGGTTGGCAGATAGTGATGATGGAAAAACTTCTTTATTAACTATTTTGATGGTAGACGATCTTGCATCTGAAATAAAAAAAATAAGGTCACATTTAAGTAATGCCGGCCAATTTCAAAATATAGATCAAAATATCCAGCCAATAGCTAAACTGGATTTAAGGCAAGAATATGTAGGACGCTATAACATCATTTCAACTTGCTCAACTATTGATAGTAAAATAATCGAAATATCATTAGATGAGGATGATGAATTAAATCAAAGAATTAAGATATCAAACCTTTTCGGGAGTAACTTATCGGGTATACTTTCAAAAGATGGAGTCATTTTTATTGAACCAAATACGGCATATATCGGAGGGGGAATCACTCTAAAAAAAGGAGAAATCAGTTTAAAAATGGATAATATAGTTTCTTTAACTCTGATTGAAAATGGACAAGAAATACCTTGTCGTGGGAGTTTAAAAAGAATCGAGTAGATAGTTAATTAATTTGTCCAATTTTAGGAACTATCTGAATCAATATCCTTTGGTTCTTCCATTCGTGTATTTTTGGATACCTCCCTATGCCACCAGTCCCAGAACCAGCCACCTGAACTTCACATACTTCGGGATCCGGCATTATACCTTTTTCCTGCCATAGGGTTTGGACAGCCAAAGCTCTCTCATAACTCAGTGAATTATTATAAATGTAATTATCTCGAGAAGCCATCCCTTCTATGACAACCAAATATTTGATATCCTGGTTACTATATTCTTGCTTTAACTTATCTATTAAGCCTTTAATTGATTCGCCTACATTTATTAGGTAATTAACATCCTTTTGCTGGATATCGGACTTACTCATGGCAAACTGAATATTTTGAACTAACGAAAACCTTTTGTATTTAGAATCATATTCAAAATATTCTCTTGGCAATTCTCTCACTGCAGACTGAATTTCTTTAATTTTATTCAATTGCTCTTTCGTAGCTCGCTGCTGGTTAGATAGTTTGAGGTATGTCAAAATATATAACACCAGCATTATAAAGAATAAACTTGTCATTAAATCAGCAAAGCTTGGCCAGAAAAAACCGGAATTTTGTGTTTTCATTATTAATAAGATTTTATTATCTATACATCCTGAAAGGTGAATATGGAACATATCGAAACAAGATGGATGTAGTGAGTTATTTTAAATTCAAAAACCGACCAAATCTTTTAATCCACCCCTCCTTCCTGATGAGTTTTTCAAGATTTCGGTTTACTGATTTTAGTTCACTGGTATTATCACTTAATTCAGTTTTTAGCCTTTCTAGTTGAGAGGCAGAGCTATCTTTAATAAGTCCTAAATCACTACTGAGCTTTGGCAGAAACTCTAGATTGCCTAAATTCGTTTTACTTTCTGAAAGGGCCTTTTTTAGAATAGCGGTTTCATCGACGGTAAACTGCTTGAAAGCTTCACTGGAATTGGAAATATGCTCTCTTAAATCTTTAAAAGATTGGGAAACTACATGGCCTACATCGGCCACAGTCTCTGCGGTGTAGGTTTTATGTGCTTCTAGATTCTCAAAATGAGCAGAAAGAAATTCCAAAAGTTGCTGGCTTTGGTCGAGCTTGCTATTTAAGCTATTCGCTATTGTGCCAAAATCTTCTGTACGATCGAGCAACTGACCCGTACGGGAAACAATTAATTGTGAATTAGAAATGAATTTATTCACATTTTGGATATACTGATTGAACTTCTCAAACTCTTTAACAGAAGTGTTTAATTGATGAAGTACTGAAACATTATACCGGCTCATTTCTGAAATTTTGGTCTTATCAATTGCGTCTAATAATTCCTTTTGAGCTATTACTGTTTTTGTGTTGGAATCAAATACTCCCGACATTTTAACAATATTGATTGTAAACTCATTATTGAATTTTAAAAGATTCCTTTGTAAAGATTCAAATGTGGATCCCAACCCTTGGTTAATAACAGGTAATAGCTCAACTTGAATGAAAGTATAAAAACGGTGTTTACAAGCTTCAACATGTGACCGTGAACCCTTATATCTAATAGCAGAATTAATAATAGTTAAAAGCAGCCCTACAAAACTTGCGACCATTGCAATTTTTACACCCCCAATTAAGCCTGAGATACCTTCATTAAGTGCCAAATCTTTGGCTTGACTATCAATCACTATGGCTAGGTCCGGCATATTAAATAAACCAATAATAATGCCTAACATAGTTCCCATTAATCCCAGATAAAGTGGAGTACTAATTGATAAATTAATATCTTCTTCAACGGCATTAACGTTTCTTTCAACAATATCCTTTATTAAACCAAAGTCAGAAGCAGCTGCTTGGTTCCTGATTAAATAATTATTTATAGAATTAATAATTTCCAAAAAAATAGTATTGGATTGTTCTTCGTGATGGATAATATTGACTTTGCCTGTGGGTAGTTTATTTTCAACAATGAGATTATCGTCATCAAGTTTTACTTCTAGGAAATATATGCTTCCATCCCGATCAATCAGTACATTATCTGATGGAAATTGATATTTTTTAAAATCATATATTATTTCACTAGGCTTCTGCTTTTCTAAATGGCTTAAAGGAATATAAAGATCTAGAATACCTATCTCAGTTATTGAGGGAATAATTGCACGATAATTTAGAACTTGTCTCCATGTTCTTATGAAAAAACTTACCTGAAATAGTATAATAAATAATACGAGTGCAATTTCAATGTATACTATTTCCATTTCTTTTTTAATTTTAGTAGAGTAGGGTTTGAGGCAATATATGTTTTAATTAAGAGTGGTAATGTATTAACTACCATTATTTTGGGATTTTAACAGCACAACAAGTCCAATTACCAGCGAACTTATTCCCAAAAAAATGAAAATGTACGGAGTGTTGTTGTTGATCTCGAATTCCTTTTCCATTTTAAAAATAAATGAGTTGGAAAGGTCATACCCGTAAACGGTTAAGACTATTCCAATGATTATTAATACTAATCCAAGAATTTTATTGGTGGACATAATTGTTAATGGTTAGTTTTGAAATGGAAACAGCAACTGCGGTTATTAACTTTCGTATCGAATTTTTGCTTTTTTTATCACTACCCATTTTTTTCCTTGAAGCTCAGCAGTTCCCTTGGTTGTTGTAGTAATTTTGTTGGTGGTATGGTTAAAGCCATTTATAGGCTCACATACAATCTCTATAAGATCAGGATATTGAAAAGCTCTTTGTATAGTTTCTGGTGAATCATCAATCTCGAACTCCGATTTCTCAGATCCTAATTTATGAAATTTAAATATTGTGGCACCTTCTTTATAAGATGTGGTAGCAGAGGCTGAGTCAAAATTACCTCCGTCTTTATTTGGCCATGATAAGTAAAAGACTTCTGAGTTTTTACTTTTTCCAGAATCTTTATTTGGAGTGCTAGCTAAATTGGATACTATGTCTATCTGAATATTTTTCTCATTTAAGGTATTCTGTTCTAAATGTTGATTAAATTTTTCACGAAGTAATTCGCATAAGTTATTATTGTTT
>CAXBLH010000241.1:0-8373 GCA_963976315.1 uncultured Dyadobacter sp.
TGGAGATGAAGACGCTTACACCAAGCTTTATAAGCTATTTATAAGAGACATGTTTCGATATGGGTCCAGTCTGGTTACCACTTCGGATGCATTTGTTTTGGACTGCATTCATGATGTCTTTACCGAGATTTGGGCAAAACGAAACCGGCTGTCGGTACCCGATAATGTAAAGTACTATCTATTGAAGGCGCTTAAAACGCGGATTATGCATTTGCTGGAACGGAAAGAACGCTCCTTTAAACAGCTTTCAGAGGTGGATATGAGTATGTTTGAACCCAATGATCTTGAAATTCTGGAAGAACTTGAACTAGCCAATTCACGGGAAGAAAGGCTTAAAATATTAATTGCACAATTGCCTAATCGGCAGCAGGAGGCGCTTAAATTACGTTATATCGAAAACCTTAATTATTCGGAAATTGGGAGTGTTTTGGAGGTAAATCCGCAATCGGCTAAAAATTTGGTGTTTAGGGCAATAGAGAAGCTGCGGGGATGGATTGTTTTACCATTTCTTAATTATTTTTATATTTTTTTGGGTTAAAGTGAGTACGTTTTGTAAAAATGGTCATCTATTGGCAACATTTACAAAACATACACCACGTTGAAAGCTGTTTATAATACCTACACTTCCTCCGATTTTTTGACTGACGATGCCTTTGTTGGCCATCAATTGTCACCTACGCAGGCTACATCCAACTATTGGCAAGCATGGTTAGACTCAAAACCTGAAAATCTTGCTGAATGGGAACATGCTATTTACTTATTAGATGCCATACGGTTAGGACTCAATGATTATGCTTCTACCTACCTGTCGGAAGAAGTAATCGAAGAGTTATTGACTCGGATAAAGAACACCAATGGGAATACCGAGCCAGTACCTGTTAAAAAGTTACACATTAGCTTAAAATGGCTTGTTGCAGCGTCTATCCTGATCGCTACTGTTACGGGTAGTTTTTTTTGGAAATCCAATCATCAAAAATCGGATTACAATGTACATGTGGCTCAACTGAAGTCTGAGTTTATGGAAAAGGTTAATACTTCTGCAAAAGTTGAAATCATCGTTTTGCCCGACAGCACTACGGTAGCTCTTTTTCCTGCTAGCAAGCTTAGCTATGGTCAGGATTTTAATACCACTCACCGAACTATTTATTTATCTGGCGAAGCTTCTTTTGACGTAAAACGGAATATCAAAAAGCCGTTTCTGGTTTATGCCAATAAGGTGGTGACAAAAGTATTAGGTACCCAATTTGTGGTACGGGCTTATGACAATGAAATGGACGTAAAAGTAAATGTAAAATCTGGGCAGGTGTCGGTGTTTCGGGAGGCTGTGGACGATACCAAGGAAATTGTTTCCAAAAAATCAAACAAAGGCTTGTTGCTTTTACCGAACCAGCAAGCGGTATTTTCTAGAAAGTCGGAAGAGTTTAATAAGACCTTAGTTGAAAAGCCTGAAATACTTATTCCCATAGAAGAGCCCACTTTTGTATATGACGAGGTGGCTATTTCAAAGGTTTTTCGGGATATAGAAACGGCTTATGGCATCACGATTCGATACAACCAAGAAAGCTTAGCCGGTTGCCAATTGAGTGCCTCCTTAAACCGTGAATCTTTTGATCAAAAATTAGATATTATTTGTAAAACTGTGAAAGCATCCTACCAAAAATTTGATGGACAAATCATCATCAATGGAGGTAGTTGTGAATAAATTTTAATAAAAGTTTAAATCTAAACGATGTATCATGAAAACATAATTACGCTCACCTGATTATAAAAAGCCAATGGTGACGCAACCACCATTGGTTTTTACATCCACAAAACCGAATCAAGAGATTTAGTAGTGGGACTGGTATGTCCAGCATTAAATAGTACTGAACCGACAAATCAAAATTATGAAAAAAGTAAAACCATACCTAAAAAGGTGTATGAAAATTACAATTGTGCAAATTCTATTTGCAATACTGTTTATGGGAGTTTCTTGGGCGCATGACGTTACGGCACAAGAATTGCTCAACCGAACGATTTCATTTGATGTAAAGAATCAAAATATAAAAAATGTACTTCATATCATTGAAAAAAATGCGGATGTACGATTCTCGTATAGCCCTCAGGTGGTACCCGCCAAGCGTTTGGTAACCCTTAAGGCTGAAAACCTAAGTGTGGGCGAAATATTAGATAATTTATTAACGCCGCTACATGTAAATTATATCGTCACAGGCAGACAGATTATTCTGTCCCGAAAAGCAATCAATACGGAAAAAAAGTACGATCAAGAGGTCAAATTGATGGAAGCTAGCTCCTTACAGCCCAATATAAAATCAATATCGGGTAAAGTAACAGATGAGTCGGGCGATGCCTTACCAGGTGTTAGTATACTCATTAAGGGTTTACAAATAGGAACAATCAGTGATGTAGAGGGTAATTTTAAGCTAGACGTACCTGATAACAACGATATGCTGGTGTTTTCTTTTGTAGGCTATTTGACTCAGGAGGTGAGAATTGGCAATTCAAATAATTTGAATGTAAGCCTGGTAGTGGACGCTAAAACTTTTGATGAAGTAGTAGTTACTGCCTTTGGTATCAAAAAAGAACAAAAGTCACTCACCTATTCGACACAACAAATATCTGGTAAGTCTATTTCTGCCGCAGGGAATCCCAATGTGCTGGGTGGCCTGCAGGGAAAGGTGGCTGGTGTTACCGTGAGCCTTAATAGCGGTATGCCCGGAAAATCTCCAGGTGTAAGAATCAGGGGAAGTCGTTCTATATCCGGGAACAATGCGCCGTTGTATGTCATTGATGGTTTGCCCATAGCAGGGGGTGACCGGGTGTTGGATCTAAATCCAAGCGACATTGAGTCGATGAACGTTCTAAAAGGACCTGCTGCTTCGGCGTTGTATGGACTGAGAGCGTCGAACGGGGTTATTGTAATCACTACCAAGAACGGATCCGGAAGTAAAGGAAAGCCTACGGTGACCTTTGATACCCAATATAGTATAGATCAAATTGGCATGCTGCCTGACCTTCAGATGGAGTTTGCACAAGGAGATAATGGGGTTTTTAACCCGAATTCTATATTTACCTGGGGGCCGCGTATTAGTACGATGTCCACCTATACCAACCAGCTGGGCGAACAGGAAGTACCCGCAGTTTATGATAATGACAAAGCATTTTTCCAGAATGGAAGCACCATGAATACGAATCTTAGTTTCTCAAATTCTGGAGATTATGGAAACTTTATGATTGGTGTTGGAAGAAATGATCAAAAGGGGATAGTACCAAATTCTTCGATGTCCAGAAACAATATCAAGTTCAACGGAGATTTTAAATTATTGAAAAATCTGACATCTTCTATTTCCGTTAACTATTCGGATTTGAGAGTAGATGATTTTCCAGAGAAAGGCGGTAACGACAATATATTTAGAGGAGTTACCGAAACCCCACCTTCCTATAACCTTGCTGGAAAACCTTATGCGGACGCTAGCGATCCTTACAAGCAAATTTTTTACAGGGTATCACAAAATAATCCCTACTGGGTGGTTAACAATGCCTTTAGGAATGAAAATACCAAGCGTACACTGGGTAATATCCTGCTGAATTATAAATTCACTCCTGACCTAGCCCTGAATTATAGAATTGGTGTGGATCATTATACCACCTTTACCGAAGACTATAGTGAACTAGGATTTGCCACAAGAGGAAGAACCAATCCGCCTAGTGGAGGTGATTATGATATTTACAACCGGTTCTCCAACCAGTTAAATTCAAACCTTTTCCTGAACTACAGCAAGGTGATTAATAAGGTATGGAGTGTTGACGCTATCGTAGGAAATGAAGTGTTCGACAATAATTTTAGAAGCGTAAATACTTCTGGGGCAAACCTGGTGGTAGGTGACTGGCCAAGCATGTCCAACGCCACTTTAATTACAGCCAGTAATAGTATTACCAGACAAAGAATTGTGGGTTTTTATTCGAATGTGAATATCGGCTGGAACAATAAAATCTATATAAATGCCTCTGGAAGAAATGATGTAGTATCCAATATGCCTACTGGAAATAGATCATTTTTCTATCCTTCTATTGGTGCAAGTGCCATCGTTACCGAGCTGATTCCTGAAAGTAAGGCGGTATTTTCTTTTGCTAAACTAAGAGCCACTTTGGCAGAAGTAGGCCAAGCAGGGCCCATCTATGTTAACGGCCGCGGGTTTACAACCAACAGGCCGGGTTCATTTGTTTTTCCATACCAAGGATTGGTAAGTTGGACTCAAAGTTCCACCCGAATCAATCCAGGCCTCAGGCCTGAAAACACCAGAACTTTTGAAATAGGAGGTGACTTTAGGTTTCTGAACGACAGGGTAACGCTGGATTATACCTATTTCGATAGTAAATCCGATGGACAAATTTTTAATGTTCCAGTTGCAATTACCACGGGTGCATCCAATGAAATACGAAACGGTGGTAAGATCAGGAATAGTGGTCATGAGGTAGTTCTTTCATTGATCCCAGTCCAAACCAAGGATTTCAGATGGGAGTTTAACACCAATTTTACTACCTATAAAAGTAAGGTACTTGAACTTTACGGCGGTACGCAACGGGTAAATATTGCGAGTGGCGTGGTCACTTTGGTGGCAGAAGTAGGGAGCGTGTATCCTCAGTTTGTAGGAACATCTTATATGAGAGATCCTGCCAGTAATCAAATTGTTTATCAAAGCGACCAGTCGAAGGTGGACTATGGTATGCCTATCATCGACAATTCACAAAAAGTAATAGGAACACCCACTCCTGACTTTGAAATGAATTTTATAAACAGTTTTTCTTATAAAGGCCTCACGTTATCAGCCCAGGTTGATTGGAGAAAAGGGGGGCTGATTTATAACCATTCACTCAACGAGTCTCGCAGAAGGGGATTGGCTGGTGATACTAGGGACAGGGAAACCGAGTTTGTGCCCGAAGGCAAGAAAGGAACGGTGGCAAATGGATCAGTCGAAATAGTGGGTGACAACGATATACTTATCAAAAAAGACGTGAATTATTTCAATCGTTTGTGGCCGAATACAGAAGCGAGTTTGAGCGATGCCTCCTTTATAAGGTTCAGAGAACTTGGTTTGAATTACAACTTACCTGCCAAATGGATTAAAGGTCTGAAAATCAGTAATGCTTCTATTTACTTCACAGGGAGAAATCTCTTTATCATTACCAAAGCATTTACTGATCCTGAGGTGAATATTTCGGAAGGATCTTATTCTAATCCAAATTCTCAAGGTATTGAAGTCTCTCAAATACCACAAACTAAAAGTTATGGAGCAGGTATCCGTTTGAAATTTTAAAACTGAAACAAGATGAAAAAATTACAAATATTAATTATACTGACTTTGTTCGTAACTGCTTCTTGTAGTGATGCAGTACTTAACGAAATTGACACCAACCCTAATCAAGTAAATAATGCGCCACTAAAAACCATTTTGCCACAGGTTCAGGTGAGTTATGTTACCGAAGTAGCGGGCGGAGGTACGGCTTTGAGTGCCTATTATTTATCAGAAGCAAACACCTTTGTATTAGGAAATAATGCGCTACAAAATGCGCAGGGTATGGGATCGCAAGTATGGGATCAGGCTTATCTGGCTCTGAATGATTTGGATATTATTAAGCTAAAAGCGTTGGAAAGTGAGGCATATACCTATGCAGGTATTGCCGATGTTTTAAAAGCTTTTAATTTGGCCGCATTATCAGATCTTTTTGGTGATATACCTTATAAAGAAGCGCTTAAAAATGATATAATAAACCCTTCTTTTGATTCATCTGCAGAGGTATACGCAGAAATTCACAAAATTTTGGACGAGGCCATCAGCAACCTAGGGAAAGACTCTGGAGTTTTGGCACCAGCGACAGATGACATGTTTTTTGCGGGCAACAAAGGGCTTTGGATCAAAACGGCCTATGGTTTGAAAGCGAGGCTTTACAATAGGCTTAGTAATGTTGACGGCAACGGGTCTGCTACGAATGCGCTGGCTGCCATCTCCAAATCTTTCGCCAGTGATGCCGAAAATTTGATCTTTACCAAATTTGCAGATACACAAACGAATGGAAACCCTTTTTCAGTAACTAATAACAGTCAGCCGGGTTCAAGTATGGGTAACGGTATATACAATACGATGGCTAGTTTTGGGAGTAGTGGTAAAGCGGATGATGACCCGAGAGCGGCTATCTGGTTTACCAAGGTAAACGGTCAAATTATTGCTGCTCCAAATGGAACAGCAAGGGCCGATTTCGGCGAACCAAGGCTGGATGGAGCGTACTATTCGAAGCCTGAATTAATGAAGTATTTTAATTCGCCTATGCCTTTACTCACTTTTGTAGAGCTTAAATTCATTGAAAGTGAAGCACACCTTAGGCTCGGTGATAAAGCAAAAGCGAATGCAGCTTATGAAGTAGCGGTGGACTTAGCATTGAAACATGCTAGCGACTATCGCCCAGCTGTGAAGTTGAGTGATGAAAAAATTAAGGCGTATAAAGGCTTGCCCAAGGTGATGCCAGGGAGTGCTGCCTTGACTTTGGACGATATTATTAAGCAAAAATATATTTATCTGTATCAGTTTCAGCCCATCGAAACTTTTAATGAAGTGAGAAGAACGGGAGTTTTTCCTGTAACGGACCCCACGGGCCGAGTTACCCGGTTACCATATCCCGTCACGGAGATCACAAGAAATATCAATACCCCAACAGACATTGATAACATATCTGCACTAGAATCCAGAACAAAAGTTTTTTGGGCAAAATAATAACTTATCGGCGTATCCACCGAGCAAAATCCGGTGGATATGCCACTTTTAGTGAATAGCACTGCTATTAAGCGATACCATTTTATCTCATCTCAAGACACTATCCATTATGAAAAGAAGAAATATTATTAAAGCAGGCTTGTTTGGCCCCTTACTTTTACAAAATCTGGTTTCACCACAAGTAAATACTTTTAAAAAAGGAAAGGAGGGAACCGTGGAAGAACCCAAACGTAACCTGACTGTCGTGCGCGAAACGGATGTAATTGTTTGCGGTGGCGGACCTGCGGGCTTTGCGGCAGCATTGAGCTCCGCCAGGTCGGGTGCAAAAACCACCTTGATTGAATTACATGGTTGCCTAGGGGGTATCTGGACTGCCGGCCTTTTGAGTAATATCATTGACCATGAAAACAAGAGTGGGGTCATGAAGGAACTCATCTATCGGCTGGATAAATCCGATGCCCAATTTACTGCCAAAAAGTACGATGCAGAACAAATGAAATGGGTTCTCGAGGAAATGTGCCGCGAGGCTGGGGTTCAAATTCGATTACATACTAGAGTAACAGGAGCCTATTCAGATAAAAACAAAAAAATAGATTTCATTACCACAGAAAGCTTTTCTGGTCGAGAGGCCTGGAAAGCCAAGGTGTTTATTGATGCCACGGGAAATGGTGATTTGGCGGCGACGGCTGGTTGCGGGTTCGACATGGGTGAGCCTAAAACTGGTAGGGTTCAGCCGATGTCGTTGATGGTAATATTGTCAGGAATAAATGAAGTTGATCTGTTAAAGGAAGGCTTCATTAGAGGCCTTGGCAAAAATGGTTCGCCCACCACTGAAGGTAAGAAAAAGCTACATGCTGACATTCTGAAAATTGGATATGATACCAGCTATAGTATGCCAAGTTTCTTTACTATCCGTCCGGATTCTATTGCGCTGATGATGAACCATCAGTACGGTGTGTCGGCTATTGATGCGGATGCCATTACCAAAGCGACTTTGGAGGCCAGAAACGAAATAAATAAAGTGATTAGCGGACTGAGAGCCACAGGCGGAATATGGTCCAACGTCCGAATTGCTTCATCTGCCGCTCAAATAGGTATTCGAGAAGGAAGAAGGATTCATGGCCAATACATGCTTTCCAAGGAAGATTTATTAGAGGGAGCTCAGTTTCCTGATGGGGTTTGTGATGTCACATTTTCTGTGGATGTACATGCCCTGGCAAAAGTGGAAGGGGGAGGTTACAGCAATTCAGGCGTAAAAATGAAACCCTACCAAATTCCATTGCGCTCCTTGATAGCGAAAGATCTGGATAATTTAATGATGGCCGGCCGTTGCATTAGTGGCGACTTTTATGCGCATGCAAGTTATAGAGTAACCGGTAACGCGGTACCAATGGGAGAAGCAGCTGGAAAAGTAGCCGCAAAAGCGTCTTTATCCAATAGACTTCCCAAAGCGGTAAACTGGAATGAAGTTGCTTAAATGGCCATAGGTTAGAACGAATCATTTATATGAAAGTACGACTTAATTATTTCCTGAAAATAGTTATTTGTCTACTACTAATCAGTCCCAAATCATACAGCCAGCACGATGTATTGGTATATGGTG
>CAXBLH010000242.1:0-8321 GCA_963976315.1 uncultured Dyadobacter sp.
TCCCGTGAATTTTTCTATGGGAACAATTCATATTAAAAAGCATTCTTACTCACACTGTTTTCGATAACGCAACGCTATTTTTTAATATTTGATATGGTATTGTCAGATTTTTGTATTTCATTTATTGTAAATTAGAAACAATTCTAATCGAGACGACTAAATACGAATAACCAATACCTAACTGCTATAAAAGTACAATTCCTATATAATATGAAAAAGGTATCCTTAATCTTCTGTTTCTCGCTATTGTTTGCGCAATTGGCATTCTCCCAAAAAACCAAACCCAATATTATTTTTATCTATGCCGACGACATGGGGTATGGGGAATTGGGATGCTACGGGCAAACGAAAATAAAAACGCCAAACATCGATCAAATAGCCAAAGAAGGGATCCGATTCACGGATTATTATACGAGTACACCGGTTTGTGCACCCTCTCGTTGCCAACTTTTGACTGGTACACATTCTGGTCATTCTTTCATACGTGGAAATTATGAGCTAGGTGGGTTTCCAGATTCTACCGAAAGGGGCCAACTACCGTTACTGCCAAACACGGTTACCATTGGTACTGAGTTACAAAAAGTAGGTTATACCACGGGGTGTATCGGTAAATGGGGCCTAGGTATGGGTTATTCGACTGGGGCTCCTAACAAGCAAGGTTTTGATTATTATTATGGTTATTACGACCAAAAACAAGCTCATAATTACTATCCAACTCACCTTTGGGAAAACGGGAAATGGGATACTTTAAACAATCCGGTTATTAATGTTCACCGCCGACTGGATCCCAAAACAGCCACGCAAGAGGACTTTGACTATTATAAAGGAAAGGATTTTGCCATTGATAAAATGGGAGAAAAGGCGATTGATTTTGTAAAACAAAATAAGGACAAACCATTTTTCCTGTACTTACCCTTTACAATTCCCCATGTTTCACTACAAGCTCCTGATTCGGCAGTGGCGGAATATATAGGTAAATTTCCAGAAACGCCCTATTATGGCGGTCAAGGATATGCTTCTACCCCTTATCCATTGGCCACTTATGCAGCCATGATTACCTATATGGATTCCAAAGTGGGCGAGATTATGAAACTTTTGAAACAACTCAATATTGATGACAATACCATCGTCTTTTTTACTTCTGACAATGGTACTACCTTTAATGGTGGGGTGGATGCCAAGTTTTTTGAAAGTGTTGGTCCGTATCGTGGATTGAAAATGGATGTGTACGAAGGTGGAATTAGAATGCCCATGGTGGCAAGATGGCCTGGGAAAATTAAACCTAATTCTGAAACTAATTTAGTAGCCGCTCATTATGATATTTTGGCAACTTTATTAGAAATTGGAAAAGCGCCGGCAGTTCCTAGCGACGGAATATCCATTTTACCAACCCTGTTGGGTAAGTCCAAAAAACAAACTAGCCACGAATACCTCTACTGGGAATATGCTGAAAAAGGGGGGCAGGTAGCCATTCGATTAGGGAAATGGAAAGGTGTGAAAGTAAATTTAATCAAGAATCCGAAAAACAAATGGGAGCTCTACGACTTGGTAGCCGACGAATCTGAGAAAAAGGATGTGGCTGCTCAGCACCCGGATATATTATCGCAGTTTGATGCCATCGTAAAAAAGGAGCATAAACCTTCGCATATTCCGAAGTGGGAATTTGTAGATAAAACCTTGAATTAGTAAGGTTCAGTCCCATTATTAGCCACTTGGTATAGCCGGTGGCTTTTTTTATGAAAATCAAGGTGCCTTCAGACCTTATCACGACTAGTTTTGTAGTTAGATTTCGTCTATCCGATATTTACGGAAATTATTTTCATATTGATATCCGATGAAATAGGTAGTCCTATTAAAATCAGCGAGTCAAACCAATATACAAGGAAGATTGACATAAGGATTCTTAAATTATTATTAACAAATAGTCTAAATGCTTATTTTAGCGATTCTGAATGCATAGATTTGTAATCTTGCTTTGTCAAACGATTAACTACTCACTTCCACTAAAATGCAAATATTTGTACTCTTTTCTATTTTAATCACGCTGGCAGCGGGATTTTCTTATATAAACGTCCGGTGGTTCAAGCTACCATCTGGTATAAGTCTGATGCTAATGGGGGCCGTGGTTGCCTTACTCGTGATCGTATTGGGTTACTTTTGGACCGGTTTTACAGTTCAAGTTCAGGAAGGTCTTGCGCTGATCGATTTCTCGGATTTTTTATTAGGCATTTTACTAAGTTTCTTACTTTTTGCTGGTTCCTTACATGTTAATTTTGATGACTTAAAGAGTGCATCTCGAAGCATTATTAGTTTTGCTACTTTGGGTACCGTAATTTCTACGCTGGTAGTAGGGTTTTCCTTCTTTCATTTAATGTCGTTATTCGGCATGCCTGTCCCTCTTATTTACTGTTTTATGTTTGGCGCCCTTATATCTCCTACTGATCCGATAGCAGTGATGGGAATATTAAAAAAAGCAAAACTGTCAAAATCGGTAGAGACCAATATCGTGGGAGAATCACTTTTTAATGACGGCATTGGTGTTGTAATATTTGCGACCATTTTACAAATCGCTTCTGTGGGAATCGATAACTTTGGGGTTGCCGAAATCGGGCTATTATTTCTTCAAGAAGCGGTTGGTGGTATTGTTTTTGGATTCGGTATTGGTTTTTTTGGGTACCGTTTAATGAAATCCATAGATAACTTCCAAACTGAAATTTTAATTTCACTAGCCATGGTAATGGGTGGGTATAGCTTGTGTCATGCCTTTCACGTTTCTGGTCCATTGGCAATGGTAGTGGCAGGTATTATGACCGGAAACAGAGGGAAGCGATTGGCTATGAGCGATATCACTCGTGATTATCTGGGTAAATTTTGGGAGGTTACCGACGAGATTTTAAACGCTATTTTGTTTATGCTTATTGGTCTTGAGATTGTGGTAGTGAATTTCGAATCGCGTTATATCGTAATCGGACTTATTTCAGCGATTTTACTGGTGGCAAGCCGTTTTGTAGCATTGTATATTCCTTCAATTTTATTCAAATTCAAAAAAGATATTGGTGGATTAGCTACGCTAAAAATTATGACATGGGGTGGATTAAGAGGTGGGATTTCAATCGCTTTGGCCTTATCTCTTCCTGCTAACCCTTACAAGGAAATTATTGTATCCGTAACATTTGTAATTGTATTGTTTTCCATCTTGGTTCAAGGCTTTACAATTGGAAGGTTAATTCAAAAATTAAAAGTCGATTAACCTTTTTAGGTGGGCGACTTATACAGAAAAAATAGCTTCCGATGAAAGAACAAATTGTTCGGCTTCGAAAAATAATAGATCAAGGACTGTTAATATTAAGTTTTTTATGTTCGCTGGGTGTTTTGTTTCATATTGGCTATAATACCAATGTCGAGCTGGAACATCAGATAAACCGGACTCTGGAAATATGCTTTTTTGTGATTGCTGGGGCATTATTTGTCAAAACAGTTACACAATTCGTAAGTCGGTCGTCCAAGGTAACCATCTATGGCGAAACCTTATTATTTATCTATTTCTTTGCCGTTACCATTGCAGATAATTATTACTTTAACGGCTCCAATGGTACGCAGCTTGTCAGGCCTGAATGGATGTTTGTGGGCTTGTATGCCGTATTTATAATAGAAATTTCTAAAAAAACACTGTTTTTTGACCAGTTCTATTTTAATCCAACACTTCTTTTTGTACTAAGTTTCTTACTTTTAATTTTATTAGGAACTGCCCTTTTATTACTTCCAAAGTCCACTTATGACAGGCATCTTTCTTTCATTGATGCGTTGTTTTTGGCCACGAGCGCCGTTTGTGTTACCGGACTTTCGGTGGTGGATATTGCTTCTGAATTTACACGGTTTGGACAAAGTATCTTGTTGATTTTAATTCAAATTGGCGGACTAGGGATCATGACATTTACTGGTTTTTTTGGATATTTCTTCTCCGGAGGATTCTCTTTCAAAAACCAATTGATGTTTACAGAATTGATCGGCGAAGGGAAAATAGGATCCGTCATTAAAACCTTGTATAAAATAATTTTTGTAACCCTCATTTTTGAAAGTGTAGGTGCTTTTGGTATATACCTCACACTAGATGATACGCAGTTTTCAAGTGTTGGAGATGAAATATACTTTGCCGTTTTTCATGCCGTTTCGTCTTTTTGTAATGCTGGGTTCTCTATTTTAACAGAAGGTTTAAATCATCCTTCGTTCCGATTTAATTATAATTTTCATTTGATACTGATCGTTCTCTATGTGATGGGCGGTCTGGGATTTGGTATAGTATTCAATGTCTACGAATTTGTAAAACGTTTGATTTGGAATATTTTCAATAAAGTGGTTCATCGCCGACCCTTTATTTACAGAGCCAGGATTATCGGTTTTAACTCCAAAATTATTGCTTATACTACGCTTTTTTTAATTGTATTCGGTTTTGCGGTGGTGTTTGCGTTAGAGTATAACCATACGCTGAGCATGCACCAAACTTGGTATGGTAAATTTGTGACCGCCCTCTTTACGGCTACCACACCACGTACAGCAGGGTTCAATACCGTAAATATGAGTGAACTGGCTTTCCCAACGGTTATGCTTATATTTTTACTGATGTGGATAGGAGCATCCCCAGGTTCTACTGGTGGTGGTGTGAAAGTGACCACCTTTGCTTTGGCTACTCTTAATATATTCAGTCTTGTAAGAGGCAAGCAGTCGGTTGAAATTTTTGGCCGTCGGGTAACAGACGATTCTACCTCCCGGGCTTTTGCTATTATTTCTTTGTCGCTGATTTTTTTAGGATTCTCTATATTTTTATTATCAATTACCGATTCCGATAAGAATTTATTATCCTTGGCATTTGAGAGTTTTTCTGCATATAGCACTTCTGGTTTGAGTATGGGAGTGACAGATAAGCTGAGTAATTCGGGTAGAATGGTCATCATCATTACCATGTTTGTAGGTAGGGTAGGTTTTCTGACATTGTTGATTGCTTTCGTCAAAAAAGCGAAACCCAAAAATTACCTGTTCCCCAAAGAACAAATGAATCTCTAAATCAAATAAAGAGGTCTATATTTGGATCGTAAAAATAAATTTAACTAATGAAATACGTAATTTTTGGTTTAGGGAATTTTGGTCGCTCGCTTGCCATTCGGCTTACGGAGCTAGGCCATGAAGCGATTGGAGTGGATAGCCAAATGCAAAAAGTAGAGCAAATTAAGGAGCGTATTACCCATACGGTATGTATGGATTGTACGGATAAAAATGCGGTAAGTTCGTTGCCTTTAAAAGATGCAGATGCCGTTATTGTAGCCATAGGAGAGGATGAAGCCTCTTCTCTACTAACAACCGCATTGTTAAAACAACTGGGTATAAAAAGGATTATTGGCAGGGTAGTTTCGGATTTACAAAAGACGGTTTTAGAGGCGATGCAAATTGAAGAGTACGTGCTTCCCGAAGAAGAATCTGCCGAACGATTGGCGATGCGACTGGACAATTCAGGTATTGTGGATTCTTTCAAAATATCTGAGAAATATAGTATTATCGAAACAAAAGTACCCAAGAAATATATAGGGCAAACACTTGCACAGGCCGATTTTACCAAACGCTATCAAGTAATTGTACTGACCGTTCTTACCGTTTCTAAGGGAATAGAGAACGGTATGAACAAAATATTTACCACAGCCTCCGGAATTGCCACTCCGGACACTGTAATGAAAGAAGATGAAGTGTTAGTACTGTTTGGTGAAATGAAAGATATTGAAAAATTGATGTATTAGAACTTTCTGCTATACCCAATTCTGATTACTTGTGTTTCGTAGTAATCATTACTGGTGTATGAAAAGCCATTACCACTGATAGTCTTTTTAATCACCATGGTATTGAACAAGTCGGAAGCATTCAGGAATAACTCGCCGTTTGCGAGTTGTTTTTTGATTCCAAGATCCACCGAATACCTGTCACCAGTTTTACCCTGTGGAATCAAATCAGGTGCCATATACACTCCTGATACTTGTACCTCAAATTTATTTTTTAGCTTCATATTCACCACGAGCTTCCCATTTCCTGACCAGAGCGACTGCTGTTCTGCTTTATAAATACTTGGAACTGGGTATTTGTTTTCAATACTAAAAGCACTGATGGTATTTTGATAAACATTGAAATTGGTACTCAGCGAAACCCAGGTTGCTAATTGTTGTTGAAAGAGCAATTCAGTTCCAGTACTGCGGCTATTTCCAGCATTTTGGAAGATGTTGTAAATTATGGTTTGTCCGGGTACAATCGTACCTATCCTGGTGATGGTATGATCCGTCATTTTATGGTATACAGAGCCAAATAAATACCCTTGGTTCCAGTCTTTTTTGTAGCCAGCTTCTACCGAAGTTGTAAACTGTGGACTTAGGGCGGGGTTGCCAATTTTTATGATTTCTGCATCATCATACTTTGGAAAAATACGGATATCAACCTCGTTGGGACGGTCTACTCTGCGGTTAAAAAACAAGGAAATCTTATTGTTTGGGTTTATTTTATAGGCCAGTCGTAAATTGGGGAATGGCTGGCCGTAGCTATATCCATTGCTTTTATAAGTGGGATGGTTCGGGTTAACGGTATAGCTTAGTTTTACATATTCAAATCGTAAACCTGCCTCAATTTCAATATTTTTATTTTCATAAACATAGTTTCCATAAAGGGCAGGTATCGTTTCGTTATAATTTGCCCAACCTCCCGCCAGTGAATCTATTGGAGAGTTCAGCCCGGGGAAAAATTGCATATTCGTCGGGATATATCTCCTTCTTAATTTTAGTCCACTTTCAATCCGTCCATACCGAAGAGGCTGTACATAATCGAGCGTGAAGTCAAATACATTTTCATCCGAAAGTAGCTTAAAAGCATCTTTGCCCGTAAAAGTAGGCATGAAATTGGTAAAAAAATATTTTTCATCTTCCCTATGAAAAGTGTAATTCAGGCCAGCACTAAGGCTTCTACCGGGTTGCTGATAGTGGTGTCGGTATTGAATATTGGCAGTTGCGGTGGTTTTTAATTCGTCCTCCAAGAATTGCCAAAGCCTGTTTCTTGCGGACAAATCGCTATTATAGAACGGTTCATCCCCGTTATCAAGAATTTTTTCACTACTAAAAAGTCCAGATACCGAAAGTAAATCGTGTTCTGTAAGGTTCCAGTCGATACCTGTTTTCAAGGTTGTGAAACTGGTTTTTCGATTTCTCTTGGTTTGCTGGTTAATTATTGTGCCGTCATCATAAGTACGAACCACAAATTCATTTTTATTCAGGGTAGGCGTGTGCAAATAGTCGCCTTGAAAAAACCAATTGAGGTTATTTTTCTTATAATTTAAACTGACAGAAGGATTTAATTTAAAGGTGTTTTGATATTGCGGACGTATATCGGGTAGGTTTGACTTTTTGACCCATAGAGCACCAAGTCCAGTCGTAAGACCTATTTTACCATTGAAACCTTCGGACTTGTTTTTTTTGTAGATAATATTAATAATTCCTGCATTCCCGTTGGCATCGAATCGAGCAGAAGGGTTATTGATAATTTCAATGCGTTCAATAGCCGATGCCGGCAAATTATCAAGGCCAGTTTGGTTACCAAACCCTGTGATAGCCGTTTGTTTTCCATCAATCAAAATGGCCACCTTGTCGCTACCTCTTAGCAATAGTTTACCATCCTGCTCTACGGTTATTCCTGGTAAATTCTTCATGGCATTGAGAATGGAGCCCCCGGCTTGACTAATATTATCCGTAATGGAAAAGACTTTTTTATCCATTTTATTACTGGTCCCATCGGCTTGTTGACCCGTAATGGTGACTTCATCCAGTAAATTCGTGTCTTCTTGAAGCTCTATGGTGCCTAAGTTAAGAAAAGGGCTTAGGGTACCTATTAGTAGATCCTGCGATAGGTGTTGATATCCTAAATAACTGCAAACCAAACGGTAGCTTCCAGGTTGAATAGCTGTCATTACGAAATTGCCCTTTTCATCAGTAATAGTCCCCGATATGAATTTGTCATTTTGAGGGGAATGGAGGGTAAGGTTTACGAACGGTAGACTAGTGCTTTTTCCTTTGGACTTTATTTGTCCTGAAATTGTAATTTTTGTATTCTGGGCATTGCCAACATAACCAGTAATGAGTAAGAATAGTACTCCAAGAATTTTATGCATATCAAATTTAGATGAGTAATTTTAGCAATATTAAAATACATTTTGAATTAATTCTGAATTAAGGACGAAATGTAAACCCTCCGTGATAATCAAAACAACCGATAGCGTTACCAACTGGGTATCCTGGTGCTAT
>CAXBLH010000243.1:0-8261 GCA_963976315.1 uncultured Dyadobacter sp.
GCAAAGGATCTTCTTGTTTCAATGGCTGACAAAAGAAAGTGAAGGCATAAGGTAGGTTAAAGATTTCTACGAATCTAAACTGTCAGAATTGCTTAAATTATGAATGCGCACCAAATGGCAAAAAAAGTACACTGAATAAAATTTTGAAATCAGTTAAATAATATCATATTTTGAGAGAAAAGGCTATAACGGAAAAGAAGAAGAGTAGGAGTGGCCCCAGGAGGCATGCTAGCTTTTGACTTTTACGCAAAAAATTAAATATAATCATGAAAACCCAGGCCGAACCTATTATAATTAAGGAGGATATTATGATTCCCATTTATCTTTCCAATGGAAGTTTCGAGGCCAATGAGGAGTTACTTCCTGTGATCAAACGCACAGCGTTAGCCTTGGGAATATCTACCATAGAAGATCTTAAAGCAGTCACAGAGGAAGCTTTCTTCGAAATTTTTACACCTCTGATGAATACTCATTATGGATTAAAGTAGTACGTTATGGTTCAGATTAATTGTACCCAAAAACTGGGTAAATTTATCAAAACTGGCATTAATGACGGTTTACCCCGTACAGATCAGGACTGGAGTGCTCATCTGTTTTTTATTTCAGGACGCAAATGTATCCTGTTCCTGCACAAGAAGACCTTGTATGCCGTAATGCTTTTGGACGTTTTTAAAAAGGATATGACCCACATCAACCGGCTTTTTCTGGAAGAATTTATCGACCAGCTTAGATCTGATAATATACTTGGAAGTCATGAAGTGTTGATAAGGGATCTTTACAAAGAGATTGGCTTTGTATTTACCGACAATGACCGAAAAACCCTTGGTGCAATTAATAATATTGTATCGGTTCTCCAAGGAGCTAATGCCACGGGAGAATTTGCAGGTTTGGAATCAGTCCGGCACTTTGTATCCGAGCGTGTCAATAAAATACCTTGGCAGGCACTGAAATATGGCTATTCAAAGGACAGGATGTCGCAAATGGTCAGCCAGCTTGTACTTAAGGACATGGATCACACTCAAAATTGATACTTTTCCTTTGAGTCAAATTGAAGAACAAAGAAATGTAAATCAAATTATTTAACAAAAATGTTATAATGACTGCAGAAAGGATCGATTATAAGACTCTAAGAGATTTTGAACTTGGAATCAGCGCTAACCTTCAGACAACTGAGGAGAATTTACAGAAACTCTGCCCACTGGGCGAGGTAGAATGTTTTAAATTGGTCCTAGAAGAATCTGATATTCAACGTGTCTTTCTTTGTACTGCACCGGATTTTGCAACTTACACAAAAAATCAAAGTTTTCGGTTGATAGATACTTGTGAAGCCGCGCGAAACGATCCAACAGTAAGCTGCTTACTATCAAAAAACGTTGATTTGAGCAAATCCAATAAATGGGCCCCAGTTTTTATAAGCCCAAACTATGATAAAGGGTCATTGGTTGCTTTTGACGGTAATCATAGATTAATGGCTCATTTTCTAATGCACGAAGGTACTAAGGGGGTCCAAGCCTTCCTTCTAGTTCATCAAAATACAATTGATTGGCCGTGGTTTCCTGATAATGCTAAATAAACTCTTTTCCTGTTTGTAAAAAGTTTGAACTGCTCAAGTTTGAATATTTATAATCCATTCAAAATATGATAAATATTTATGCCCATGATAGAGTTCGATCTTAAACACTTCTACGCAAATTATGCGTATGATTATTATATATATAAACATGGGTCGCTTAGAGCAATCTTAGAAAATACAGAGAAATTTGAACATGACTTTCTAAGAAAGATGGTAATTGATACAGACCAGACTAGATACACCCAATTTATCAAGTCTGAGATAAGAATAACATGTTTTCACGCCATCGAGACTTTGTTCGAACTGATTTTTGCTCTGGAACCAAAAGGGGGTGATCTTCGTGACGAAAAGATCCTGCATTCCCTCGTTACGTCCAAACAGTCCGTTAACTATGGGCGCATTGGTAATATAGCCAGCGGAAAAGACAATTTGGACTTTTTAGATGAAATTTGTATCCAAGAGGGCCAAATCCCTGTTTGGATTCATATTTTCTATTTTCATCAAAATCTGAACATGTCAGAAGAAGGCAAAGAAAAATTTGCTGATACCCATAAGGGGATTAAATACTTTATTAAAAATATAGCTGGGATATTCAGTAATCGTGAAGAGTACAACGCTTACAAGCATGGATTGCGAATCATGCATACTGTTAATTATGTCTCAATCGGCCTTGAAAATGATCCTTCGCCATTCGTAGACGATCTATCCGACTCAATGTCATTACTCACCTTAGAAAAAGATTCAAAGACCGGAAATCATGTCGCTGAAATAGTAGATATTATATCGTTTGATACCGATTTAGACATGGAGATAATCCAGATTTGTTACTACATGATTAACAACATCATAAGCCGCAGAAAATCGTTCTTCGTGCTTGCAGAAACAAACACAAAGGGTTCTCTATTTCCATTGGATGATATGAAGAAATCCCTTGCACCCAACATAAGGGGCAGGATAAGGACGCGAACTCCATTAAGAGAATTATAGAATATAAGCTTGACACCTTCTCTTCATCTATACAGGAATTTTAAAGTTTGATGGAAAATTTTAAGGTAATCCTACCGCCGTTTGGTATGACTGAGACTGAAAACCTTCTTTCCAGCTTCAATTGACGTACAGATGAACTGAATAATAATTAATATACAAAGCTGAAATTCTTACCATCTTCGGATACATTCTTTACACCCAGAATTTCTTGAAATTTTTCCGAATGATTTTCGTTTCTCATCGTCAAAAGAGCGCAAAGTGAATGCTTGATCATATGAGTGGCAAGGAGAATCATTTCCATTTTCTCCACGGGAGACTTCTGAACGATATAGGGTATCAGGCTAAAATGGTCATACTTAGAATAAAAGCTATACAAGTTTTCGTACCACTGGATGTTAGGTTTACCTTCAAGTGTCTTAAGGATGTTTTTTATCTTCATAGATTCTATAGCGTCCAGATTATCAGGATTAAAAAACTTAGCAACATCCCTAAAATGGTTCCTTACTTGATCTGGAACATCTTTGCCCTGTGGTCTAATAAAGGATTCAGAGGCAATTGCACTGATTAGCTTATCATCGTTACACCATGCCATGATATAAAGGCAATCCAGCACACAGCTGCGTAGCAGTATTCCGATTGACGATTCCATAGTCATGAATTTATCTAAGCCCAGATCCGCAATCGCCTGGATGGTTATGCATTGCCCTCCAACACGATATACAAATGTCTGCACTCCGATTGCATCTAAAACATCTATATCCATATTGGCCGTCTTATAATCCGCTGGTGGTTTGAAGTATCTTAAACAATTCGTTTCATAAAATTTTGTTGTTTCCGTTATTTTTTTGAGATCATCGAGCATAAGATCGAAAGACCTGTTTAGAACAATTTTATGAAGCCATTGAAGCAAAGATTTCCATTCTTCTTCATTTGATACCGCTGCCTTTACAATGGCAAAGTCAAAGTTATCAATTATACATATGTACGGTGGTGCATCAATTTTTACTACAAAGACTGTTTTGTTTTCCAAGGAAAAAACACGACCAGCAACCTTGATATTTATTAATTTTCCAAGATCCTCCTCGATCCTTTTTATAATACTATTATCATCCATCTTACACTTGGGAGAGGGTTAAAACTTAAAAATAGCATTTTGTGAACGAAAAGAGAAGACTTGATTAAAACATTAAAATTCAAACTATTTAACATAATCTTAGTTATAAAACAATATAAATTATTGATTTATAGAAACTTAAATACTTTTTGACTAATTTATGATACAATATTTAGTCATTATCAGAAGTTAAACTTGATTAAGATTAGACTTCAAAACATCAGGATTTGTATAAATATTATTTTTGCCAGTAAAAAATGTTGAATCTCCCTTTGCAACAGTCCAAATATTGGAATAATGTAACTCAATTCTGAACAGATCATCCGGCCGCTGCTTATTTAACATGACGTCGGCTGACAAACGGTTATTTTCAAAAACCAGATTAAAAGCGGAATCCTTATGAAAATGAATCGAGGAAAATATTTCGTCTCCGTTATCCAACATATATTGCCCCACTATAAAATAGTGAACACCTGACCCATCAAGGTCAATTTTCATCTGCTGCATGATTGTTTGAATATCAGCCATAATGAAGCATTATACTAAATTATACACTTGGAGGATCCTGATAGGCCACCATCTTAAACTTGCAACTTACCGTTAATATAAACCTTAAAATCTCCTGACGTAGCAACATCAAAGGCCATCTTATACTCCACACTTGTAATTTCGTCCCAATCTTCACTAAATGCCTTCAGATCAATCCTATCGCCAGGTTTAAAAAGGTCGTATTCACGGTGTTCTATGATTGGATTCTCATTTAAGGAATTTATGACTTCGCAAACTGGCGGATTTAGATTAGGCATTAAATGGCCATAATGGTATATACCGTTCCGCTGTAATTTCTTAAAATATTGATCCTGGTTATTCACAGTGATTTTCGTCTAACTCTACTTCATTGCTTTCCTCAGACCTTTTTTCAAATATAAGAAATTGTATTTGACAGAAAGGGCCATTATGACGTTTTGATTAATTATTTGATATGTTGATCTCACTTAAATCTGAAAGCACCAGCACCTGATTGCCAAACTTGGCTGAAGCATCTTTAAGGGAAATTTCTAGGCGCTCTACAATTTCTTTAAAATCGTCGAATTTTGGCGCTTTCGAGCGAGCGATTTTACCACTCTGATCAATGAGACTTGAAATCTCCTGCATAGCAATCCGAAATTCTCGGTTTTCAATCCGGACCGACAGGTTTTCTTGAAAAATAACCGTTCTCACCATATCAGAAATTGTCTGCTTCCGAGTCCTTCTATATAGCTTTTGAATCAGTATTAATTCAGCCTCAGTGAGCCTTACCCGTATATTTTTTTCCCTGCGATTTTCGCTTTCCATTGGCTTTCGGCCAGCTCCTTTAATATTCATTGATAATGAGAATGTTATAATTTATGTCCCACATTAATTAATAACTTGTCCTTTCTTTTTTTAGTTCCTGAGCCGTGTTTTGTATCAGAAATAATCAGGATCAATGAATCAAAAACAACAAATTATAAGCAACATGCCTAGCAACAAACAATTGCATTTATTAGAAAGACTTGGGATTTCACTACTACTTTTTCTAGGACTGATTTTTGGCAGTTTGGCTTCTCTATCTGTAACTGAAGGAACAGATTCCTACTTAAAATTAACATCTATGCCCTCGGATCCATAAAATTTCAGCAGCTAGCCGATCCTTCCGTAACCAATCATTTGCTTCTAAAAAGCCAATACATTACAAGTCACTATAAATCAGATTTTTAATAATTAATGTCCCACATAAATTATCGAACGTGAAATTGCGTCCTACTGTTTTTGCAATCAATGTATTTGGTTTGCAAAAGTCAACGGAACGAAATATAGAAAGCATGAATGACCCTGCTCGCTGCAACTTTCCTTCTTTCCAGAACTAAAAAATCAGTTATTCGAAATAAAAAACAATCATGACAACAGATACAGAAGTTCAAAGAAAAGAAACTGATATTGAAAATTTTGAAGTGTCCCTTACCAAGTCAGGTTTTTCAGTTAAGGCTACTAAAATTTCTCAGATCGGAGTTTTGGAAGTAATGAAATCTCTTAGAAAAACAGCTGTAACAATTTTAATCTGCATAATTGTTCTAATTCCCCTACTACACAGCACTGGAGTAGATATTAGTACAATTATAAAGGCTTCAATCACTAACGTTTACAAAGCTCATCAACGCGCTCCATGAAATATTTCGTTTTAGATATGTAATTTGTTAATCGATTACTTAATCCTAGACTATTTAGGTATGTTATTTCAGGCTGACGACTTTGAGGTAGAATTTGAAGGTATGAAGGTTGCTATCAAAGTCATGGATTTAGCAGGTAGAACCGTTTTTCAGTTGACTTTCCCAGACGGACGAAAGCCATTGATTATCAGCAGATCCAAAGTATTTGACGGTCACAAAGTTTGGATGTCTATTCCGGAAGGAAGGCAATCGGAAGCAATTCCGATTGGCGCGAAAATTGTTGAACATTTCCAAAACACTAAAACCTAGTAATCATGTGCTACTACAACGGTCAAAAAGTGACCAAAGCTGAATTTATACAGCTAATGCAACTAGAAAAAGCTGTTAAAGACTATGAATTTCTAAACCGGAATGTTACCCATGCATTCGAATTTGGAAAGATCGCGGTGTTAAAACCACGTTACACCCGTGATAATTTTGATATAGTTCAGATGGAATGGAGTTTCTTGCCAAAATATGTAAAGAACCGAGACCAGGCCGAAAAATTCAGGAGAGGTTATAAGAAAAAAGATGGGACCTGGCAAAAAGGATACGACACTCAGAATGCCAAGGGAGGCGAACTTTTGTTTGATGATAAGATTTACCGCGAAGCTGCCTTAGAGCGCAGATGCCTTATTTTGTCCTCTGGCTTTTACGAATGGAGGCACGAGTACGGAGTCAATAAACGTACTGGCGAAAAGAAAAAAACAGCCGATAAATATCCACATTATATCGGTGTAAAGGACCAACCCTATTTTTACGTAGCAGGTATCTGGCAATCCTGGACCGATCAGGATACCGGCGAAACAGTTGACACCGTGAGCCTGGTGACCACCAAGGCCAATGCAATGATGGCAAAGATTCACAATTCCAAATTGAGAATGCCTACAATACTACCCGACAATCTAGCATTGGAGTGGATGATGGATGACCTACCGGAAGAGCGAATCACCGAGCTTGCAACTTTTCAGCTTCCCGAAAACTTAATGGAAGCATGCACAGTTCACAAAGACTTCTTGAAAGCCGAAGATCCAACCGTCCCGTTCATCTACGAAGAGTTGGTAGCTTTGGACACTCCTACCCCACCAGCACAGGCATCTCTCTTTTAAATTGAACAGTTGCTATCTTATGAAAAAGCTGCTCCCTTTCCGGAGCAGCTTTACTTGATCAATATTTACCTGGCAGTAAGATCACGTTATCTGTAACATAGATTTGATCTCTTCCAACGGAAAGTCGGTATAACTGATTTGTTTAGTGGATACTATCTGAAAGTTACCATCATCACATGTAAGTGTTGCAGTGGATTGTTCTAGATCTACATTAAGTGTCCAAACTTGAAATTCTTCTCTTTTGACAAGTGGATGAGTTTGTTGAAAAGCAATTTCATCAATGAGCCAGTAGGCCCCGGCTTTTTCAGCGACATACTTAATACCATCTGTGTATAAGAAGTTTTGCACTAATGCGTGTCGGTACCACTTTTCGGTACCTGTAAATTCTGCAAGATCCGATTTTGACAATTTTTCAGCTTTCATGATTCTGATGTTTTATTGCCCTCCACCATGGAGAACGATGCAAACAGGCACAAAGCAAACTGCCTGGAAAGGCAACACCAACACGGGAGCGAAGCGAATGAAGCGGGCAGCGTGATTGACGTCCAGGCTGCTTTGTGCAACTTGTGTCGTTTCTCTCAGGTGGAAGGCTATACCATATCTCTTGAAATGCACTGGTAAATCTGGACATCCCAGAAATTACAGTTAAACGTAACAATCCGTATTGTACAGTAATTTGATTTGATGTACCACTATTTTGTAATTTGAATGCTGGAAAATGGGTATTTTACGAACTAATGGGGAATAAATTCAAGGAGCTAACAGTACAGAAAAACCACCGTATTTTTTTACCTCTCAAGATGAAGATCGTCAAAACTTAAAAAATTTGTATCTGGCAAGCAATGTTGCTTGGAAAAATGGTGCTCCAAGGCTACATTATACATTTAGCGTAAAAAATGCAGTGATATCTGTGCTTCGGAACTGTCGGAATCGAAGGCACTCAAGGAAGAGAACCGCCGCCTGAAACCTATGTATGCGGAGTAGCTCTGAATCATAGACTCGCAAAAGACATTATTGGAGAAAAACGGTCCGCAGCGCGGCGTTAACGCCTGCTCAGGAGCGGTCAATTACTTTCGATATTCTCAGGAAGCTAGATCAGCATCAAGCGCCCGGCTGGTTTTTGCATTTGAGCACAAGTATCTTATTTCTAATGGTACTCGCAGAAAATGTCCTGAAAAAAGGAAAATTATTATTATAATTCACCAAGGAGGTTCGAGACAGCAAGGCTCTAAAATGGGAAGCTTACAGGA
>CAXBLH010000244.1:0-8258 GCA_963976315.1 uncultured Dyadobacter sp.
ACCAAACTGGTGCACTATGACTCGGAATGTGGTGTACTTTGTTCGGAATAATCAACACCTTTTTGAGTGATCATTATTTGCATTTTAAAGCCGTAATAATGCATTTTGAGAGAAGGATTATAACTTTTTACTGGTTGAACTTGAAGATCATCCTTACAAATTGTACTTCTATACATTCTAGGGTTTATGCAAATAGGTATGGGAATCGAATCTATAATCACTCTATTGTTTTGTCCGTCAATTTGTCTGGCAACCCATTATGAAATGGCATCGATATATGGGTTTAATCTTCGTTTTCTGTGATTGTAATTTGAATGATCAATAAGTACAGGAGAAATTAAATTCAGATCGCTTTTCATTTTGGTAAAGAGCCAACTTTCAGAATCTAAACTAATTATTTCAGCTAGGATAGCAAGTGTAATTGTCTCTATATCACTCCATTTATGTGGGTTCCTGTAGTATTGAAATTTATCATCCGACAATAAAAGTTCGTTTAAGGAGGACTTGATAATGGGTGAAATTTTGTCGAAATTCGCTTTCAGGTTGTACATATTAGTGGGCAGGGGAGGCTTTATTTGAGAGGGGAGGTTGAGGTTAGAGAGAGCGGGAGGGCTACATTTTTTTGACAACTTATTCAGGTTGCAGAATTGGTATTTATGGTTAAATTGCAACTTATGCGAATGCCGGATTTTCTTGTTTTTTAGCTTTAAAATTAGTATTTTTACTCGTATCAACAAACAATTGAAAACTGTGAAAGTGAGAACAAAACGAGCTAACGTAGATAGAACCGTTGATAAAGAACAATACTTTGTTACTATCAATAAACTCCGTGCCCGTAATTTTAGTAATAATCTCCCTTTTTTAATTCTTTCTGACAAGCTTCCGGAGGGTCAAGTGTATCGCGAGTTTCCGGATGGCCGTATTGAAATTCAACATGTTTATGTTATAGGTGCAAAATACGAAGCCCAAGTACTGAATGTACTTGATCCAACAGATGCCGATAAGGTTAGAATGGAGTATGGATTACTCTAAACCTACACTACTAGTAATTTCCGGACCGAATGGTGCAGGGAAATCTACCCATATTCAAACCATGCTCCCGGCGGTATTTGGTGACATACTTTCCTTTGACAGAGACAATACACGAACAGAATTCGAACTGGCGCTCCTTGAACAAGACTTTCTTGTTGATATGATCCCAAAAAGATCTACAGAATTAATGGAAATGAAGCTTGTTGAGCAGATGAAAATGGCAATTGCTGCGAAAGATCATTTCGTATTGGAGACACCTTTGTCTCATGGGAACTACTGGGAATATCTCGACTTATTTGAGAAAAACGGTTACCAAATTCAGTTAAACTACCTGTGCCTGGATAAAGTGAGCGACTGCGTTGCCAGAGTAGGGCAACGCGTTTTGGAGGGGGGGCATTTCGTTGCTCCCGACACAATCAGGGGTGTTTATGAGAAAAACCTGGAACATATAAATGAGTATAAAACAACCTTTCAACGTATTGAATTATACGATGGAATGCTTGTTCCTACACTGTTGGCAACTCTGGAAGAAAATAAAGTGACCTGGGCACAGAAGTCTGTTTTAAAAAAAGCCTGGGTGAAAAAAGGTATGCCTGCGATTGCTCAGAATATTAAAGATTTTTTCAAGTTTGCTGGGAAGCGATGATAACTTAGTGAGTTTTTGGAAGGGGGTAGCTGTTCAAAATTATATAGCCGAGACTCACTTTTCCGTTATTAGTCAGTAAGATAAGTTTTGTTCACACCTAAAATGTCTTCAATCGGATTTGATTTTTGCTGTGTTTCAGCAGTAGTTTCCGTTAACAATAAGCCTATAACATCACTATTCACTGATAGCATGTTGGATAAATTCAGCTACTTATTTCGGGTTAAGTCCTTTTGGACTGGGGCATTTTAAGGTAGGAAATATGTCAGAGTCGAGAACGTCCATATTCAGATGAATGTATAGATAACTAGATTTCGCTCTTCAAGTTTATCCAGTAATTGCTGTTTCTAATTAATTACATCTGTAAAAACGGGTATTGAATTTTGGCAATGAATTCCTTTTCCGGTACGTCAAGATCCCGGAGCCCGCCCATCCATAAGAACCTGGTTGCTCTGAATAGTGCTGGTTTAAAAAACTTCGAATATTAGCTCACCCACTATGATCCAACTATACCCTTTTTTCGTTTAGATCGATGTCTGAGGCATTAAAATGACAATTATGAAAAACCAAATTGAAATATACCCAGGCGATAACGGCCAAACCCAGATAGAAGTAACGTTCCAAGAAGACACTGTATGACTAACCAATTGACAGTTGGTAGCCTTGTTAGCTTCGAGCAAGGCGAACATAAGTGTGCACATTAAATATATCTTTTTATCCAAAGAACTGGATGAACTGGCAACTGTTCGGAAATTCCGAACAGTTCAACAGGAGGGCAGTCGTTTAATAGAGCAGGATCGTGTTCACTATAATCTGGATGTCATTATTGCTGTTGGGTATAGGGTAAATACAATGCTATTATTCCGATCAAAAAATCCAGATCAGAACCAGGGTTAAAACAGGCCATGGTTTTTTAATTGAAGTACTAGTAATGGAAAATAAATTTGAAATATACCAAGGCGCTGACGGCCAAACTCAGATTGAAGTAAAGTTTGAAAAGGATGTCTAAAACGGAAGTCATTGGGCCAGGCATTACGGTGATACTGGGCCAATCAAAACGGAAATCGTGGGGCCAAAAGACTGGTCGTTATTACGGAGGTCATGGGGCCAAAATCATAACCGCTGATTCCTTTATAAAACGGATGTCATAGGGCCACTTTTCATGATTTTTAATAGTCTTGTATCTGAAACACTTAACAGATACATGGCGGGCCAAAGAATTGATATCATGGAATTACGGAGTTTAATCATCTTTAAACTGAAAGGCTTCAGTAACCGCAAGGTTGCAGATTATTTAAAAGTAGACCGCAAAACGGTAGACCGTTACACCACCCGTTTCAAATCATTAGATCTTACTTATCAGGAGCTTGTCGAGCTTCAGGAGTCTGATCTAAGAGATTTGTTCACCGAAAACAGTCAAACCGAGAAGGAGCGGTATGAGACTTTAAGCAATCAATTTGCAGTCTTCCAGAAAGAATTGCAAAAGCCTGGCGGTACCTTGCAGCAACTCTGGAAAGAATATTCCCTGAAGAATCCTGACGGCTATAAATATACTCAGTTTGCGCTTCATTACCGTAACTTGGATATTCCAACGCATAGTGCACCACCAATTCCGCGCCAAAGTACACCAGTTTTGTTTGATGCAGAATTATATATTCTGGCGAAAGTGAGCCACCTATTCCGGTTTAAGTTTCTAATCATTAAAAATATTGGTTTCGTTTTACTTCTCTTTTTTCCTCCATTTGAACTATTAAGGAATCCTTAATAGTTGCCTCTTCTGTCAGCTCACCATCATCGAATACATTACTAAGGTGCATATTAATATTAGGCACCGTCGTATGAAACAAGTCAGCCATCATCTTCTGTGTAAGCCAAACTGTGTCTTGCTCAAATTTTACTTCGATCTGAGTTTCGCCGTCACTACTTTGATAAATTTCTATTTGATTCTCCATTCCAAAGATTTTAATAATTCAAATTTAAGATAAAGCTGATCAATGAAAAATAACACACAAAATCGCATTACTTTTGAGAAAAAGCTTAATAAACATGAATGATCAAGTCTCAAAAATCTCACCATATGGGATTTTTTTTGGGCTAATTGTCAGCTAATGCATGTAGAAAAAAATAGGATTTCAATCCGATTATGTACCTTATTTGTACCTTCAAGTAGTTAATTAGCTCATTATCAAACACTAGTACCTATTGTATCGGCAAGTAGGGTATATATTAAAAGAAGAAATGGCGGAGCAGCTTATCAATTTGATTTGAGAAGTTTACAAAGAATTTGCGGCTGCTAATTCGCTTGGAATTATTTTTGAAGAAAAGGGCTCGGGGATATAAAATCAGCTCTGAAATTAGGATTGATACTTCTGGTGTCCGAGTTTGGGTATCAACCCGTTGAACGGGATGACGTGAATACTGAGATTTTTGAGCAAGTGGAGAATTTTAACAATGAATAGCACAGGTCAATAACAAAGAATTAAATGCAATTTTATACAAACACCAAAAACACATTATCGACGCTGCGGGAGATCCCTTTCAAACTCGAAAAGGAAATACAGAGCTTGTTTGAATTGAACTTGGAATTACTTACTTCCTTGAAGTTGGTAAAGTCCGAGTTTTCCATAAAAAATTTCCGTATCGATACCCTTGCATTTGATCCAGAGTCGAATGCCTTTGTGATTATCGAATACAAAAGAAGCAAGAATTACAGCGTGGTGGATCAGGGTGTTTCTTATTTGAACATGATGCTAGAATATAAGGCCGATTTTATTATGGAGTACAATGAGATGCAGCAGGAGAACCTCAAACGAACAGATGTGGATTGGTCACAAAGCCGTGTTATTTTCGTCTCTCCGTCTTTTACCGATTTCCAGAAACAGTCGTCCAACTTTAAAGACTTGGCTATTGAACTTTGGGAAATAAAACAGTTTGATCATCATATTGTGATGATTAATCCCATCAAAAAATCCAAATCAGCCCCTAGTTTGAAGCAGTTTCAGCAGGGTAATAATCCTGAAATTAGTAAGGTGACCAACGAGATAAAAGTATATGCCGAAGAAGACCATTTACATGGAAAAAGTGACGGAACGGTAGAGCTGTACGAGACTTATCGAGATGCAATCCTTAATTTGGGAGCCGATATTGATATAAAACCTCAAAAAATGGTAGTAGGGTTCACCTACAAAGGAAAAGTATTTGCGGATGTACTGGTTTTAAAATCAGAATTGAAGTTTTGGATCAATCTGAAAATTGGAACGCTTGACGATCCGAAATTATTAAGCAGAGATGTTTCCAACGTAGGGCATTGGGGAAATGGCGATTATGAAGTGAGGGTAAGCGATACTGCGAATCTTGAATATATTATGAGTCTGGTGAAGCAGGCTTTACTATTTTAAATTCAAGTACCTCCATGGGTTACAGTCACTTGATTTGAAAAATGCTATTTACAGTTATAATTGAGTTTATCACGGCTTATTTAGTGTTGTTATCGGCTTTCGGTCGTCAAATGCTGCATGAATACGTTTTTCAAGCAGATAACAAATTTCTGTTTTTTTATAAAATGACCACCTATAAAACCAGTCGTGATAGGGTTCGTAATTGACGGCCAGTTTTTTAGCTATACCTTTATTTGGTAGTTACACCAAAATAAAAACACTTATAACTTACCGGTTGGTAGTATATAAGTGTTTTTAAGTTTGCAGCATAGTGCAAGGGAATACGTATATTTTTTTACCTAATAAAATATCCCAAACGAATGGATAGGTTCTATTTAAAGGTTAAGGGATTAGGTGCCATTAAAACTTACTGATACAATTCATTGAAAAGTAATTTAAACGTGCTGTGTGATTGAGCTCGGAATATTATTTCTGGTCCAAATGCGTAAAACTTACCTTTTCCAATTTGCGCTTCAAATGAAACTACTCCACCTTGAAGATAAGAAATCCCCCAAGCCCATCCGCTTCGAAGGGTTTTGGAATCACCAAACCAAGCCAGACTTTTTACGCCTTTTAACGCAGCATCTGGATTTAACCTAAATACAGGACTGTTGCTAAAAACTACATCAGCCAATGGTTCCATGCCCCAATTTGCTCGGTGTGTCGTATCAATGACAACCTGTAGTACACTTCCTGGAATGTAATACTTATCTGCCGCCAATGTATGCTCCGTACCACTGTTCGACATTTCCATTAGCGCATTACGCACCGGAAGTTCGAGGTGGTAGGCCAGCAAAGTGCTACTGCCCACGGTGAATATAGTTCCGCCATTTTCCATAAATGTTTTTAAAGCGGGTATAGATTTTTCAGCAGTAATATTTCCAAGCCACGGGCGGTACTCTTCCGGAATTTCCGAAGGGAGTGGGTCACGAGATTTACGGGTAAGTTCAGAAGCTTTCGTGTTTAAAGGGGGCATTCCGCCTCCCATAAACAATATGACATCATATTTTGAACGCAGGTCTGTAGAGTCAATATCATTCGGGTAAATAACGGTAAATGCAAAATTATTCTGTTCCAATAACCACCTCACCCATCCCGACGGCATGGACCCTCCATATTGGTCAAAGAGTGCGATCCTTGATTTTGAAATGGGAATGGTATTGGCCGGTTTTGTGGATACTGACGTAATTTGAATGCCATAATCTGTAACCGCTTTTTCCAGTATGGTCTTCCCTTTTTCGGAAACATAAAAGGAGCCGCTTGCGTTATCTCCCGATTTGACTGGAATCCGCGAAACGGGAATGCCAGCATTTAACAAATTATTGACCACCATATAAGCATCGTTTGTCTGGCTGTTCAAGACATACCCCTTCTTCGAAGCGAGCAAAGCATGGGGATGTGCTTTTTGCATTTCCCCATAAGGAACAGCCACAAATGGGCCGTCGAATGCATTTAATATGCGGTCGAATTTAATGCCCATTTGATAGGCCAATGTCCATCCTGCCACATCGTAAGGTTTCAAAGGTGGCCCACCGGGGTATTGAAAATCATTGGGATGATCCTGTGGCTCAAACATATCCAACAGGTGTGGCCGGAATGCCTGATTGGTTTTGATAACGTAGGAACCTTCTGGATAGGCTTTTCCTTCCAAAGTAAATGCTGCCGTGGCTTTATGTACTTGAATCCCAGACTTGATCAACGTGTTTACAAATTTTACGGCGGTAGGGAAATCGGGTTGGTTTTGGGAAATAACGTAACCGCGGGCATCTCTTAATGCAGGGTCTTTGTATACCGAATCATAAATTTTAAGTGCTCTTGCCAGTTCTGTTTTACCACTATCCGTTTCAGTATTGAGGGAATCAATTTTTATAGTAGCAGTATCTTTTTTAGGCTTTTTCTTGTCCGCATCCATCGCCGTAGCTACTGCGGCCGAATATTTAGGAAGTAAGGTCCAATTATCTCGACTACCACGTTCAATGGCATTACTTCCCATTTTATAAATATTGAAAAGTAATTCATCGCCAGATCTTCTGGCATAATCTAATACCGCATAATTCAAAGACACCGAATAATCAATAGATTGACGAAAAGACCATGATTGAGGTGTTACTGGATTCGGTGTGGCATTGTTTGGAACTAGTCGGGCAGGTACCAATGGGACACTTGCAGGAGTTGGACTTCCTATAATTTCCGTTAAAATTCCAATCATATTATGAAAATAGGGGGTCGTCCGTAATCCGCCGTTCCACCAAGTGGAATAAACAGAGCCGGCTAATCTGGTATAACCAGGTTTGTCTTCCACATTTAATCGATTGATCATCGCCGCCGCAACTGCATCCAGACCAGTTATTACCATCGGGTCAAAAGTATGGTTGAAAGGATCGCGGTAAGGCGGGCCTGCCACCACACTCCCAGCGGGACCACTTTGATGGTGATTATAAATAATTTGCGGCATCCATTCGATGTATTGCTGGCGAGAAATGTTAATCGATTCTGCCATGTTATTCATGTAAAAATCGCGGTTGTTGTCGTGACCTACATATTTTTGATATAACCTAGGAATTTTCATGTTTCGCTTCTTATCGTCTGTTCCCTGCATATACCAGTTCGATACTAGCTCTTGTCCATCAGGGTTTACTTGTGAAAGCAGGATAATCACATTATCCAAGATCTGCATGGTTTCTTTATCCGTTCGGCTAACCAACTGATAATAAGTCTCTATTAATTGATGGGCACCCACAGTCTCTGTGGCGTGTAAGCCGCCATCAATCCATACCACAGGTTTTCCTTCTTGGGACAAAGCTTTTGCGGCTTCGGGAGTGAGGTCGCTGGCATGCGTGAGCCTTTGAGAAATTGCTTTATACCGGTCAAGTTTTTTTAGGTTTTCGGGGGAAGAAACTATTAGCATATATTGATGTCTCCCTTCTTCCGTGAGTCCGATATCAACTACTTTAACTCGGTTAGAAATAGCGGCCAATTTAAGAAAATAGGCTTCTGACTGTGTATAATTAGCCAATTTATAATCATCTCCAATATTGAATCCGAAATGTTCCTTAGGGGTGGGGATGGTTTGTCCTAATGAGACAAAAATGGTAAATAGTACAAATAAAAAAGAAAGGAAAGTTTTCGAAATCATAACGTAAAGA
>CAXBLH010000245.1:0-8256 GCA_963976315.1 uncultured Dyadobacter sp.
CTACATTAATGTCCTCAGTTAGTTCAATTTTATTTTTGGAGATATAGTAATTTGGAAAAGACTTTCTCAATACCGAAGCTGACTTTCCAAATTTGGCTAAACTTGTTAAAAACAAGGCTATCCCTACCAACGAATCCCGACCATAATGACTTTCTGGGTAAATGACACCGCCATTACCTTCCCCGCCAATCACCGCATTGGTTTCCTTCATCATGGTTACTACGTTCACCTCACCTACTGCGGATGCCGAGTAACTCCCACCGGATTTGAGGGTTATGTCACGTAATGCTGCCGTTGACGAAAGATTGGAAACGCTATTGCCTGGTGTATTTTTAAGAACATAATCCGCAACAGCTACCAAGGTATATTCTTCCCCAAACGGAGAACCATCTTCGCACATCAATGCCAAACGGTCCACATCCGGATCAACTACAATTCCTAAGTTATACGAACCATGATTAAGCTCCTGGCTAATATCTCTTAAATGCTCTGGAAGCGGTTCTGGGTTATGGGCAAAATTTCCAGTAGGCTCACAGTGCAACAACTTCACATTTTCAGAATCCACACCCAATGCTTTTAATAACATGGGAACTGCTATGCCACCTGTAGAATTGACAGCATCCACGACAATCTTAAAATTCGCCGCTTTAATAGCCTCAACATCTACCAATTTCAAATTCAAAACATGGTCTACATGCTTTTGTAAATAGGTATTATCTTGTTGATAGGTACCTAGTTTTTTTACATCAACGAAAATAAAGTCTTCCTCTTCTGCAATCCTGAGCACCTCAGCGCCATCTTGTTCAGATATAAACTCTCCCTTTTCATTTAACAGTTTAAGGGCATTCCATTGAATTGGATTATGGCTAGCAGTTAAAATAATTCCACCAGCAGCACTTTCCATTTGGACAGCAAGCTCCACAGTTGGCGTGGTGGATAAATCAAGATCTATCACATTTAATCCCACACCTTGCAGCGTACCTATAACCAGCTTACTAGCCATAGGACCCGATAATCGAGCATCTCGCCCAATTACTACCTTTAGGTTATCAGGATTATTACGTACCAACCAAGTACCATAAGCAGCAGAAAATTTAACAATATCAATCGGAGTCAGCGCTTCACCTGACTTCCCCCCCACAATTCCTCGTATCCCTGAGATAGATTTAATTAACGTCACAGTGCTATAATTACTCTTATAAATAATAGACAAAAGTACTAAAATTCCATCGGTATGAGGTTTATTTATTTTAACAAAACATAAAATACCACTGATACCCTTTAATACTCAGAGGATTGAATTGCTAAATTCAAGGTGTCATACGAATGTTGACATTTGTAGTCAAACTGGAATTAGCATAACCATTGAATGCCCCCATTACTGGCGCTAATTGATCATAATCAGCAGAAGCCCCCAAACAAATGTGATTATTGACAATGGCTTTACCTTCCGTTGGATCAAAACCTCTCCATCCTGCCCCAGGTAAATATACCTCCGCCCAAGCATGCAGTTCATGAGCTTGTTGCGGATTACCATATAAATACCCACTCACAAATCGGGCGGCGATCCCCAAACTACGGCAACAAGCAATATAAAGTCTCGAAAAATCGCGACAAGAACCTGAATTTTGCAAAAGTGTCTCGTCTGGAAATAAGGCATTTCCATATTCTCTTTGGGCATACGAAAATTTCTCCGCTATGTATTTCGCCAGTTCCATCAAAAAGGGTACAGTTCCCCAATTCACCTGATTAGCAATCTTATTGGCCAATGCATAAACCTGGTTTGTACAATCATTACGATTCAGATAGGGACTCAAATATTTATAAATCCTATCATCATACATGAATGTAAGGTTTTTGGTAGAATAGGGAAAATGCACAAAATCGAAGACATTAAAAGATTCTGACAGCAGCGTCATGTCTGCCGTGACCGAAAGATAATTTACTGGACTTCCAGAAAAATAGGCTACTTGTTGTACATTACCTTCGGCATCTACACTTTTTACGACCTTAGTCGGCCATGGCTCAATAAAAAGGTTATAGTCTATCACACGTTGGTGTGGATATGATTTTGGATAGAGGTACAGCGTTTGTGGTTGTAATATCACAGCGCTATCATAATTATACCTTAGTGTGTGTTGAACTTGTAGGTTCATAAATATTCATTTTGTTAAAAACTCACTCCTTACACTTAAAGGCATTCTTGAACCGAACTTTCAAAAACACATCCCATTAAATTGTAGCCTGCCCAGAAACATGCAAGTTAAGTGCCTGAGTGTAATACATTCATAACGGTAAATAAATTCTATAAACGCTACCTAAAACCAATTTTTAATTTATGGATTACCAAGCATAAAATCTAGTACCCCGGCCTAAGTCCTACTTTTTAACAATAAGTCATGGGGTACTATTATGGTTCAGTGGTAAATCAACGAACAAGACTATTTCATCCATTGCCCCATATTAGAACCCGAAAGTTGGCTTTGTGCTTCTTCTGTTTCCAATCCGAAATAGAGATCGAATATAGCAGAATCCACTTTATTATTTGCGATCTGAAACTTATCTAAAAATTCATGTAATCCTTCCTGAAATACATCCGCAACTTCGGTAAATTCAAGTCCGCTTCTCAGTTTACTAATTGCTCTTTCGGCAATATTGGTATGTCCACGCTCAGGAATGGACCCTTCAATGGCATATAGCGAGAGCTCAGCTTGACGCACGGAATATGCGATCGAACGAGGAAACAATTTGTCTAATATCAAAAAAGCAACAATATTGGAAGGGGTCAAAGCAAGGTGCGTATGTCGATACATATTATAGGCGCTTACCGATTTTAACACTGCTGTCCAGAGCATTAAATCTAAGGTAGAAGTTAAGGTTCCAGTATCCTGTTGCAGCGTAAAATATTTCACATCCAAAAACCTAGAACATTTATCTGCTCGTTCAATATGCCTCCCCAAACGCCCAAAATGCCAAGCTTCGTTTCTTGTAATTGAAGAATCCACCACCCCATGAAAAAGTTGGCAGTTTTTACGGATGTCGGTAAAATAGGTTTGCATGTGATCCATATTTCTGAAATCATCCGGCGAAGTACCCTTTATGGACAAATAAAAGGTATTAATACTCTCCCACATTTCCTTGGATATGGCCTCACGAATCGTTCTGGCATTTTCACGAGCTTCATACAAACAACTTATAATGGAGTTCGGATTACGCTTGTCAAAGGTCATGAAGTAAATAACATCTTCCTTGGTGGGCTTATCATAATATTTATAAAACAGGAAGTGATCAGCAGTAGCGATCAAGAGTGGCTCCCATTGCTCATCTACATCTGGCGGCAAATCAAGTGCCAAATTAAAGTTAACTCCAACGAAACGCGTATAGTTTTCAACACGCTCCATATAACGATTCATCCAATAAACTGAATTGGCAACACGACTAAGCATATAAATATTAATTTTTAATTACGATGAAGAACAAAATTTTAGTATAGCACTTCACCCAAAATACCTAATAAAATTTCGCAAAAACAAGACTATACAATTATTATAAATAAATATTACCAGAATACAATTTAAAGAATAATTCCTCTAATCGTATGGATATGTAACTTTAAAGACCTTTAAATATTCAACTCATTCTGACAATGTCTTTCATAAGATACATCGATTATTTAATTCTTTTTTGTAAAATTGAAATAGAAAGAAAAATAATTTTGGCTCTCATCCGATTCCAGTCAACAAATTAACCTTTTATTCGTGTCAAATAGAGAAAAATTCATCGCCGCAATACAGAAATCGTACAATACCGACAAACCTAGTATTCATTTAGGATCTGGTATATTAAATGGTGAAATAATCGCAGAGGCAGGTGTGAACCTTCCACTCAAAATGATGAATCGCCATGGACTCATTGCGGGTGCTACTGGATCCGGCAAAACCAGAACTCTTCAAGTTTTTGCCGAACAGTTGTCGGCCGCCGGAGTGGCCGTATTTATGTCTGATATCAAAGGCGATTTATCCGGTATTGGGCAAGAAGGCAGGTCTAACAAAGCACTCGAAGAACGGGCCCAAAATCTGGGAATCAAATTTGAACCCACCGCTTTTCCTTTGGAATTGTACTCCTTAAGTGGCAAATTGGGTTCACAAATGCGAGCCACCATTTTAGAGTTCGGGCCAGTACTTCTCGCAAAAATATTTGATCTTAACGACACCCAGTCTGGAGTCCTTTCTATTTTGTTCAAATATGCAGACGATAATAGCCTGCCAATGGTGGATCTAAATGATCTCAAGAAGGTACTAAATTACCTGTCAGAAGGTGAAGGAGCTAAAGAGATAAAGGCAGATTATGGATCCATTTCCTCTTCAAGTGCCGGGACGATCCTTCGTAAAATTGTAGCACTAGAACAGCAAGGTGTCAGTTCTATCTTCGGAGAAACATCTTTCGATATAGCCGACCTGATCAATAAAGTCGATGGACGCGGGGTAATTAGTTTATTGAATGTATCAGATGTGCAAGACAAGCCAGCGATGTTTTCCACATTCATGCTTAGTTTGCTGGCGGAATTATACAATAAACTCCCTGAAGCAGGTGATTTGGACAAACCGAAACTGGTTTTCTTTCTGGACGAAGCACATTTACTTTTTAATGATGCACCCAAAGCATTTCAGGAACAGATTGAACAAGTAGTTCGGTTGATACGATCCAAAGGGGTTGGGATATTTTTCTGCACACAAATGTCCCAAGACATTCCGGCTTCGGTACTTTCACAGCTTGGTAATCGTGTGCAACATGTTTTACGATCCTTCACTCCACAAGATGCTGATGCACTCCGACAAACCGTAAAGACTTATCCTAGATCTGATTTTTATACCATTGATGAAGTATTAACCACCCTTGGAATTGGGCAGGCACTTGTAACCGTACTGAATGAAAAAGGGATTCCAACGGAAGTAGCAGCAACCCATTTGGTACCACCCACTTCTATTATGGGCCCGCTGGCACAGGCCGATTATGACAACCATATAAAACAATCGGAGCTTTACCTGAAATACAAAGATCCGATTGATCCGGAAAGTGCCTATGAAATACTTTCTAAGCGTATGGAACAAAGTGCAAAAGCCGCTGAGACCGAAATAGTAGCCAAGGCATCCACCAGAAAAGTAAAAGAAGAACCCAGCATGATTGCGGAAGCACTCTCCTCGCCACTAGCCAAACAAATAGGTAGAGAATTGGTAAGAGGATTATTTGGAATGTTACTCGGAAAAACGACAACCTCCACCCGAAAAACGAGTTCACGCGCAAAGAGTAAAAATATTTTTGGTTTTTAAAACCCAAACGAACTGCACGAAAGAGCCGTTAAAATTGACATAATGGCATTTTTAACGGCTATCCAGTCTAACTCACTAGTACGATAGGCCAGAATACAATAGAAAAAAATGAACGAATATTCATTTTTTATGTTAGATCTTTATATGCAGCTACCCCTAAGATTGCAGTAGCCCATCCCAAAATAAAAAGAACAATGACTATTAAAGAGAAAGTATTGGACAAGAGATCAGCTTTACTTGATGCCACCTTATATTTGGTCAACAACCGGGGATTTCATGACGCTCCAATGGCTAAAATCGCCAAGATGGCCAAAGTCGCCCCGGCGACGATTTACCTTTACTTTGAAAATAAACAGGATTTAATCAACCAACTTTATTTACATGTCAAAGCATCTTTTAGTGCCCATGCTTTTCAAAACTACGACTCCACCCAACCGGTCAAAAAAGGCTTTGAAACAATTTGGAATAACATTGCGCACTATAAAATCAATCATTTAGACGAAGCAATATTTCTTTCACAGTGTGATATTACACCCATGATTGATGAAGAAAGCAAACAAAAGGGACTGCTCCATTTACAACCATTACTAGATTTGTGGAAGCGAGGACAGGAAGAAGGTGTTATTAAGGAGGTTTCACCTTACCTACTATATGCCTATACGGTTCATCCGCTTTCTTTTTTGATCAGCGTACACCAGAAAGAGCAATTTCTACTGAACGAAACAGAATTAAAAAATGCATTTATTTTGACCTGGGACGGAATTAAAAAATAATTTTTTTGTTAAATAAATGAATGAACATTCATTTTTAATTAAATAGTAATACCATGAAAACCTTATATACAGCGAAAGCCACCGCAACTGGTGGAAGAGAAGGCAAGACGCAAACAGACGATGGAGTTTTAGATTTGAGAATTGAAATCCCAAAAGAAATGGGAGGCAAAGGCGGCCCCTTTACTAACCCAGAACAGCTTTTCGCTGCCGGTTATGCAGCTTGCTTTGATAGTGCCTTAAACCATGTAGCAAGAACGCAGAAAATAAAACTACCAAAAACGAAGGTAACTGCATCAGTGAGCATTGGCCCCAATGAGACAGGAGGATTTGGGCTTGCCGTGAAATTAGAAGTGTCCATTCCAGAAGTAGAACAAGCATTGGCCCAAAAATTGCTGGAGTCTGCACATCAAGTTTGTCCTTATTCGAATGCAACGAGAGGAAATATAGAGGTCAACTTACTGTTAGTTTAAAATAAAAATCAAGAAAATGAGCAATCAAACAATCATATTAGCAAGTCGCCCAGAAGGGAAGCCTACCTTAAACAACTTCAAGTTCATTGATCAGGAATTGCCTGCCATTCTGGACGGCGAGTTATTACTTAAAACTAGATTCGTGTCTGTGGATCCCTATTTGCGTGGACGTATGAGTTCGGCCAAATCGTATGTACCCCCATTTGAAATAAATCAACCCGTTAGTTCCGGTATCATTGCCGAAGTAATGGAGTCCAATAATACCACATTTTCCAAAGGGGATTGGATAAGCGGTAACCTTCGTTGGTCTCAATTCCAAATATCCAATGGCGATGGACTCTCCAAAATAGATCCAAATCTGGCGGCTCCATCCACCTATTTGGGTGTCTTAGGCATGACTGGGCTAACAGCCTATTTAGGATTATCGGAAATAGGCAAACCCCAGAAGGGAGAAACAGTAGTAGTATCCGGTGCCGCAGGTGCCGTGGGTAGTATTGTAGGCCAAATAGCGAAAATCAACGGCTGTCGTGTAATTGGAATAGCAGGGACTGATGAAAAAGTTACGCTTTTAAAAACTCAGTTCGGATTCGACGAAGCTATTAATTATAATACCACCAAAGACATGACCGCTGCTATATCCCAAGCAGCACCAAACGGAGTGGATGTATATTTCGACAATGTTGGAGGCTCCATATCCGATGCCACCTATACCAACCTCAACAAATTCGCAAGAATCGTAGTCTGCGGCTCTATTGCGGTATACAATGAAACGAGCGTACCTGTTGGGCCGCGAATTGAACCCATCCTAGTTAAGAACAGTGTGCTGATGCAAGGTTTTATTGTAAGTAATTATGCTACCAAATTTCCGGAAGCGGTACAACAGCTTGGAAAATGGCTCCAAAACGGCGATTTAAAACATGCCGAAACAATCGTGAAAGGCTTTGAAAATGTACCAAGCGCTTTCATTGACTTATTTTCTGGCGTTAATAAAGGAAAAATGATTGTGCAGATTGACTGATAGGCAAATGTAGTAACAGCACAATTTATTTCAGTAAAACCAAAAAAGACCACCAATTAGGTAACCATGAAATCATTTCAATATAAAAATCCAACGAAAATTATTTTCGGAAAAGATCAGATTAAAGCTTTAAAGTCCGAAATTCCTGCAAATGCCAAAATACTAATGCTCTACGGAGGCGGTAGTATTAAGAAAAACGGTATTTATGAGCAGGTAATGGAAGCTTTAACTGGTTATGAAGTCATTGAATTCGTAGGTATACCTGCTAATCCAGAGTATGCTATCCTTTTGAAGGCACTCGAAATCATCAAAAAAGAGAACATCACCTTTATGCTTGCAGTAGGGGGAGGTTCAGTAATTGACGGCACCAAATTTTTATCGGCTGCTGCTAATTATGCTGGTGAGCCCTGGGAGCTGCTTACCAATCGCAAGCCAGTACTCAGCGGTTTGCCTTTCGGAACCGTACTTACTTTACCCGCGACTGGCTCTGAAATGAATAGCGGCTCTGTAATAACTAGGGCAGAGACCCAAGAAAAACTTGCGATGGGTGGACCTGGACTGTTTCCTGCATTTTCAATTTTGGATCCGCAAGTAGTACACTCCATACCCGAACGACAACTGGCCAATGGAATTACAGACGCTTTTACGCATGTACTGGAACAATA
>CAXBLH010000246.1:0-8236 GCA_963976315.1 uncultured Dyadobacter sp.
AGAAAAAATGCGCTTTCTCTGAAAACCGTTGATGAAGCCATTACGATGCGTAATCGGCTGTTACAGGAAATGGAAAAAGCTACAATTTCCACGGATGAACAAGAAATAAAACAGCGATTAACCGTAGTAATTGCAGGAGGCGGGCCTACTGGGGTTGAACTTTCGGGTGTTTTTGCGGAAATGCGAAATGGTGTTTTACGAAAAGAATATCCAGAGCTTGTTGGAAAGGGAAGTGAAATTTACTTAGTGGATGGCGGAGATGCCTTGTTGTCCCCTATGAGTCTTGAATCGCAACAGGACACCTATAAAGATTTAGAAAAATTGGGTGTGAAAATTTTACTTAAAAATAGGGTTAAAGATTTTGTAAATGATACCGTAATCCTAAATGATGGTCAAACCATACCCTGTAAAACATTGATATGGGCGGCGGGTGTGACAGCTCATAAAATCGATGGTTTACCAGACGATTGCTACGGTAGAGCTAATCGCTTAAATGTGGATGAATTCAATAATTTAAAGGGAATCGATAATATTTACGCTATTGGAGATACTTGTCTGAACATAACGGATGAGGATTACCCATTTGGTCACCCTCAGGTAGCCCAAGTTGCTATCCAACAAGGGGAGAATTTGGCGCAAAATTTCAAGAATTTGCTCTCTAAAAAGGCCCTGGAAAAATTCAGGTATGTGGATAAAGGCACAATGGCAATTATTGGAAAAATGAAAGCAGTGGTCGATTTACCCAAGCCTAAGATGCATTTTAACGGTTTAGTAGCTTGGTTAGCGTGGCTATTTATACATCTGATGGCATTAATTACCTACAGAAACCGAATACGTACGCTATATAACTGGATGGTAGCCTTTATTACGAACGACCAGTCCCTCAGAATGATTATTAAGCCACAGACTACTAAAAATGAATCGGAGGATCAACCCAATTTTTCCTGAACTGTATTCAAGAAATCAAGAATTTCGGCGGGAGTCATTATTTTATCGAAGGCATTTAATCGTATGGCCGCATCAGGCATGACGGAAACCTGAGCAGTGTGGGGGGCTTGTACGATGGTATAGCCCCCATATTGTTTAAGGGTCAAGAGTCCCTGCGAACCGTCTTCATTAGCTCCTGATAATAAGATCCCTATTGTATCCTTCTTAAAAATGCGGGCCGCGGATTCAAATGTTACATCAATACTAGGACGACTAAAATTCACTTTTTCAGAAAAGTCTAGGCAAAACAAATTCCTATTTTCAATTAATAAATGATAGTCGGCTGGTGCCAAATAAATCATTCCCTCCGTAAGCGACTGTTTATCTTCTATTTCTATTATTGGATTATTGGTTTTTAGTTTTAGAATTTCAAACAATGTGGAGTCTGAATCACTTTTACGATGAACCACAATTAGTAAGGAATAGCCTGGCTGTATTTCTAACAAAGGCAACAATTCGAAAAGAATGGTTAAACTTCCAGCCGAGCCAGCAATTATGATCAGTTTGGCGGGTTGTTTTAGGTTGCTTTCCTCCATATTTTTTCAGAATTTAATTGGCGGTATTGGGGAGCTATGACTGAGAATTTTAACGTTTCTTTACTTCCTAAGGCTAAATATCCCAAAGAGGCGAGGCTATTGTCTAGTAAATTCAAAACACAGTCTTGTAATTCCTTGTTGAAATAGATAAGTACATTTCTACACAAGATAAGGTCGAATTCATTAAAGGAACCGTCGGATACTAAGTTATGAGTAGAAATTATTATTTTCTTCGAAAGCTCTTCCTTAAACTTTGCCTGTCCATAGTTAGCGGTATAATAATTTGAAAAATCTTCTTTACCGCCCGAGGCAATGTAGTTTTCGGAATATTGTTTTAAATGATTAATAGGGAAGACCCCCTTTTTTATATTTTCAAGCACTTTGGCATTTATATCTGTTCCATATATGAGAGATTTATGAAGCAGTCCGGCTTCTTTAAGCAAAATAGCTACAGAAAAAACTTCTTCCCCCGTGGAGCATCCCGCATGCCAAATTCTAATAAACGGTTTTGAGGCGAGATAAGGTATCACGTTATTTCGGAGTGAATGGTAAAAGTGGGGATCCCGGAACATTTCAGTTACATTCACCGTCAATTCCTGAACAAATTTCACAACATACTCCGGATCGGTTTGAACTTTATAGCGTAATTCAGCAAAGCTGGGGAATTTGTCCATTCCATAAATACGATTTATTCTTCGGATTAAAGAACTACGCGAATAATTCAAAAAATCGTATCCATGTATTCTGTAAATATCGTCTAACAAGGTATCAATATCTCCTTCCGCAACCATGATTATAGATTTGTCAACACTTGTAAAAGTTTATCGAAGTCAATGGGTTTGGAAATATAATCATCTGCTCCGGCAGCCAAACATTTTTCTTTGTCACCCACCATTGCTTGAGCAGTAACAGCGATGATTGGAGTATCCCTTCGATGGGCTATAGTTTTGATTACTGGTATCATATCATAACCATCCATTTCGGGCATCATCATATCCAATAAAATGGCATCGATTTCCAGATCACTTTTAAGCAATTCTACGGCTACTAGCGAATCTTGCTCGGTATAACAAATAAATGACTTCGTTTTTAATATTGCGGAAAGCGCAAAAATATTTCTGCTATCATCATCTATAATTAATACTTTATTTTTCATTTTTTTAAGAATACGTATTTGTATTTTGATATTAAAATTTTAAAAGCTAGAAATTATTTTTCAAATAGCCACACGCGCATGAGTGAAACAAGCTGATCAATATCTACCGGCTTGGTAATGTAATCCGATGCACCCGCATTAATACATTTTTGTCGATCACCCATCATCGCTTTTGCGGTAACAGCTATAATAGGTAAATTTTTCCATTTCGGAGTGTTCCTAATTTGAGTGGCCGTTTCATAACCATCCATTTGAGCCATCATCATATCCAGAAGTACAATGTCTATATTCGGATTTTGGTTTAATTTTTCGATGGCCTCTTTGCCATCCAAGGCCGTGATTACATTCATTTTGAAAGTCTCAACCGTTTTGGAGAGCGAGAATATATTACGCACATCATCATCGGCGATCAAAACTGTTTTTCCATTTAGAATTTCACCCATACCCAGATAGTTTTTGCTATTGAGCGTATTTTGTGGTTTTTTATTTTCCTCTACCAAATGTAAAAATAAAGATACTTCATCCAACATCCTCTGATAGGAATGTGCCGTTTTGACGATTATAGAATCGGCATACTGCTTTATTTTGTATTCCTCGGTAATAGAAAGACTTTTTCCTGTAAAAATAATGATTGGAATGTGATCAAATTCCTTTTTGCTTTTTAAAGATTCAAGGGAATCGTATACCTTCTTGTCGGGTATACCCATATCCATAATCACGCAGTCCACTTCTTGTTTTTGAATGGCCATAATACCAGACTCAATGTCATTCTGGATTTCTGATTTTATATCGAAAGTGGCAAGGAAATAAGCCAGCGCTCTTGCGTGTTTGGGATTATCTTCTACAATCAACACCTTTTTGGACTTCTTACTGATCACAAATTCGATCTTCTCAAAAATACCCTTCAACTGCTCTACGGCTAGAGGTTTGTCTATAAAGTCAATAGCTCCATTCGTAATACTTTCGTTTTTCATCGAATGAGAAGACATAATGTGCACTGGAATATGTCTTGTTTTTGGATTTAATTTCAGTTGCTCCATTATTTCCCATCCACTCATAATGGGGAGCTGCAAATCCAGTAAAATTCCAATCGGCAGGTACTGCTCTGCCAATTTGAGACCTTCGTCCCCACGGACGGAAACTACCGCTTTGTACCCATTGTTGCGTGTATACTTTAAAAGAGAAAGTGCGAAGTTGCTATCATCTTCAATAATTAAGATGGTTCGATCATCGGCTTTAATAGAATGCCGGTCATCAGGTATATTTTCTGGGATTATTGTGCTAATAAACTTATTGGCCTCTTCTAAATATTTTACCTCCACTTCGGGTGTTTCGACGGGAAAGGAAAATTCCTTTTCAGGAAAATAGTTCGTTTCGGAAGTATTTTGAGGCAGGTATATAGAGAAGGTACTGCCTTTTTGTGGCGAACTTTCCAGTGTTAAATTTCCAGATAGTAGTTTGGTTAATTCTCTACTGATAGATAACCCTAACCCAGTGCCACCATATTTTCTTTTGGTAGAACCATCCGCTTGCTGAAATGCTTCGAAAATCAACCTTTGCTTATCTTCTGGAATGCCTATTCCAGTATCCTTAACCGAAAATACTAGAATGCCAGGTTTGTCTGAATTAGAAATAGAAACGTTAATGCCCCCCTTGGCCGTGAACTTAATAGCATTCGAAATAAGGTTTTTCAGGATTTGCTCCAACCTCATTTTGTCGGTTTGCATCACTGGATTTACCGCTTGGTCTATTTTTATTTCCAAGTACAATCCTTTTTCATGTACCAACGGTGTGAATAAACTCTTTAATTCCTTGACAAGTTCTCTTAGATCGGTCTCATGAAATTCTAGTTCCATTTTACCTGCCTCAATTTTGGACAAATCCAGTATTTCATCGATTAGCCTTAGTAATCCAATTCCGGAGGCATTAATAACGCTGGCGTATTCAATTTGATCGTTGGATAGTGAGTTTTCGTCATTATCTTTTAAAAGCCTACTAAGTAGTAAGATCGAATTGAGTGGGGTACGTAGCTCATGTGACATGTTGGCCAAGAATTCGGATTTGTATTTTGTCGATAATTCAAGCTCTTTAGCTTTTTGCAAAATCTCCGCATTTCTTTCTTCCAGTAGGTTACTTCTCTCTTCTAGTTCTTGATTGGCTTGCTGCAACTCTTCTTGCTGAACTCGTAATTCTTCTTCGGAAGCTTGTAATTTTTGAGTCTGGGCTTCCAGTTCGGTATTTAGGTTCTCAAGCTCGGAATGTTGCGCCTGAAGTTCTTCGGCTTGAGCCTGGGTTTCTTCTAAATAGTCTTGTAAACGAATATAATCCAAAGCAGCGTTGATACCCACCGCTAGGGGTTGCTGGTTCTCTTTCAGGTATTTAATATCTAATTCGCTAGGAGTATGCAAGAAGCCAAGTTCTATTAAGGCAATACATTCGTCGTCATAAATTAGCGGCATGGATACAATGCAGTTCGGAACCGTTTCATTCAAAGTAGTATTGATTAATAACGGGTTTTCTGGTAAGTTGTTCAGTATTTTTATGGACTGACTTTTAATTGTTTCACCAGAATACCCGGATGCTTTGGTAATAATTGCAGGCAATTCGGATGCTCCATTGGTGGCCGTGAGCTTATAGCTTTCCTGGCTGTTGATGACGTAAAAGGAAGCAACAGGTACATTAAGATAGCTGCATATAGTTTGCAGCACGCTTTCGGTAAGGTTACTCATTATCCGTTTTCCTCTGATAGACTCATCTAGTAGAACTGCTCCTGTTTGGATCCAATTTCTATTCTGTAAATCGTCAAATGTTTCCTCGAGGGCGGTAGACATATGATTTAAAGCTGTTGCAATGCGACCCAATTCATCGTCTATAATTTCGGTGCTTTTCACAGTATAATTACCCGCTGAAATTTCACGAGTTATCACTTCTATCTTAGATATTCTCGTCTGGGTTTCCGCCAATTGTTTTTTGGCTTCCTGTTCCTGCGCTACCTTTAGGTCAATTTCTTTTTTTATTTGATAAAAGGCAAATACAGTGATTAATACGGAGATCAGTGCCGCTAGCAATAAGAAGTAAGGGGTATATATTATAAAAAGCCGCTGTTCGTTTAGGCGATTTTCTAAATTTTTATTTTCTTCGGACTTGATACTATTAATCACGACACGTATGTCGTCCATTAATTTTTTTCCTAAAACCAATTCAGACTCTAGGGTACTTTGGTCAATGGGTTTATTAGATTTACTCCATTCTATCAATTTAGAAAGTTGGGCGTATTTTGCGGTATAGTTGTCTTTTAACATCCGAAGAGCTACCTGTTGGGTAGCTTTGTCGGCGGTCAATCTAATTAATTGCAGGTAGGCCTCTTCTATTTTAATTTCTGTGCCATTATAAACCTCTAAGAAACTATTGTTTTTGGTCAGTAAATAGCCTCTTTGTCCGGTTTCAGCATCCTTTAATAAGGTTATGATTATTTCGGCTTGAGTAAGTATCTCATTATTATGATTTACCAGTTCTGAATTCTTAATAAGCTGTTTGGTACTGTAAAACGAAGCAATTAAACTTGCAAGAAGGAGTACAATCGAAATGGCAAATATTACTTTTAGTTGAAAAATAATATTCTTATTCCTACTATAAGAAAAGGTATTTAAGACCATATTTATTGAATGTTTTCTTTGGTTTGCGTAAGTGGCAGTATTAGAATAAATTGTGCACCATTGTTCTCCATACTTCGCGCGGAAATAACACCTTGGTGTTTATCTATTATTTTTTTTGCGATGGCCAGTCCAATCCCGGTTCCTTCAAAGTCACTTAAATTATTTAGACGTTGGAATATAATAAAAATCCTATCCAGAAATTTTTCATTAAAACCAATGCCGTTGTCCTTAATGCTTATACGGCAGTACTTTCCTTCGGGGTCAATCGGGCTATCAATAGTCTTTTCTTTGATTAAACTTGCTCTTATTTCAATCTTAGGAGGTGTGTCAGGTTTGGTGAATTTTAAAGCGTTGCTAATCAGGTTCTGAAAAACTTGTCTAATTTGGCTAGGAATCGTGTCTATTTCTGGCATTTGGTCTATCCATATCTCGGCATTCTTTTCTTCTACCATATATTCAAAATCGACCATTAAATCCTCAATTAAAGTATTGAGATTTGTACGTTGGAACTGTGCTTGAACAGACAGCCTAGAGTAATCCAAGAGGTCGCTGATCAAAAGGGACATTCTTGCAGATGCCGTAATGGAGCGGTTAAGATATGCGGTTGCCTCTTGATTATCAGATAGAAACCTGTCTTTTATCAGGTTGTTAAAAGTTTGAATTTTGCGAAGTGGCTCTTTTAAATCATGTGACACTACCCAAGCGAATTGTTGTAATTCGTGGTTACTTGATTCCAATTCTAGGTTTTTTTTAACCAACTCTTCAGTCCGATGTGCCACTTTGTTTTCTAGGCTTTCACTCGTCATTTTTTGTTGATGAATATCCGTAAAAGTACCAACCCATCGAATGATCAATCCATCCACATGAATGGGGATAATATGTAATAAAAAATAAACATAAGTGCCAGTTGCAAGCTCCTTTAGACGAACTTCCTTCGTGAATGGCTGTCCTTTCGAGAAAAATATTCCCCATTCCTCAGTAAAATTATCAACAGGGTGGATCTCTGGAAAAGAGGTAGGGTCGGTGGAATACTGACTCCAATTTTGGTTGGTATATTCTATTTCTCCATTGTTTTTGACTGTAAACGCAAGTTGGGGCAATGTTTCTAATACGAAATTCAGGTCACGAACTCTACTTTGTAATGCCTCCTCCGCTTGTTTACGAAATTCAATTTCCGTTTGTAGTTTACTTTGAATAAGCTTTAGCTCTTTCTGCTGTTGAAAGAGTTTCTCAAAAGTTTTTACTTTTAAAAGCAGAATGTCGGTATCAACAGGTTTGGTGAGATAATCAATTCCTCCTGATTCATAGCCTTTAAGAACGAATTTTTTTTCTGTACTAACAGCCGATAAAAATATAATGGGTATGTCACTGGCTTTGCTGAAACCTGCTAAAGTTTCTGCCACCTCAAAGCCATCCATGATCGGCATCTGAACGTCTAAAATAATTACAGAATAATCATTGTATAAAACTTTTTTTAAGGCTTCTTCACCCGTGTTAGCAACATCAATTTGGTAATTATGAAGTTCCAGAATTTTTTTGATCGGAATTATATTTTCTGGAAGATCATCGACAATAAGAATCATAACATGTTGAGTTCAATAAGGCATTTACATCCCATAAAATTTCGGGGTATAAAAGTTTTTCAGTATTTCCATATAAAATCAGACCAGAACTAATTTTACTTATTAGATCTGCAAATGTGCTACATTTTATTTACAATCAAACGGATCGAACTCATTTGTATAGCTTAGATCCTGTTTAAAAATTAACCAATAGTTTGTTTATGCTATTTTTTGGCGCTATCAGCGTTAAAGTTTAAAGGGCGGTTCGTCGTAGGATATCTATGGCTATTGTACGACGAACCGCCCTTCAAAATCTGCCTTGGTTCGCACAAAAAATAA
>CAXBLH010000247.1:0-8212 GCA_963976315.1 uncultured Dyadobacter sp.
AAGCAGGCTCTTAAAATTATCTTTAGTATATTTGGACTAATTATTTTATTGCACCTTTATAATACTGATATTGGTCGTAAATTGCGGCCCTTAGCTCTATCAAAACAAAAGTCTAAATACTTTCTATCCCATGAATTTCAAGTGTAAAAGTGTTTTTGGAATCATTATCTTATTTTTTTTGGTGGTGGAAGCATTTGCCACCGAATCTATCCAGAAAGATAAAAACAAACCAAATGTTGTCTTAATTTATCTGGACGATAGCGGATATGGTGACTATGCTCACAATGGCAACCCTACCATCAAAACACCAAATATTACCAAGTTGAAGGATAGTGGTGTGAATTTTACGCAATTTTATGTAACCTCTCCTGCATGTTCCGCATCACGTTATTCGCTGTTAACGGGGCGCTATCCTGGAAGGTCTGGGTTAGGCTCCTGGGTGATAAGCCCCAATTCCAAACAACATATACATGATAAGGAAATAACCATCGCCGAGGGTTTGAAATCGGTGGGTTATAAGACAGGAATGTTTGGTAAATGGCATTTGGGTACACCCAATGAAAACAATCAGTTTAGCCCTTCGGCCTTACCATTGGCACATGGCTTCGACGAGTGGATTGGAACCAATGTTTCGCACGATTATGAAGTATCCATGTTGATAAAAAGCAATCCCAATGGAAAAAGTCCAATTCCTGGATATGAAGTATTAGCAAAAGATTTACCCTCTGATATTAAAGCATCCGAGTCATTAACAGGTGTGTGTACCGACGCAGCGGTTGATTTTATAAAACGAAATAAAAAAAATCAATTCTTTGCTTATGTGGCTTTTAATATGCCGCATTTGGGGCTTTTTGTGAGTGATCAGTTTAAAGGAAAGTCTAGAAACGGTCAACTTGGTGATGTAATGGAAGAGCTCGATGCTGCCATTGGAACTATTTTGGCGGCAATAGAGGACATAGGACAGCGAGAAAATACGATTGTAATTCTTTCTTCGGATAACGGGCCCTGGGTTATGTATTCTAACAGAACGGATAGCAAGTATGGAGATACCCGGTTAAAGGTGGGTTATGCCACGCCTTTCAGGGATGGTAAGGGCTCCACATGGGAAGGTGGACATCGGGTGGCTGGAATAATTAGTTGGCCTGCCAAAATTAAGGGTAACCGCAATGAGCAGACACCGATTAGTACCTTGGATATTTTACCTACCATTTTTTCTATTGCGGGTGTTTCTTTACCACAGGATAGAAGTATTGACGGACGGGATATTCGTCCCCTATTAATGCCGGATGTGTTTAAAAAGCCGCTTGATCCATTGACATTTTTCTATAATTATGCCGATAATATGCCGTCAGCAATACGAAAGGATGCTTGGAAACTTCATATACGAATTGGCTCCCAAACTAAAAATGATTACGGATTCGTAGCCTCCAGAGAAACTCCATTACTGTTTCAGATAGAGGAAGATTTAGGAGAAAGAATTGATGTAGCCAAAGAACATCCTGAAAAAACCTCGGAATTACTATCTGAACTTCAAAAATTTGAAAAACAGATCAAAACAGAGGGTACTTTTTGGGATCAGAAATAGTAATACTGGCACGTTTTACGTCTTTTGGAGGGGAGTGTAGTTTTTCCAAAAGATTATTTTTTAAAAATGGGGGATCCCGGTAATCAAAATTTAAAGGAACATTATCAAAACCTGTATACGGAGGCAATCCAGTGCTTTGAAAATGACCGGTATCAAATTGATACCTTAATAGACGATCCTTTGGATAAAAGATTTGGCATCACGTTGCTCATCCGACTGCCTGATCGGATTAAGACCAGTATTATAAGGGAGTTGGAGAAAGTGGAACGAATAGAACCGAATCAATATTTTTATCCAATGTCCGATCTCCATATTACGGTCATGTCTATTATTTCCTGTTACAATGGATTTGAACTTTCAAGTATTAACATGGAGGAATATGACCAAATTATTAAAAAATGCCTTGTGGGAGTCCATGAATTTAAAATTCACCTTAAAGGTATGACAGCGTCTCCTTCTTGTTTAATGATCAGTGGATTTTACGATAGCCAAACCCTCAGTAATATTCGGGAAAGCCTTCGGATAAATTTTAAAAATTCTGGATTGGAACAAACACTTGACAAGCGTTATGCCATACAAACTGCTCATGCTACCATATTCAGAATCAAAGCACCTTTTGCTAATAGGTCTCAATTGGTGGAAATTATTTCCGGCTACAAGGATCATGACTTTGGTACCTTTGAAGTAGACACGTTAGAGTTGGTGTACAACGACTGGTATCAACGGGAAAAGCATGTTAAGCTATTACAGACTTTTAGGCTAAGTTAACGTCTCTTGCCCTAAACAGGAAGGGATAAGGCAGGAAATTAAAAGTGTTATCCTGTGAACCAATAACCTGTTTCGACCCTAGCTCAACATTACTTTGAAATTATCCATTTTCTCTATCTCCGATTTGGGTGTTTCACAGGTTGAACAACAGTAGTCCTCAGGCAAGTCTTCGAAAGTAGTATTTGCTAAAATACCTTGGGAAGGGTCTCCATAATGCTCGTCGTAAACTGTAAAACAGTTCGGACATTGATAAACACTACGAGCTAGTTCTGACTTTGGCACCGGCGGCTGTTCTTTTGAAAAGTTATTTTGTGATTTTATTAAACGTAAATTATTAAATCGTCGGCAGATTCGTACCAGCTGATTCGGTAATTGACTTTTTAGTAAACCTAATTCAAAAGGAAAATAATTTCTGCTATTCGGATTGAAATGTTCGGTGTGGTAAATGTCGTAAACATATCCAAGAGAAAAACTGCCTAAGCTAAATAGGGGTCTTTTCCGAATAAGTACGGAGCCGAAAACTTCCGATTTGGGGCGTGTTTGTATTCCAAAACAGAGTCCAAATGTACGGGTGTCTTCTTTGGCTATATAGCTGATGAGTTCTTTTTTTAATTGGGCACCAATCTCATTGTCATCCTCCGTTTGCCAAGCCAGTTCACTTGCAGCGTGACGCACATTGATATGATGTTTTGAAAGTATGTCACTCCACTGTTCCCTATAACTATCTTCGATTCCTTTGATAATCAGCGATCTCCATGGGGTGGTGCAAATTTCTCCAATTCTGCTTTTTAAACATAAATCACAGACTTCTAGTAAAAAGGGTACAGAAAATTGCTCGTTACGGCTATACAATCCAAGCCATGTGCGGGATTCGTATCTATTGAAACCTTCATAGTAGGGGAGAGAAAATGAAGGCAAAATCAATTCTTGGGTAATGGGAAGTGAAATAGGGCGAATGGATTTTTTGAGGGTCTTGAATAGTCGATCTAGATCAAATTCCGTGCTTTGTAAAAGGCTTTTTTCTAATGCCGAAGAAAGTTTGCCAATATGATTGGTATAGATCAGCTCCGGCCATTTGTGTACCGTATTTTGTTGTTTCGGTCGAATATAAAGATACCAGTAATGTGGCTCAGGGGAAGAAATGAAATTTAGGTTACCAGTAAAAAACGGGGTGAAACTTTGGTTGGAATCGGAGATATTTATTTTAAGTCTGGCATCCGTCCCTAGTCCGTCCAGAATGGTGTGGTACTCATTGGTTCCTAACCATTGTCCCGTTCGAAAAACCTCTTCACCACAATAAGAACTGATCACATTGGGAAATTGATCCGTATTTGTTTCAAAATTAACATCCAACTTAGCCAATTCCTTTTGAAAAAGCACTACCTCGTCATTGTGTACCTGAATGAGCAGTTGCTGTCGAGCACCAAATCGCACATTTCCTATTCCTAGGTTTAGCGCAGCTTTTAGAATTTTGTATAATAGGCCAGGAGAAACAATTCCGCCCATCAAATTGATTTTGAAAATAAAATAGTCTCTCATAGTAGGCTTTTGATTAAGTAGCTTCCTTTTTGAAATTTCAAACAGGCTTAAGGGATTGTAATAAGTTCTGGTAGTGCTTTTAATTGTTTTTCCAGCACAGTTCTTACCTCGGGACGGCATGATCCGCAACCAGTCCCAGCTCCTGTTTTTTCGCATAAGGTTTTGAATTCAGAACATCCGTTTTTGATTTCTTTTTCAAGATTACCGACACCCACGTTATTGCAAGAACAAACGATTTTTCCAATGACTGGCTCGGCCTTTTGGCTAGATCGCAGCAGTTGTAATCTTTTTTCGGATAGTTCGATACCATTTGAGATTAGATCCCTAAACTCAGCAAACTCATTTTTGTCACCAATCAATATGGTACCTACTAGCTTATCGCCATAGACAATACACTTTTTGTAATACCTTTTTGCTTTGTCAATAAAAATGATTTCTTCATAACCAGCCTTATTTACAGGAATTTCTATTACTCCGATACTGCATAGGCTGAGGCCGTCAATTTTTAGGATGTTCATAGAGGTACTACCCCGATACGGCTGAGATATATCGCCCGATAAGTAATGTGCTACAGCCTCTGCTTGTTGCTCTGCCGCAAGGGTTATGCCCCACATTTGTCCCTGCCATTCCGCTATTTCTCCAATAGCAAAAATGTCTGGATCATTGGTTTGAAGGTAGTTGTTTACAACCACGCCACGTTTATGTTCCAATTCACATTGTGTTGCTAGTTCTATATTGGGTACCGTTCCGATCGCTAATACCAATGTGTCACATTTTATTTTTCTACCCGATTTTAGTTTTATTCCTTCTATATCATCGGAGCCCAAATAGGTTGAAACTTCATCATTAAAGAATATTTCAATACCGCGTTCAGTTAGATCTTGATAGAGTAACTCGCTGGAAGTAGGATCAAGCTGGCGTTCCATGAGACGGCCGCTTCGCTGAATGACGGTTACCTTGATATTCATTTTTCGAAGTGATGCAGCTAATTCTAAACCCAGAATACCGCCTCCAACAATCACAGCATGCGGGTTTTGTTTACGTAAAAACGGCATGAGTGCATCCGCATCCAATCTGGATCGCATATTGAAAATACCATTCAGCTCTGGAACACCTTTTGGTAAAAATGCACGGCTGCCAGTTCCTAGGATTAGTTTGTCATAGCCGTGCTCCACACCATCACTATCCCAAACAGTTTTGTTTTTTCTATCAATATGAACAATGCTTTTTCCCTTATGAACTTGAATGCCCGTTTCATGGAATTGGTCCTCCCGAAGCTTTACAAGCTGTTCCCAGCTTTGATCGCCACTGATATAATCTGGTAACATTACCCGGTTATAAAAGGGATATATTTCTTTTGAAAAAACATGAATTTCGTCGTCCTGATTCAGGTTTCGATAATGATTAATAAAACCTAATCCACCTGATCCGGCACCAACAATAATAATTTTTTCAAACTTTTTTTGATATAATTCTATCTGAACGGCTGCGAATTTAAAATCAGGCTCTTTGGATTTAGGATCCACCAAACTACTGGTAATGTTGTTGGCTCGAGCGTAGTTAAGTTCAGAATACATGCCCCAATGCATGGGTAAAAAACAAACGCCCTGTGCCACATCATCCGTTATTTTTGCTTTTACACGAACTTCCCCTCTCCGATTTTTAACCGTTACCAAATTGTCTTCTTCAATGTTTCTTATCAAAGCGTCGATAGGGTTGAGCTGTAAAAAAGGTTGAGGAATATGTTTGGTTAATCGAGAAACGCGTCCAGTTTTAGTCATAGTATGCCACTGGTCACGTATACGGCCAGTAGTAAGTATCAACGGAAAATTGTCATCTGTTTTTTCAGAGGTATTTTCCGTAGGTACGGCCTGAATATTGGCTTTTTGATCCGCCGTAAAAAATAAGTTTTTGGTAAAAAGTCGTTTTGTTCCAATACTTCCATTCGCATTTTTTGGAAGGCTTTCAGCGTCCTTAGTAGTAAATGGCCATTGGATGCTACGGTGCTTTTTGATCAAATCATAATTTACACCTGTTATGTCCATATTGGTACCCTGCGTGCATTTGGCATATTCTGAAAATACTGCTTCCGTGTTCGCAAAATCGAATGCTTTTTCAAAACCCATTTTTTGGGCAAATCGCCAAATGATTTCTGAATCGGGTAATGCCTCGCCAGGAGCTTGTAATGCTTTCGGTAGATAGGTAATACGTCTTTCGGCGTTGGTCATGGTGCCTTCTTTTTCCAGCCATCCGGCTGCTGGAAGTACGACATCTGCAAATTTTACAGTGTCCGATTTTTCCGAAATGTCTTGTACCACAATGAATCTGGATTTCTCCATCGCCTTTTCTACAAAATTCACATCGGGCATGCTTACCAACGGATTGGTATTGATAATCCAAAGCGCTTTTAGTTTGTCATTGTCTAGGGCTTCAAATATTTCCGTAGCGGTTAGGCCTGGCTTATCATTGATTTTTAAGGGGGTTTGCCAAAACGCCTCCATTTCCTGACGGTGCAATGGGTTGGTAACGTCACGATGTGCGGGTAGGATATTGGCTAGTCCACCAGTTTCCCTGCCACCCATCGCATTGGGTTGGCCGGTTAATGAAAATGGCCCGTTTCCAGGTTTTCCAATTTTGCCCGTTATCAAATGCAAATTGATGAGTGATATGTTTTTGTTTACGCCAATAGCCGATTGGTTTAACCCCATCGTCCATAAAGATAAAAAACCTTTGGACTGTCCGATCCACTCGGAGGCAGTAACGAGATCCTCCTGCGATACCCCGCAAATATTGGCAGCTTCCCTAACAGAGAAAGTTGCTAATTCTTGAAAAAGTTGGTCAAACCCATTGGTATGGTTTTCAATAAAATATTTATCAATATAATTATTGTCAATCAGCAATTTGGCAATAGCATGGTTAAAGGTTACATCAGTACCCGGCCGAATGGCCAAATGCAAATCAGAAGATCGGCTGGTGTCTGTTTTACGTGGATCAACACAGATAATGCGCACATGGGGATTTTTTTGTTTATGAGCTTCTATTCTTCGCCATAGGATAGGATGGCACCATGCTGGATTTGCCCCCGTTACCAAAATGACATCTGATTCTTCAATATCATCATAACAAACGGGCACGCTGTCTTCACCCAAAGTAAGTTTGTAACCTACCACTGCCGAACTCATACAAAGCCTGGAATTGGTATCTATATTATTAGAGCCAATGAAGCCTTTTATTAATTTATTGACCAGATAGTATTCTTCCGTCAGGCATTGGCCTGAAACGTAAAATGCAACACTATCTGGTCCATATTTTTTTATGAATGTTTTAAAAACAGCCGCAGTTCGCGTTAAGGCTTCCTCCCAAGAAACTTTTTGCATAGGCATGGAACGGTGGTAGCGCATTCGGGGATAAAGAATACGGTCCGACTGGTCCATAACAGTATAATGCAAGTTCATGCCCTTGGAGCATAGCATGCCTTGGTTTGAGGGGTGTGACTTGTCGCCTGTCAACGACAGCTTGCCATTGCCTTCCTGTTGAACCACAACGCCGCATCCTACACCACAGTAGCAGCAAGTCGATTGATGTGAAGTTGTCGTTTCTTTCATGGCTATTTTTGGTTAGGTATTAAATGGAATCGCGTTTTAGCTTCTTACTTTTATGGGTTCTAATTCGCCTATTTCTGTAAGATGTGACGGCTTTTTATTGAAGTCTACCAAGGCTATGACGGCTGCAACACAGGCGATTGCTACACCTATATACACAAAAGCTTGTCCGTAACTAATGGAACTTGATTTGAAAAGGAAGCCTGCTAAAACGGCTCCTACATTGCCACCTGCACCCACGATACCACTTACGGATCCCATCGCTTTGGGGTTTACAAATGGCACAATTGCGTAAGTAACTCCATTGGCCATTTTTAAAAACATGGCAAAGCCTAACATTAAAAGCACTGCCATCACCAGGCTATTACTTTGAGCAAACAATGCGATGCCCACACCTTCCAAGGCAAGGAATAAGGCCAAAAGTCGTCCTTTTCCTACTAAACCATATTTTTTGCCAATTTTGTCGGCGAAAATACCTCCTAATGCTCTTGCGAATAAATTCATGAGTCCAAAGGTTCCTGCCAATATTCCAGCAACAGCGAGACTGGTGCCAAAGTTATCGAAGAAATAAAGGGCTGCTACATTGTCAAACGTAATTTCAATTCCAAAGCAGGCGCCATAAGCTAGAAATAAACACCAAGTCCTAGGATCCTTGGCTGCTGCTGATAGGCTGCCTTTTACTTTTGGTGAGGCAGTTTGAGTTACATTTAATTCATCA
>CAXBLH010000248.1:0-8207 GCA_963976315.1 uncultured Dyadobacter sp.
CGGATAATAAGTTCGTGATGGCTATTAATATGGGAAGTAACTCAATGAGTGAAGATGATATTTCTCGGGCACTTAGAGATTCAGGTGCTGACGAGGTAAACATCAAACAATTTTAATGATTAGGAAGATGAAAATTAGAAATTTATATAATTTAATAGGATCGTCTCTTATACTTCTAATAGTAGCTGTTGGTTGTAGCCGGGATAATAACAACCCTGGGACCGAATTTGCACCTAACATGTATGTGTCGGTGGGGTATGAGCCATTTCGACAAGTGGAAGCTAATCCAATTAACCCAATGGGACTTTCCATGCGTTTGCCTGTTGAAGGAACTATTGCTAGACGAAATTATACAACCAAGTTTGGTGAAGGTGATTCAGCGGTAGTAGATTTAATGGTCTATGATATTCATGCGGATAGCATTGATGTTTCTGCACGTATTCTTAAGAATCCAGTTCCTTTGAATGAAAAAACAATGGAAGAAGGTAAGGTATTATATGAGCGCTACTGCCAGCATTGTCATGGAGCTACTGGAGCTGGGGACGGAAAAGTAGGAGCCATGTATAAGGGGATTCCTAATTACGCTAGTGACGCATATAAGAATCTAAACGAAGGGCATATTTTTCATGTAATTACATTTGGTAAGGCACGGATGTGGCCTCACGCATCTCAGGTAACTCCTGAGGAAAGATGGAAAATTGTACATTACGTGCAAAAATTACAGAAAGGGTCTTAATATAATTTTGATAACTGAGAATTAATAATATTTAATAATGGCATCAGCACATTCGATTCCTTCTATTGAAGAGCGGTTTGAATTCACCTCAGGGGCAAAAAGAAATTTATTGATTGGAGGGTCAGTGGGTATAGCACTGGTTCTGATCGGCGCCTATCTTGCTGCTAATGGTGGCGGAGGACATGAAGTTGCTTCACATGGAGCAGAGGCAGTTACGGCAGGTCATGCCGGTATGGAACATGCTTCGGCAGGTCATGAAGCAGTGGAACATCATGGATCTAATTGGATGGCTCGCGTTTGGGCTAACCTTTGGGTTAATGGCGTTTATTTTACGGGAATCTCCGTGGTAGGGATGTTCTTTATGTCCTATAACTATTTGGCTCAGGCGGGTTGGTCTGCTGTATTTAAGAGAGTGCCGGAAGCTATGCCAGCATTTTTGCCTTTTACCGGAGTAGTACTATTACTTACTTTCTTTTTTGGTGGACATGATTTGTTTCACTGGACACATGAAGGTTTATATGAAGTAGGCGGTCCAGAGTATGATCCAATAATTGCTGGTAAAAGTGGCTATTTGAATACTCCTTTTTTCGTATTTAGATTGGTATTTTATTTTGTTGTATGGTATTGGCTTTGGAAAGTAATTCGTAACCTTTCGTTAAAAGAAGATGAAATTGGTGGAACAGAATTTTACGAAAAATCAATTAGATTCGGTACTGCGTTTTTAGTAGTTTTTGGAGTAACTTCTTCTACTTCTGCATGGGACTTTGTAATGTCAATTGATACGCATTGGTTTAGTACCATGTTTGGTTGGTATACACTAGCAAGCTGGCATGTTGCAGGTTTGGCCGTTATCACGCTTACCGTTGTTATGCTTCGTGAAAGAGGATATATGCGAGCTGTAAATAAAAGCCATCTTCGTGACTTAGGTAAGTTTATTTTTGCTTTTAGCATTTTCTGGACTTACGTTTGGTTTGCCCAATTTCTTTTAATTTACTATGCTAACCTTCCAGAGGAGACGATTTATTTTATTGAAAGATTTAGTGGATATGGCGGTTTTTACAAGGCTCCTTTCTTTATATCTCTATTATTGAATTTCTTCTTCCCATTCTTGGTACTGATGACAAGGGATGCAAAGTATACGCATTCTATTTTGAAAGTAGCTTGTTGGAGCGTTATCATTGGTCATTATTTCGATTTCTGTTGGAGCTGGTGCCTCTTTTGGACCATTAGAATGGGGATTCTTCTTGGTATTTATTTGTGCTTTTGCTTGGACTATTGCTACGCAGTTAACCAAAGCGAACTTGATACCAAGAAATCACCCGATGTTGGAAGAGTCGTTACATCACGATATCGCTTAATCAAAAAACGTAATTTGATATGTATTATATTATCGCCATAGTTGCTTTAGTCTTTATTATCCTGACGGGTGTTGTAATTGCTCGTTTACAAAATGTACTGAAATCTGTTAAATCAAATGAGCAGGACTCAGATGACCTACCATCTGGTAACAGTTTTAACGCTACCATGTTTTTGGTTGTTCTTGTTTTGGGTGGAATTGCGGTTTTTTGGTCCTATATGCACGCTCGTGAATATTTCTTACCAATAGCCTCTTCGGTTCATGGTAGAAGAACAGATGATCTATTTTGGTTTTCAATGGGAGTTTTAACCATACCTTTCATTTTTGTGAATGTTCTGATTTTCTTCTTCTCTTGGAAGTATCAATATAAGAAAGGAAATAAAGCCACATTTTATCCTGACAACCATAAATTGGAGTTGATATGGACTATTATTCCTGCAATTGTAATGGCATTATTGGTATTTACAGGATGGAAAGCTTGGTCGGATATTACAGGGGAAGCGCCACAAGATGCTGAAGTTATTGAAATTACGGGTAAACAATTTAACTGGTTGACTCGCTATTCTGGAGTAAATGATAATAAACTTGGGAATTATAATTATAAGTTGATAGACTCTCAAAACGAAGTAGGTATAGACCTCTCAGATGAGAACTCGTTTGATGACTTTATGGGGCCTGCCAGTGCTATTCACATTCCGGTTAATAGACCTGTATTATTAAAAATTCGTGCAAGAGACGTACTACATAGTGTTTTTATTCCGCACATGAGGGTGAAAATGGATGCAGTTCCTGGTATGCCGACTAAATTTTGGTTTGTGGCCGATAAAACTACTGCCGAAATGAGAGCCGAATTGAATGACCCGGATTTTAATTACGAGTTGGTTTGTGCTGAGATTTGTGGAATGGGTCATTTTTCTATGGGTACCAAATTAGTTGTGGAGGATGAAGCAAGTTATAGAAAGTGGTGTGCAGAGCAACCTACTTTTTTAAATTCGTATCCTGAGTACCTTGCTAAGGTACCAGATAATTTGAAAGCGAAGGCTATGAAGTATCTTCCCGAGGGTAGCGTAACTTCTGCGGCTGATACTACTGCTACTGGCGGTGGTGTAGGATCTGGTACAAGTAGTTTACGTTAATTTTTTATTACAAAAACTTTTTTTTGATATGTCAGCTGTTGTAGGAATTGAAAGCACACATGAGCATGCAGAAGTACATGATCATCATGTCTCTCAAAATTTTTGGCAAAAGTATATTTTTAGCGAAGATCATAAAGTAATTGCTAAGCAATATTTAATTACTGGTATCCTATGGGCAGTTGTTGGTATTTCGATGTCAATTATTTTTAGGATTCAACTAGGTATGCCGGATTCAAATCTGTCATGGTTGAAGCCTATACTCGGGCATTGGATTAGTGACGCAGGTAAGTTGGATCCTAATTTTTATCTGGCATTGGTAACTATGCACGGTACAATTATGGTATTCTTTGTACTTACCGCAGGTCTAAGTGGAACGTTTAGTAATTTCCTAATTCCACTTCAGATTGGAGCACGTGATATGGCATCCGGATTTATGAATATGTTATCCTACTGGTTCTTTTTCTTGGCCAGTGTTATCATGTTCGCTTCTATGTTTTTACAAACAGGACCGGCTGCTGGTGGTTGGGTGATTTACCCTCCTTTGAGTGCACTTCCTCAAGCTCATCCTGGTTCTGGTATGGGGATGACTTTGTGGCTAGCTAGTATGGCTTTCTTTATTGTCTCTCAGCTTTTGGGTGGTATTAATTATATCACTACTGTAATTAACCTGAGAACTAGAGGTATGTCTTTCGATAGATTACCTTTGACTATTTGGGCATTTTTGATAACTGCGGTTCTTGGTTTGATTTCCTTCCCCGTACTTTTATCATCTGTTTTGCTCTTGATTTTTGACAGACATTTCGGTACAAGCTTTTACCTTTCTGATATTTATATTAATGGTGAAGCACTACCAAACGTAGGAGGTAGCCCTATTTTATTCCAACATTTGTTTTGGTTCCTAGGTCACCCTGAAGTTTACATCGTTATTCTACCTGGATTGGGTATCACTTCCGAAGTAATTGCAACCAATGCACGTAAACCCATTTTTGGATACCGTGCCATGATTGCTTCCCTGATTGGAATTGCATTCTTAGCGTTTATAGTTTGGGCGCATCATATGTTTGTAACTGGTATGAATCCTTTCTTAGGATCTGTATTTATGTTCTTAACTCTGATTATTGCTGTTCCGTCTGCGGTTAAAGGATTTAACTATATTACTACACTTTGGAGAGGTAATTTGGTGTTTACGCCAGGTATGCTGTTCTCCATTGGTTTGGTTTCCTTATTTGTTTCTGGTGGTTTAACTGGTATTATATTAGGGAATAGTGCTTTGGATATTCAGTTACATGACACTTATTTTGTAGTTGCTCACTTTCACGTAGTAATGGGTGCGGCGTCAGCATTTGGATTGTTTGCCGGTGTTTATCATTGGTTCCCTAAAATGTTTGGTCGAATGATGAATAATACCTTAGGGCAATTGCATTTTTGGCTCACCTTCATTGGTATTTACATGATCTTTATACCGATGCACTATGTAGGTATTGCAGGTTTCCCAAGAAGATATTACCAGTTTACAAGTTACGATTTTACGCATAAGTTTATGGATATGAATATGTTCATTTCTATTGCTGCGATCTTTACTTTTACTGCTCAGTTTATATTCCTGTGGAACTTCTTCTATAGTATTTTTAAAGGTAAAAGAGCGCCTCTTAACCCTTGGAGATCTAACACGCTGGAATGGACCACTCCTGTTAAGTTGGGTCATGGTAACTGGGAAGGTGAAATACCGGCAGTTTATCGTTGGTCTTATGATTATAGTAAGCCAGGTTCGGTAGAAGATTTTATTCCTCAAAATATTCCATATTCTCAAACTCCTGAATCCAATTTTCCTCATGAAAATGATTTGATTTCAACGGAAAAGGAAATTGAGGCACAAAATTTTAATGACCAGTTTAAGTCATCACATTGATCCGAAGGCCATTCGTCGGTTAAGACGAATGGCCTTATATACAGTAATTACGCTCTATCTATTAATCATTGCCGGTGGAGTGGTAAGAAGCACTGGGGCTGGAATGGGTTGTCCTGATTGGCCCAAATGTTTCGGAACTTGGATTCCTCCTACGGAGGTCTCCCAATTGCCTGATAATTATCAAGAAATATACGGAGCCAAATTAAAAGGTGAAATATTATTTAATCCAGTTAAGACTTGGATTGAATATGTAAATCGGCTGCTAGGTGTTTTTACCGGGATTATGATTTTCCTAACTTTACTAGCGTCCTTACCCTTTTTTACAGCGTTTAGAAGTGTTTTTTATTGGGCTCTCGCTGCATTTTTGCTAGTTGGATTTCAAGGATGGCTAGGTTCCAAGGTCGTTAGTTTTGAGCTACATCCTTTCATAGTAACCCTGCATATGCTGCTGGCTATTGTGATTGTTGCCATATTGATTTATCTCTATATTATTGTTAGAGGTATAGGTACAGATAATCAGTCGAGTAATATATTGAGGTTTAGACGTGTTGGTTTTGTTGTTTTGACAATGACATTAATACAAGTAGTACTTGGTACTCAGGTTCGTGAAAATATCGATGAAGTAACAAGGTTACTGGGTTTTTCTCAACGTGCCGAATGGATAGATTCACTAGATTATCGATTTTATGTTCACAGATCATTTTCGATATTAGTTTTAGTCATCAATGTGTATTGGTTTAAATTGAATACCCATTTGACCTCTTTTTTGGCTAGTAAAGGATTGATTTTCTGGTGTGGCGTGGTGTTAGGAATGGAGATTTTGTCAGGTGTAATCATGGGGTATTTTAATATACCAGCTGCTTTGCAACCAGTACATTTAAGTTTAGGTATTTTATTGCTTGGTTTACAGTTTGCAACTGTTCTAATAACCTACCCGAGTAAGAAAGTAGTACTCTTATAAGTGAAATGAAGTAATAATGACATCTATAAATAGTTCTTTAAGTTTAAGTAAGCCATTCGAAAGTGTGAAGATTCTATTTGAACTTTTAAAGTTTAGATTAGCATCTTTAATTGCATTTTCAGGAGCAATGGGGTATTGCTTGGGCGTTAATGAAGTGAGTTATTTGAAGCTAGTATATTTTGTAGTGGCTTCTATAGGAATAACAGGTGCAGCAAATATTATAAATCAGATCCTTGAAAAGGATTTGGACAAACTAATGAAGCGCACCGCCGGTCGTCCGCTGCCAAGTGAAAGAATCACCATAGAGCAAGCCATTGTTTGGGCAGTCATTATTGGCGTAGGTTCTTTAATTATTTTCGCTTTAGTATTCAATATTAGTACCGCGTTAATATCACTTTTGTCCCTGGTGCTTTATGGTTTTGTATATACTCCATTAAAAAGAGTTGGGCCAATTGCTGTTTTTGTCGGTGCTATTCCGGGAGCCTTTCCTCCTATGATTGGTTGGGTAGCAGCTACTAACCAGTTTGGATTAGAGCCTGGTATTCTGTTTGCCATCCAGTTCTTTTGGCAATTCCCTCATTTTTGGGCTATTGCTTGGGTACTAGACGATGATTACAAAAGGGCTGGTTTTAAACTACTTCCTGCTAATGGCTTGAAGGATGCTGATACCACCTTGCAAATAATGATTTATACGCTGTTCTTGCTGCCAGTTGGTTGGTTACCGTATAAGTTAGGAATGACTGGGATTAATTCTGCTTTTATTGCCACGGTGTTTGGGGTATTATTTCTTGCCCAAACGTTTCATTTAATGCGGAAATGTACTGATAAAACGGCAAGGCAACTGATGTTTGGTTCTTTTATATATTTACCAATTGTTCAGATCGCTTTTTTGTTGGATAAATTGTGAAATGATTTTATAGTGTTATGGAGAATATTCAGCAAGTTAAAATGGATAATAAGCCGAGGGAAACGTTGGCAATGGACCCTCAAAAGTTTATTTTGTGGCTGTTTTTGGTTACAATTATAATGCTTTTTGCTTCTCAATCCAGTGCTTATTTGGTACGGAGAGCAGAGGGTAACTGGTTGGAGTTTAAGATGCCAGTAATATTTTGGTATAGTACCGGTGTTTTATTACTTAGTAGTTTATGTATGCAGTGGGCATATATAAAAGCAAAAAAAGATGAGTTCAAGCAATTGAAAATAGCAATTTCTATTACTTTTGTGCTAGGCTTGCTATTTTTGGCGATGCAATTTGAAGGATGGAAGCAATTAGTGGCTATGAACATCTATTTTGTAGGTAATCCATCAGGTTCTTTCTTTTACGTTTTTACAGGTTTACACGGTTTTCATATTATAAGCGGATTAATAGTTCTAATATTTGCACTAGTTGCTGCTTTTAAATTGAAATTGCATGCCAAAAATTTACGCCAGATTCAAATCTGTGTTACGTACTGGCATTTTTTAGATATACTTTGGGTTTACCTATTTGTTTTTTTATTGACTTTTAATTGATTTTATTTTACCAATGGCTTCAAATGTAACAACACCAGACGCAGTAGAACCCAAAATGTGGTTGGGCGGAATTGAGCCCATGAAAGCGAGTTATGGTAAGTTGATGATGTGGTTTTTTCTCATTTCGGATACTTTTACTTTCTCAGCTCTGCTCGTCGCTTACGGATATCAACGTTTTAGTTTTCCCTCATTTCAAGGTGAAGCAGCGGATTTTGCTTTTTCAAATATGTGGTGGCCTATTCCGGAAAGGGTTTATGAAGCCGTTCCATTTCTTCATGGTGTCGCTTTACCTTTGGTGTTTGTAGGTATCATGACCTTTATTTTGATTGCCAGTAGTGTAACCATGGTACTTGCTGTTGAAGCAGGACACAGAATGGATCGCGCTACGGTAGAGAAATACATGCTTTGGACTATACTTGGTGGTTTTACATTTTTAGGCTGTCAGGCTTGGGAGTGGGCTCACTTTATACATGGAACCGATACCGGAACTGTCATGAAGGTAATTGAGAATGGAACATGGGTGGAAAAAACGGTATTTGGAGCTAATCTTACCGAAAATCAATATGGTCCAGCTGCTTTTGCCGATTTCTTTTTCT
>CAXBLH010000249.1:0-8199 GCA_963976315.1 uncultured Dyadobacter sp.
CGAAAAACTCTCTCATTGCAATTATTACAATGGGCAAATTAAGAGATAAATGATTAACTGGATAATTTTCGCACTAGTTCACATTGTGGTTCCGCTTTCAGGTATCGTTGTTTATCTTTTACTAGTACGTAAAATGAAAAAACAAGCCATTCCTCATTCTCCTGTTTACCACTTATTTTGGGTATTTGGAACCTATGGTGTCTTGTTAATTATTCTTTTGACCGAAATATTTTGGAAGTGGTCTGGAATGGCTTCAATTGGGACAGGCGGACTGGCAATATTTGGGCCATTTATTTTAGGGTACATAATGTTCAAAAATCATAAGTATAGAACCTTAACCTTGTACCACAAATTAACTTACAGATTATCCACCGCGTTTCTACTTCTGATCGGAATAGCCATTATTTCTTCAATCGTGTATAATCTATTCCACTGAAAATGAGGCAGGATGATCTCTCCACCGAACCATTTTATTGTAGCTATTAAAGACCTATGCGGTGCCTTTATAAAGGCGGGGAAAATCTTCTCAACAAAAGGACATAAAGAAAGCAAAACAAATCTGGAAATCATTAAACAAATAGAAAATGGAAACTTCAAAATTTGACATAACAGATTATTTGGACGACAAAGAAATGATTGCTGAGTATATCAATACCGTTTTAGAAGAAGGGGACCACGCAGATGTAATTAATGCCATTGGACATATTGCAAAAGCCATTGGAATGACCAAAATATCGGAGGAAACAGGTTTGAGCAGACCGAGTTTATATAAGGCATTGTCGGACGGATCTAAACCTCAATTTGCTACAATCATGAAAGTATTAAAAGCCATTGGAGGGCAACTAAAGGTGAATCCAATGACCGCATAAAAATAATTCAGACTCAGTACCGTCGTTAAAAAGGAACGACATAATCAATTCTCGCCAAAACCACTCCCACCCCTAGTCTCCCAAAATACCTAGCCATATCCAAATTGTCGGAAGTGATAATTGCTCCACCATTCGTATTCAGAATAAATTTTCAAGCAGTTTTTTTGAGTAACGCCAAACCGGCCTGTGGCCCAAAACAAATATATTGCTGTATACCTACTAAGAAACTCTTCTGATAGAAGAAAATAATTATTACGAAGCCGAAAAATGAAATTCAATACCCTCTTCACGCTTTTTTGTACATTTTGTTTAGCCCTGTGTGGTTATACTCAGGACATCTATGTAACGCCCAACGGGAATGACAATCATACTGGATCAAAGGAAAAACCTGTTGCTACCCTAGAAGCAGCACGTGATTTAATCCGGCAGTACAATGCCACCCACGACTTGGCTAAATCCGGAATCACCGTTTGGATTGGCGCAGGACAATACAATCAAGATAAGGCTTTTACGCTCAATGACCTTGACTCCGGCGAACCGGACGCACCTATCATATGGCGCTCATTGCCAGGAGAAAAAGCAAGTATAACGGGTGGAAAAAGCATTCCATCCGAAATGTTTAAAAGCGTTACAGATAAATCGATTCTGAAAAGACTTTCTAAAAATGCCGCCCAACGTGTAAGGCAGGTGAATTTAAAAGAGCTAGGTATTTATGATTATGGACAAATAACCCAATATGGCCATTCCATGCCCGTAACCACTGCACCTATTGAGGTTTTTTTCAATAACGAGGCAATGACATTAGCCCGGTATCCAAATGAAGGATACCTAAAAATAGGTAAGGTAATAGATAAGGGATCTGTTCCGCGGGATAAAGACTATTCAAACCGAGGTGGCATATTCGAATATACAGACCCGCGACACGACCAATGGGCTGGCCAAAAGGACGTATGGTTTCAAGGGTCATTTATGTACGGTTATGCGGACGACAACATTTTAGTGGCTTCCATTGATACTAAAAAGAAACAGGTAAATTTAGCCATGCCGTCACTGTATGGTGTAGGCAGCGGGGCCGATTTTAGGCACTATGTGGCTTATAATATTTTGGATGAACTGGATAGTCCGGGGGAATGGTATGTGGATAAAAAAACAGGTATATTGTATTTATGGCCTCCACAGGATATGCATGATAGCACCGTAATGGTTTCTATTTTAGAAGACCCTATTATCTCTTTGGAGGGAGTAAGTTATGTTACCCTACGAGACCTAACCATTGAAGTGGGTAGAGGAATAGGCGTATACATGGAAAGAGGTTCTAATAATTTGATTGCCGGTTGTACCGTACGTAATGTAGGCACGAGTGGGATTTTTATGGGACAAGGGGCCAGGCAAACTTTTCCATTTGTAACGCACGACGACTATGAGGGCGTGCCTGTATCTAAAACAGTAGGGAGTTTACAAGGTCATATTTATAAATACACAAACTGGGATCGGAAGGCAGGGACTAATCATGGTATTTTGAGTTGTGATGTATACAATACCGGCAGTGGCGGAATTTATTTAAGTGGCGGCAGTAAAAGTAAACTGATACCCGGAAATAATTATGTAGAAAATTGCAAAGTCCATGATTATAATCGGCGTAATAAATTCCTTTGGTCGGGAATTAATATTGACGGCTGCGGGAATAGAATTTCACATTGCGAAATTTTCAATTCTGAATGGCAAGGTATATATGTACATGGTAATGAGCACCTTTTTGAGTACAACAATATTCATCATGTCACATTAAATTCTGATGATACTTCACCTTGGTATATTGGTCGCGATCCTAGTGATAGAGGAAATGTTATTCGATACAATTACATTCATCACTGTGGGAATCCGAATAGAATGAACATGGGGATTTACGCCGATGATTCGAGTACGGATGTGGAAATATTTGGTAATGTGTTTTATAAAATGAATACCAAGCATGGCATGCTGTTTACAAATAGCGGGTGGGATTTGAAAATGAAAAATAACATCGTGATTGAGCCTATTTCGCACACGGCGGTCATATCAGCTCATTACTATACCTGGTATAGCGGTGGAGGACCGGCTATGTTTGGCGAAAATGGACTTTTAAGAAAACGTTTGTTAGAAAACGTGAAAGTAAATCAAAGTCCGTATTCCGACAGATATCCTGGGTTAATGAATTATCTAAATCCTATTGTTGAAGGAAAAGAGTGGGAAGGAATGCGGGCAAGAAGAAATGTATTATCACAAAATCTCATTGTGGGTGGCCCCGAGAACCCTTTACATTTGGTAGGTGGCGAACATGCACAATGTGCCTATGTTGATAATTATCGAACAGATGAAGACCCGGGTTTTGTGGATTATGAGAACGAGAATTTCAACCTAAAACCGGATTCAGAAGTATTCCAGAAAATCCCGGACTTTAAAGCCATTCCCTTTGATAAAATGGGATTGTATACAGATCAATACCGAAAAAAATAGATAAGAATCTTTCAAACAATTAGATGATACGTATACTAAGACCTAGAATAAAAAAGATGCTAAAATTCACGAGCATTAAATTAGCTGCTATCTCAGTATTGATTCTAGTTTCTGCTTTTAGCGAGAAGGTGGAATTACCCAAACAAGAGAACAATCGTGTGAACGAAAAAACGGAAACTACCTATTTAAGAACCTTCAATGTATTGGATTATGGTGCGATCGGCGACGATAAAACGGACAATACGGACGCTTTTACGGCCTGCCTGAAGGCTGTGGTCGAAGCCGGAGGTGGGCGTATGTATCTGCCGGACGGAGTGTATCGCGGCAGAATATTGATTCCAGCGGTTTCTAAACCGTTACCGAGTTGGATTACTGTGGAAGTTACAGGTGAAAGCGAACCCACGCCTGTATTTGGAACGATTGGATCATTTCCATTGCTCAATAACGGTACAATCGTCAAGAGCCTGTCTCAGACCGGCGCAGCAGTCATTTCCGCCAATCCTTCTTCCAGTGCCAATTCCTTATACGGAGAATTCTCAGCGGTCCATGTGATCATTAAGAATCTGGATGTTCGAACCTATGATGATCCAGGAATTGGCGGTATCGACTTGCAATACGCTCTGCAGTGCAAGATGGAGAACGTGTTCATCAATACGGGCGTCTATAACGTTCAGTCTTCAAAACCCAGCCATGGTACCAGCGGCTTGATCACACCCGCGTGTAACAATGCTGCATTCACCATCTTACGAAACGTAGTGGTGACCGGATACCATACGGGTATTTTGGTAAATGAACATACAGACGGTGACAACATCAACCTGGCCTCCAACATCAACGGTCTCGAATTCGTCTTTGCCCATCACGCCTCACGCTTTGGTCGTGTAGGTGCGCAACGTTGCACCAACGCCATCACTGTCACGGGCAAGCATGGTTTTTCCATCGAACAACTCGACATGGAAATTGCCGGAAAGGACCAAACCGACAGCAACAACGAATGGCAGGCAACGGTATATAACATCAACGACCCGAAAAATCTGGGAATCGCCGAAATCAAATACTGGGTAGTTGAGGGGAATGTGGGTGCTACAGAGGCATTTAAGCGTAATGGTGGCATTTATATTCGCGCAAGCCGGATCGGCTCAGCTCCGGCAATCGAGACATCCAAATATAAATAAGGGTAGTAATTACGAAAAAACTCTTTAATATCGCTTCCGAGAATAAGAGAACTAAAAACGATTCATTTTTTAATACAAACCCATGATAATAAGCTATATACATAAAAGTTTCGATTTTATTTCGATACTTAAAAACGTAACATGTTTATTAATTCTGTTGATCATACCTATTCAGGTTTCAATGGCCCAAACAGGTAGTATTCACGAGCCGATACGCTATGTAGGAGGTACTCCTATTGACCCGTTCACGCATGAAGCTGGCCTAAGATATGCTATTGGGGTCGAAAATATTCAAACTTTTCGGGCAAACCGGACCTATCCTGAATTAAGTGACGGATTTGGCTGGACATATAGCCACGCATCTAACTTAGCCTATTGGAATGGTCAGTTTTACCAACAATATATTAGTGGTGAAAAGGATGAACACAGAGCGCCTGTACAAACCATGTTGATTACTTCCAAGGATGGAAAAGAATGGAGTTTTCCTAAAGTAATCTTTCCTCCTTACCAAGCACCAGTAGGTGTTAAAATCCCAGAAGGTTTAACTGGTTATATGATGCACCAACGCATGGGCTTTTATGTTGCCCCAAATGGCCGTTTACTAACTTTAGCTTTTTATGGTCACACCGAAGATCCGTTTCGTAAAAATGGGATTGGACGGGTGGTTCGTGAGATTTACAAAGATGGAACCATGAGTCCGATCTATTTTATAAGATATGATAGCGAAACTAACTGGAATGAAACCAACACGACTTATCCCTTCTATAAAAAGTCTACCGATAAAGGATTTTTGGCAGCTTGCGAATCTCTTTTGAAAGATAAACTAATGACACTACAATGGTTTGAAGAGGATAATGGCGCTGATGGTTTTTATACATTCAATAAATCAGAAGAGGCTTTCAATTGGTATAAGCGAAAAGATGGAAAGATTGTAGGACTTTTTAAACACGCTTTTGCTACTATTTCAAATAACGGTGGCACTACTTTTTCAGACCCGGCAAAGGTAAATTCATTGGTAATGTCCGGAGGTAAAATGTGGGGACAACAAACAGAAGATGGCAGATATGCTATTTCATACAACCCGATAGACAATTCGGAATACCGTTTCCCGATGGCAATTATAACCAGTGAAGATGGTATTGTCTATGATAACCTACTGCTCGTTCAAGGGGAAGTACCAACAAGAAGATTTTACGGAATCTGGAAAGATTTTGGCCCGTGTTATATGCGTGGTATTACACCCGGTAATGGCAACCCACCGGGTACCGATATGTGGATGACTTACAGCATGAATAAGGAAGATATGTGGGTACCCGAATTCCAACACCAGTTAAATACAAAGTAGAGGAAGACGTAACCGATGATTTTGAAAAAATGGATATTGCGGGGAACATTACGGACTGGAACATTTATGCACCTAAATGGGCCAAAGCAGGTTTGACAAAAGAAAATAAAGGCAACCAATGCTTGGAAATGAAGGATCAGGATCCTTATGATTATTCCCGTGCAATTCGAGTTTTTGCGGAAGGGAAAACGGTTACTGCAAGTTTCAAAATAAAAGTCATGGCTACTGATACAACCCAATTTGACATTGATATTACGGATCGTTTTGGTAATAGACCGGTACAAATATCATTTGATACCGATGGTTATATAAAAGCAGCCGAAGGAGCAAGAATCAAATCGTTAATGAAGTTTGATACCGATAAATGGTATTCCCTTAAAATTGAATATAATACAAGCGGCATAGGAAGCTATTCAGTCACAATTGATGGCCAAGTAATCGCTGAAAACCTACCGGCCGTCATGGCCGTGAAATCAGTGGAAAGAATTTCATTCAGAACTGGAGCTTATCGCGACATACCGAACAGACAAACCCCTAACGAGGTGGAACATCCACCATTTAAGGGCGCAGATGAAAAACAAAATCTATCGCATTATTTGATTGATGATGTATTTATTTCATCGAAAAATTAGGTGGAATAGTAGACGTAACTGGTTCTGTAAATAAGGGGGTTGGCTTAAATTAAATAATAGGAATAATGAGTTTGGATTTCTCAATACTTCTTTCACTTTTAGGTTCCGGACTTCTTGCAGTCACCACGATTGATGTATTGGGATCCATTTCCTCATGCACGCTAAATTACAAGTATGTTTATTTGCCCCCTTGTCCTTTCTTGTCTATGGAATAGTAGGCTATTTGGGATATCATCTTGCTACTATTATCTGGACACTTATCATTAGGTGCACTATTGGAATCTTTGATGGGATAATTGGTCGGAGATTATCACTTATTTTAAAAGCAAACTTCGCGGACAAAGAAAATTATACAAAAAGCCTAAATCTGGCTTTTAGGATTTCGGGAGTAATATTGATGAGCGTTTTTTTGGACTAGTTGGATATTTGACTGCATGGGTTTTAATGAGAAAAACGTCAACAATACAGATATAATGCCTATAAAACCTATCCGGTATTGTAGATTCTTAAAGTTTGTGCAGTTAAATTTCGTTCACAACGTAGGACAAAGTTGTAAGTATTTAAACACCTACGTTTTATAGCCCGCCATTATACCTATCCCCCACCTTTGAAAATATCATCACACTACCACTCGCAAGCCTACTCTCTCAGATACCGATATTTGCCAATATCCAAATTATGCGAAGTAATAACATCTCCATTATCCGTAATCATAATACAACTATAATCCGGGTATTTTTTAAGTAATGCCAAACCTGCCTTTTGACCTAATACCATTAATGAAGTACTAAAACCGTTGGCTTGTTCGGCACTTGGGCCAAATACGGTAACACTCATGAGTCCCGTTGCGGGATAACCGGTGGTAGGATTGATGATGTGCGAATAGCGTTTGTCATTAAAAACCACAAATTTCTCATAACTTCCAGAGGTAACCACCGCCCCTTTTTCAATGGGGACAATCGCAAAAAGTTCGTCGGTTTGTTGCGGGTCTCTAATGCCAATCATCCAGTCGGTGCCGTCGGGTTGCTTACCCCAAGTACTCATATCCCCTGATCCATTAACGATACCGGATTTTATGCCTTGCGCCAGCATCATTTCCCGACATCTGTCGGCAGCATAACCCTCTCCCAGCGCCCCAAACCCTATTTTCATACCCTTCTTTTTCAAGAAAATGGTACTGTTTTTTTTATCCAAAACAATATTTTTGTACCCCACCTTTGCTACCGCTTTTTGGATAGATGAGGGTGTTGGCATGGTCGTCATGGTGCCATCAAACTTCCAAATCCGATCCATGGCCGCGAAACTGATATCGAATGCCCCATGAGTTAATACCGAAAGCGCAATAGCCCTTTCGGCTAATTCAAATACCTCCTGATCCACTTTAATAGGTCGTACACCCGCATGTGCATTCACTTGTGATATTTGCGTTTCTGGTATCCAGTCCGAAATCAAATGTTCAATCCGGCTTATTTCTCCTATTACCTCGTTGATATGTTTTTCAGCAGTGGTGGAATCATTTGATACTATCGTGATGTCAAACTTTCCCCCCATAAGCATCGTGGTTCGTTGTCTTAATACCTGAGCAGAGGTCGTACTCCAAATTAATCCGAGAAGTAAAAGCAGAAGGTTTTTCATAAAATTCAAAGTGGATGCCAATAAACAAAAAAACCGGAAGAGGTGTG
>CAXBLH010000250.1:0-8191 GCA_963976315.1 uncultured Dyadobacter sp.
ACTTACACCAGTTACCACCGTAAGTGTATTCAATGGTATTTTTACATCAATGTCTTTGAGGTTGTTTTCCCGCGCACCTTTTATTTCTATATGATGTAAAGATTTACGCCTAGAATAGGGAACCTCTATATTGTCATGATGCAGCAAAAATGCGATGGTATGGCTTTTCTTTGAGTCCGATGATTGGTCTATACTATGGAGATCCAAATTGGAAATAGTATCCCAGTTTCCTTGAAAAACCAGCTCGCCCCCACCAATACCGGCTTCGGGACCAATATCAATAATTTGATCCGCAGCGGTCATTACTTCTTCCTCATGTTCCACCACAATTACGGTGTTGCCTAGGTCTCGTAGTGACTCAAGCACGCCTACGAGCCGTTTCGTATCTCTCGGATGAAGCCCAATACTAGGCTCATCGAGGATATACATAGATCCTACCAAAGCACTCCCCAAAGAGGTAGCTAATTTTATTCTTTGGAATTCTCCACCAGACAAGCTGCTGGTTAATCGGTTTAATGTCAGGTACCCTAGTCCCACCCGACTCATATAGTGAAGCCGAGAAGTGATTTCTGTCAAAACTCTTTTTGCGATTTGCTGGTCGTGTTCCGATAATTGGAGATGATCAAAAAAGGCAACCGTTTCGTCAATGGGTTTTAGTACCAAATCGGTAATGGATGCCGCACCCACTTTGACATAAGATGCATCCATACGCAAGCGAGAACCACGGCATTCGGGGCAATCTGTTCGACCCCTATACCGCGAGAGCATGACCCGATATTGAATTTTATGTGTTTGGCTTTCCAGCTCTTTAATGAAAGTATATATGCCTCCAAAATAATCATTACCATTCCAGAGCAATTGTTTTTGCTCATCGGTGAGGTCTTTGTAAGGTCGGTGAATTGGGAAATCGAACTTGGCAGCGTGCCTCACCAACGGCGTTAACCACTCACTCATTTTTTCGGTACGCCACGGTGCAATTGCCCCTTCATAAACCGAGAGATTTTTGTCAGGAATAATTAATTCAGGATCAATACCCAATATTTTCCCAAATCCTTCACATCGTTTACAGGCACCATAGGGATTGTTGAAGCTAAACAAATTGACCGACGGTTCTTCGAAAGTAATACCATCGAGTTCGAATTTATCCGAAAACGTAGCACTTTTTCCTTTATATTCTTGTACGATACAAGTGCCTTCGCCTTCGAAAAATGCGGTTTGGATAGAGTCAGAAAGTCGGTATTGCGTATCTTCATCCTCTTTTTTGACACTTGCCCGATCTATCAAAATAAAATAGGGTGAATCATTTTCTGAAATAACTGCTTCTGGCTCTAGCAAGTCTTCTATTTGAAGTATTTCACCATTTTTAATGACGCGGTTATAGCCTTTGGAAAGTAAAATTCCCAGCTCATCTATCAAAGTACGCCCTTCTCGAACCAGGAGGGGAGTCATAATTGAAACCCTAGTTCCTTCTTCAAAATTTAGGATGTAATTTACAACATCTGTAACGGAATCTTTTTTAACGATTTCACCAGAAATAGGCGAAACGGTCTGGCCGATTCTAGCAAACAATAGTTTTAGGTAGTCATATATTTCGGTGGAAGTACCCACTGTGGATCGTGGATTTCGGGTATTTACCTTTTGTTCAATGGCAATAGCTGGAGAAATACCTTTGATATAATCCACCTCAGGCTTTTCCATTCTGCCCAAAAACTGCCGCGCATAGCTGCTAAGGCTTTCTACATACATGCGTTGTCCTTCTGCAAAGAGCGTATCAAAAGCCAGTGAACTTTTACCTGAGCCGGATAGGCCAGTAATCACTACTAATTTGTTTCGGGGAATTACAACATCTAAGTTTTTTAAATTATTAACCTTCGCACCTTTTATAATAATAAATTCACGAGGATCATAGGCATCTAAATCAGATACCGCAACATTTGTCAAGCTTGTCAGCGTCATACGGTTTTACAATATTGAAGAGGCTTTTCAGGAAATAGCCTTATTCTGTAATAACCCAAAATTGGCGTTTTTAGTTTAGCTTTCCTAGTGGGGCGGTTTCAGGCGCAATCATGATTCAAAAATTATCTCTGGTTTACTCGGATTCTAGCTTTACCAATAGAATGCCATACTTACTATAATACTCCTTTGCAATTTTGTATTTTCTCAAACTTGCAGCCCGCCCAAAAACAATATCACCGGGCTCGGGCTGCCTTTCGGAAGCATAAAGGCCAGAGTAAAAATGAAAACTAGGATTGTAATGGTTTAGTACGACGATCTTCGTAAATTCTTTTTCTTTGGCGAAAATTGCGGCTTCTTTTACGGGCTGCTGTAACAATATCCCCAGCCTAGGCATCCATAAAATGTTGACTAATAGGAGCGTCACAAACCCGATTAATACGACTCGGATTTCTTGGTTCCAGTGTTTGAAAAACCACGTAAGTGTCAGAATAGCAAATAGTAAGAGCATATTTGATAAATACTTCCAGTCAAATACTTCGCTAGCCCCTCGGATAATGTCCAAGGCATAGTCGTCCTTAATGAGGGGTGTAAAGTAGCTTATTACGAAAGGAGTCGTAGTTAAAATAATTAAGAGAAAAAAAGAAGGCCAAAAATGATGTAGTGGTGCAACTTTGTACCCGATAAGGAGAACAAAACAAATACGAAAACAAACCAGATGAGCAGGAAAGAAAACCATTTGTCCTGCCAGAAGTAAGCGAGCTTTGAAAATGATCGGAGTATAATTGCGGTAAAAGGAAGTAGGCCCAAAAGCAAAACAGGTACAAAATAAAGTACGCCTCCATAGTGTCCTTCAAAGGCGGTTTGGAAACGGTTTACATTATGAGAGAGAAAAAATCCGTTGATGAAGTCCATGCCTGATTTTTGATATTCCAAAAGGTACCAAGGGCTGGCAATTGTCAAAAATATCACAATGCCTAAGGGATTTAAGACCTTTAAAATTGCAGGCCATTTTTGCCACCGACAAACATATATCAAGAAAGTGGCACCTGGTACTAGTACTGCAATGGGGCCTTTTGAAAGAAATCCTATGGCCGTTAACGCATAGAAATAGAACAGGAATGCCTTTTTAGAAGCATTAATCCATTCAAACAAACAGAAGATGGCACCAGCAAGGGAGGCATTTAGAAGCGAGTCGGCTAAGGCTGCTTTTCCTACAATGGTAAGCTGTAAGGAAGAAACTGCCACGATGGTTGCGAAAAATGCAGGACGCTCACCTAGATTTCTTTTTGTAAAAGCATATATGAAAAACATCCATAAAATAGCGGCCAAAGCCGAAGGTAGGCGCATCGCAAATTCGGTCCAACCAAATACTTTGGCACTCAAATATTGTAACCAGTTGGTAAGTGGCGGTTTATCGAAACGCTGTTCTTGATTGATATAGGAGGAGATAAAGTCGTTGCGCAGAACCATTTCACGGGTACCTTCGGCAAAAAAAGCTTCATCTTCGTCGAAGAGCGGTGCATTTCCGAGCCCCCATAAAAAACCGAACAAGACATATACAATTAAAATAATTTTACGAGTTTGCTCAGTAATAACCATAATTCAATTTAAAGCTCAGATTTGCTTATCTATTTTAGGAGAATATTTTTAAAACTTAATCGTCCCTCTTTTTGCCAAAAGGTTTCTAATAAATAGTGGCACATGACTGCAAATGTTACCCCTGTGATGGCTCCTACCCAAACATCTTTTGGGAAGTGAACAAATAGGTACATTCTCGAAAATGCTACCAAAGTTGGAGTTAGGATGAGGGCTATTTTAACCCGTTTGTTTTTTGAATACATCGCCAAGGTGGTAAATAGGGCAAAAGCGGAGGCAGTATGACCAGAAGGGAAACGTAGCGGTATGCCGGGTACTTGATGGAGCGTATCCAAAATATCGGAGAGTACTTTTGCGGGACGATAGGCGTTTGGAAAAATAAAGCGCTTAATGATCTGAACAAAGAGCCCAGAAAGTGCAAAACTCAAAATGATAGTTACGCCCAAGCGGTAGGATAAAAACAATCCGATAACGCCCAATAGAAAGCAAAAAAAGCCATCACCTAGTAAGGTGATGACTGGCATGAGCAAATCTAAAGTAGGGTTCCACCGGGTGTTTATACCTAACAATATTTCGTTTTGAGAAAATATAAATTGTACTAGTCCAAAGCTCATCCACGAAAAGAAAAATACAAGGAATATTAACTTTTGGCACCTGAGGAACTGCTTCATAACCTATAAACGTATTTCAGTAGATTTCATAAAACGGGCTCCCAACTGCCTGGCTTGCTCCATAACATCATCGGCCAAGTATCCAAAATTGGGAACATCCGACATACAGTCAGTAAGGATGATGGACTTAGCGATCAGTTCGGGTGTGTGCGTTATAATTTGTTTGATACTGGTGGCTACGCAATGGGAACGTGCCTCTCCAGCTATTATTAAATTATCGAAAGCTGCAAGCTGTTGCAAAAGGGCAACATTGAGGCTGGTTTCCGCATCGTTAGGTATTGGTACCTCTGCTTCAAACACTCCATAAAATTCGGTAAGTGGATTTACACCCTTGGTAATAGTCGTGTATTCTTTGCCTGAAGTGTGGGTCCAGATGACAAGTGCTTTGGCAATTTTTTCGTCCAGACTAGCACCACAAGTACCAATTAGGCAATGCTCCGGCCAAATAATATGTTGATATCCGCCACTTGCTTCCAGCTTTTCTAGGTAATCAATTACATAGTCGCGATCATAACGGGGTACCCAGCGATTATTTTTAACGGCTGCTGCGGTAATGGTGGTAAAGGGAGCCAATATACTCCCGGTAGGATCTTCCCAAAACAAAGGGTGTGCAATGTCTTTGACAAGATGGGTGTCCAGTGTCACTAATATTTGAGCGATGTTTTTGGTGTTTGATAATATAAAATCAGCCATTCTGGTAACATCATCTGCTGCACCGGGTACAAAAAGTGCACCCTTGGGATCGCAAAAATCATATTGCGCATCAATTATCAACAAAGCATTTGTTCCTGTTATCATATCTGGTATTCCATTTTTATCCATCGTAAGTAATTAGCCTTCTAGCCCTTCGGGAATGTCGAGCTGCCGTGCATAGGTTTTAGAGCAAAGGCTATGGAGCAGTCTTAACATTTCATTGATATCAGACAGGTAGTCAAATCTGTAATCCTCGTCAAGTTTATTAAATGCATTTAGAATGGTGTTTGCCTTCTTGGCAAGGTAGAGTGCACAAGTATCCGAACGGCTTGAATAAGTCCTTAACATATCCTGATGGTTTTGCATAAAATGCACCATCATCAAAAGGTTTTGTTCTAATGCTGCTATTTTATCCTTTGTAATTTTAACATGGTGCGTGATATCACCGCTCAATGAGCGCAAATCCATCATGAGCCAACCGGGGGTATCTTGTTTATAAGCAGCCATTCTTTTGATTTTCGTGCTTAGCTCCTCTCTTCTCTCCACAAGTGTGGATTCCTCTTCAATGAGTTCATAATGGAGCCTTTCCACAAGAATAGGCTCCTTCTGGATTAGTCGTAACAATAATTTGTCTTTCTCCTTGACGGGCATATTTACAATTGCCTTTTTTAGAGAATCTGGTAATGCCATACTCGATAGTTTTTTTTCTAAAAAAGGAAAATACGAAATTCGGGTAAAAAAACAGTTTTGCCAATGTTCATTTCTTCAAAATGGCGTAAAATCAGGCTATTTAACAAAAATATAATCTATCATAAGGTGTGTTCTTTAAAGGTTACTTGATTTTGAAAACGGACCATGGCAGTTTTGGAGCGCTGCCAATAGTAACCTCATGATGTAACCATTTATAACTGTTTACTACGTCCAAATTTTTTGCCCTAAACCTATTCTGTGTTTATTTATTATTTCCAAAACTTAATAATACGTCCTAAATTGCGATTTTTACAGTATATCAATATTATCTTGAGGAGATGATTTCAGTAGCGATGTGTACTTACAGTGGTGAAAATTTTTTGCCACAGCAGCTTGAAAGCATTGTAAAGCAAACAATTCGGGTGGATGAATTGGTGATTTGTGACGACGGTTCCAAAGATGCCACTATTGACCTCTTACATGCATTTGCCAAAGTGGCTCCGTTTAAGGTACACATTTATCAAAATGAAGTAAATCTTGGTTCAACCAAAAATTTTGAAAAATGCATGGGGCTCTGTGCCGGAGAAATTATTTTTCTGACGGATCAAGATGATATTTGGCGAGCGGATAAGGTCGAAATGCAGTTGCAATATTTAAAGGAACATCCGGAAATGGATGCTGTGTTCTCCAATGGCTTGATGATCAATGATGATTCGGAACCAATTGGCCATACGATTTGGCAGGAAATTGAATTCAACGAAAAGCTACAAAAGCAGTGGAATGAAGGGAGATCGCATGAGATTTTGTTCAACGGTTTTGTAGTTACAGGGGCAACTCTGGCTTTAAGGAAAGCCTGCTTGGAGCGACTATCGCCTTTTCCTACCCATGTTCCTGACCTTATTCATGATGCCTGGATTGCAATGGCGCTGAGTTTGGAGTGCAAAATTGGCTTTATAGCCCAAAATTTGATTAGTTATCGCATTCATTCGCACCAGCAGGTGGGCTTTGGTAGTAAGGTTGAATACGTTAGTTTGAGTGAAAGGATTTCTCGCACTCGAACAGAAAAGCTATTACCTCTGGAAGAAAAAGCCGAAAAGCTAAATCAATTATATCTTTTATTACGTGCTACTCCTTTTGTCCCAAGAGAAAAACTCATTAAGCTTTATCTGGCAAAACAACATTTTCAAAGAAGGTCGACTTTACCTGATAATCGTTTTTTACGACTGACTCCTATTTTTAACCAAGTAGTGAAGGGCAATTATAAATTTAGTAGTAACGATTGGTGGATTCCTGCCATTGGAGATTTGTTAGAATAACCCAATCCTGAACATTGTGAAAAGCAAAACTGCTAAGGCACCTGTTGCCGTAATTATTCCTATTTACCAAGCTACTCTGCAAGCCGCCGAATATTTGTCGCTTACTCAATGTTGTCAAATTTTAGGAAAACACCCTATTATAATCATTAAACCTGCAAGCCTTGATATTCAAAATATATTAAATCAGTTTCCCGAAATAGGTGTTCGAGATTTTCCAGATCATTATTTTGCAGGTATTGATAGCTATAACCAACTACTCATCTCAATTCCATTTTACCAAACTTTTGTAAATTTTGAATTTATACTCATTTACCAGCTCGACGCTTTTGTTTTTCGAGATGAGCTGTTAAGTTGGTGTGCAAAACCATACGACTACATTGGAGCCCCTTCTCTTCACATGGAAGTGTTCAATGATTTAGGTCCAACGGATACAGAGCAATTTACCGAAGCACTTACTAATAATCGGGTAGTACTGAATGGTGGGCTATCTTTACGACGCGTTTCTGCGGTAATTCGATACCTCAAAATTTATAATATTTTCTATCCCAAGTGGTTAGGTAATGAGGATATGCTTTTTTCACAGGAAGCTACCCGATTAATACCCATGAAACTATTTTTAAAAACCCCAAAATGGCGTGAAGCACTCCAATTTGCCTTTGAAAAAAGTCCAGCAGCTTCATTTATAATAAATAATAAAAAACTACCTTTTGCCTGTCATGCTTGGGAGCGCTATAATCGTCGCTTTTGGGAAAAGTATATATCATAACTAGTCGTTTCGCTTTAACAATTTTTAACAAACTATACCCGAGCAACTTGCGTTTTATAGGGAGTTTGAAAAAATAAAAAGCCTTTACCATGAAAATGAAGCATATTTTGCTAGCAATGTCGTTGTTAATTGCTACGCTACATCATTCTTCGGCACAAATTACAGAGTCTCCAAAAGTAGAAGAACAATCGGTGAATGATGTTAAGATTAAAAAAGTGGAGTTAACAGATAAATACACGATCGTATATTTACAATTTACACAAGCTAGGTCTGCGGGAAGTAGTCCCTTTCGCAATATGCCCGACTTACAAATGCCAAATTCGGGCGGCCCTACTATTTGGCTTGACCCGGCGACCAGACTGTACAAGCCCGGCGACATCAACACAAAATTTAAATTAATTAGGGCAGAAAATATACCTACCAAAGAGAAAAGAATGCGTGTAAGCGATGGTGAAGTGGTCGATTTTGTGGCTTATTTTGAAAGGCTTACTAAGGGGATAGAA
>CAXBLH010000251.1:0-8136 GCA_963976315.1 uncultured Dyadobacter sp.
CTTGAAATTTATATTAGCCCAACCCTTTTAGCTGACCGAGACCTCTCTCAATGAAAAATAGAACTTCACTTTTTGCCAAAATATTATTGGTTGCTTTTATGATGGGCGGCTTGGCCTACCTCGGAGCATTGTACATTGCGCCTGGTTTTCTAGGGAATAAAATTTCGGGAACCAATTCTTCTTCCACCGTTTCATTTGCTAAAGAAGGAGAACTTTTTTTTCTAAAAAATGGCATTAAAGCAAAAAAAATAGATATTGAAATCGCTGAAAATGAAGAAGAGCGAAACAAAGGACTCATGTTTCGATCCTATCTGCCCGATACCACGGGTATGCTTTTTATATTTGAGAAAGAGACTCCACAAAACTTTTGGATGAAAAATACAATCATTCCTCTTGACATCATTTATGTAGATGCCGAAAAGAAGATTATTTCCATAACAAAAAATACCAATCCATATTCCGAAGAGGTTATCCCATCCTATGGGGATGCCCAATACGTAATAGAAGTAAACACAGGATTTACAGAAAAACATAACATTCAAATAGGCGATGAAATTTCATTCTAAACGAAACACCTTGGCAAGGTTAACCCTACTACTAGCTGTTGCAGCAGCCAGCTATTGTTGCCAAAGCAATACGGAAAAAACTACTGAAACGGCTGAAAAGATTCTTGTAAAATCCCCTGATTTTAATGCTGATTCAGCATTTTACTTTGTTCAGAAACAAGTTGACTTCGGACCTCGTGTTCCAAATACTTCTGCCCATGAAAAGTGTGGAGACTATCTGGTAGAGACTTTGAAAAAATATGGCTTTAACGTTACAGAACAAAAATTTACTGCGACAACTTACGATGGCAAAAAACTAAATGCCCGGAATATTATTGGCAGCTATAGGCCTGATGCTGCCAAAAGATTATTATATGCTTCGCACTGGGATTCTCGCCCAATTGCCGATCAAGATTCCGTTAAAACTACTAAAGCAGTACCAGCAGCCAACGATGGTGCTAGTGGCGTAGGTGTTCTACTTGAAATTGCACGTGTTATATCGGTTCAAGCTCAAAAACCAGAAATTGGCATTGATATCATTTTCTTTGATGCAGAAGATTGGGGTAATTCCGAGGTAGCTACCGATGAGTATGCTGGATTTTGCTTAGGCTCACAATATTGGGCAAAAAATAAACATCAATCCAATTATACAGCCTATTTCGGTATCCTGCTGGATATGGTTGGGGCAAAAGGTGCCGTTTTTCAAAAAGAAGGATATTCTATGCAGCTTGCCAGCGATGTGGTGAATACCGTGTGGAATACTGCAAGTCAACTGGGTTATAGCAATTTCTTTATAGACCAACGTGGCCCAGCCATTACCGATGACCATCTTCCCGTAAACAAGGATGCCAAGATTCCGATGATTGATATCATTCATACCCAACAGAATAACTTATCACATACCTTTTTTGACCAATGGCATACCTCTGAGGATAATATGTCACATATTGATCCCAAAACACTAAAAGCCGTGGGCCAAACTTTGATGCAAGTGGTGTATCAGGAAAGCGAGCCAGAAATACTATAATGTTTCCATAGATGCATCAATCCACTGGTAAATTTGATCATTTGGCTTGTCAAGAAGTTTATTTGAAAGCAAAAGAGCTTATCCGAACTAGGATAAGCTCTTTTGCTATATAATAGCTCGTAAAGTTTCAAACCAAAACAGATTTAGATTAGGAGTGGCAAAAAAACAATTTGACCTAACCAATAAATTTCCCTTACTTAAAGGAAAATTCCTAAAATTGTCTCTCAAAATACCATTATGTCAAAATATGTTGCAGCCATAGACCAAGGCACCACCAGCACCCGATGCATCCTATTCAATCATCAAGGAGTTATTGTTTCCGTTGGACAAAAAGAACACAGGCAGATATATCCAAAACCGGGCTGGGTGGAGCACAATCCTGACGAAATTTGGAAAAATACCTTAGAGGTAATGGCGCTTGCTCGAATCAATGTTTCGGCAACAGCTGCGGATATTGCTGCCATAGGTATTACCAACCAAAGAGAAACAACCGTTGTTTGGAATAAAAAAACAGGCAAAGCTTATTACAATGCTTTGGTATGGCAAGACACCCGTACCTCTGCGTATGTTACTGAATATGAAAAAGCAAACAGAACCAACGATTTTAGAGATAAAACAGGCCTGCCTGTATCCACCTATTTCAGCAGTCTAAAATTAAAATGGCTGCTAGAAAATGTTGAAGGGTTAAGAATTGCAGCAGAAAAAGGAGAAGCCATTTTTGGTAATATCGACACCTTCTTGATTTGGAATTTAACGGGTGGAGTTCAAGGAGGAATCCATGTTACAGATGTAAGCAATGCCAGCCGAACCCAACTCATGAACCTCCGTACTCTGGATTGGGATCAATCCATGTTAGCAGAATTTAATATTCCGGCCTCTATGCTTCCCCAGATCAAAAGTAGTAGTGAAGTATATGGGCACGTAAAAAATGAAGTACTTCCAGGAGTTCCAGTGGCAGGAGATTTGGGCGACCAGCATGCAGCATTGGTAGGCCAAACTTGCTTTGAACCAGGTATGGCCAAAAATACCTATGGTACAGGATGTTTTATGGTAATGAACACCGGGAATGAAATAAAAAACTCAGAAAATGGACTTTTAACTACCATCGCTTATCAGTTTGGGAGCGAACCCGTGCAATATGCCTTGGAGGGAAGCGTGGCAGTAACAGGAGCTCTGGTGCAATGGTTACGGGATAATTTGGGAATGATCGAAAAAAGCAGTGATATCGAAACTCTGGCACTAACTGTCGAAGATAATGGTGGCGCTTACTTTGTTCCTGCCTTTTCAGGACTTTATGCTCCTTACTGGCGCAACGATGCCAGAGGCGTTATTGCGGGACTTACCCGTTATGTGAACAAAGGACATATTGCCCGTGCAGTACTAGAGGCCTCTGCCTATCAAACAGCCGATGTCGTCCATGCTATGCAGCAAGATTCCGGTATTGCGCTCAAATCCTTACGAGTAGATGGCGGTATGGTAGCCAACCAGCTTTTGATGCAATTTCAATCAGATATACTTAACAAGCAAGTAGTTACGCCCCAGATAGCAGAAACCACTGCACTGGGAGCGGCTTACGCTGCCGGACTTGCCGTAGGATTTTGGAAAAATAAAGCCGAGTTGACGAAAAACTGGGCAATTGCAAATACATGGAACCCTGCAATGCCAGAAACAAAGCGGGACGAACTATATGCTGGTTGGAAAAAAGCCGTCACCAAATCTTTTGGATGGGTGGAGTAAATGCTATTTATAGATTTTGGAATGTGTATAAACAACCGCTTGATTTGCTCTATCTAACGGTATGCCTTAACTTCGCCGTCATAAACTGAACTTATGAGTGAATTAACGCATACCCTAAAGCTTAAAAAACCATTAGCTGTTTTTGATCTGGAAACGACTGGCATAAACATAGTCCGAGATAGGATCGTGGAAATTTCGGTGGTTAAGGCATTACCAAACGGTTCTACCGAGGTGAGAACCAGAAGGATCAATCCAGAAATGCCAATTCCTTTGGAAAGTAGCTTAATACATGGCATTTACGACGAAGATGTAAAGGATGAGCCTACTTTTAAAGGAATTGCTAAAAACTTAGCAAGCTTTTTAGAAGGCTGTGATTTGGCTGGTTTCAATTCCAACCGCTTTGATATCCCTATGTTGGTGGAAGAATTTTTACGGGTTGGTGTCGATTTTGAAATGAAAAATAGACGTGCCGTGGACGCCCAACGTATTTATCACATGATGGAGCCCCGAAACCTGGGTGCTGCCTACAAATACTATTGTGGAAAAGAACTCATTGATGCACATAGTGCAGAGGCCGATACTATTGCTACTTTCGAAGTGCTGCAAGGCCAAATCGAAAAATATGAGGGAGTAAAAATGAAGGATGCGAATGGAAATGAATTTGAACCAATCCAAAATGACATAGCCGCCCTACATGAACTTACCGCATCCAAGCTGATCGATTTCGCTGGCCGAATGGTATTTAACGAAAAAGGGGAAGAGGTTTTTAATTTTGGAAAACATAATGGAAAGAAAGTGGTCGATGTCTTGAAAAAGGAACCCTCTTTCTATGATTGGATCATGAAGTCGGAATTTCCATTGGACACGAAGAGACGGCTAACAGAAATTAAATTAAGAAGTTTGACGCAACGTTAGGATTGAATACGATTTTAACTTGGTTCTAAGTCGATTTTATATCTATTTTTGTCATTCAGTTTTAAAGGGGTATTTAATGGCCTAAAAACCGGTCCTTTATTACATTTATAAAACATACATTCAAAATTTCCAATTAGGTAAATTTATATGTTCCCGAATCCAGCACTCCAAGAGGCCATTGTGCCAGAGGTAATACAAAGCATTCCTTTACAGAGCTATTTGATTCTTAGTACTTTATTATTCGTAATTGGAATAATTGGAGTATTAACTAGAAAAAATGCCATTATTATTTTTATGTCAGTAGAACTGATGTTAAATGCCGCCAATTTATTATTGATCGCTTTTTCATCTTATCGCTCTGACCCTTCCGGACAAGTTTTCGTATTTTTTATTATGGCAGTTGCCGCTGCGGAAGTAGCAGTGGGGCTAGCGATTATCGTAATGATTTACCGAAATACCCGGAACACCGACATTAGTTTCTTAAATAAACTAAAATGGTAAGTTTCTTTTTAAGACCCATTATCAACTAGTAAAGTTTTAAAAAGCTTCCACCTAAAAAATAGAACCAACAGGTATTTTAGCATAATTCGTAAACATGTCTGCATCCTTATTAATACTTCTTATCCCCCTACTGCCCCTAATTGGATTTCTAATTAACGGACTAGGTTTTAAAAAAATACCCAAATCTGTTGCTGGGGTGCTTGGTACTGCAGCTGCTATTGGAAGTTTTGTATTCTCATTACTTGCTTTCAACTCCTTTTTGGGATCTGGCAGCGAACCTGCCGTCTATCAGCTATTCGATTGGATAACGGTAGGCACTTTAAACATCTCTTTCGCTTTTAATGCTCCTAATTATTACCGGAGTAGGGTCGTTAATCCATATATACTCCATGGGTTATATGCATCATGATGAGGGTTTTGGTAAGTTTTTTGCTTATCTAAACCTTTTTTTATTCTTCATGTTGCTACTAGTTCTTGGATCCAACTACGTCATCATGTTTATCGGCTGGGAAGGTGTTGGACTTTGTTCTTACCTGCTCATCGGATTTTGGAATAAAAATACAAATTACAATAATGCTGCGCGCAAAGCCTTTATAATGAACCGAGTGGGTGATTTAGGGTTTTTGCTGGGTATCTTCACCATTATAGCCACATTTGGCTCTGTGGAATATTCCGATGTTTTCAGACAAGCCACTGCTTTTCAAGTAGGAGATCCAGTTATGGTTACGATCACCTTGCTACTTTTCGTGGGTGCAATGGGTAAGTCGGCGCAAATTCCATTATACACTTGGCTACCAGATGCCATGGCGGGACCAACGCCTGTTTCGGCATTAATACACGCCGCAACCATGGTCACGGCTGGGATTTATATGGTTATTCGCTCCAACGTGTTGTACTCGCTGGCACCGTATAGCCTAGAAATAGTAGGCGTTATTGGCGCAATTACTGCCATATTCGCAGCATCCATTGGTCTTTTACAAAATGATATTAAGAAAGTACTTGCTTACTCCACGGTGAGTCAATTGGGATATATGTTCATGGCATTGGGTGTAATGGCCTATTCTGCTTCTATGTTCCATGTAATAACGCATGCATTCTTTAAAGCGCTTTTATTCTTAGGTGCAGGTAGTGTGATTCATGCCATGTCCAACGAACAAGATATTCGTTCCATGGGTGGATTAAGAAAAAAACTCCCCGTTACGTTCCTTACTTTCCTGATTGCTACCATTGCCATTTCTGGAATTCCTCCTTTTGCAGGGTTTTTCTCTAAGGATGAAATCTTAGCGCATGTATTTGAACATAATAAACTACTATGGGTATTGGGTGTAATTGGTTCCTTAATGACCTCATTCTATATGTTCCGATTACTATTTCTTACCTTCTTTGGGGAGTTTAGAGGAACCAAGGAACAAGAGAGTCATTTACACGAATCTCCTGCTAGTATGACCGTTCCATTAATTATTCTTGCGGTATTATCAGCGCTTGGTGGATTCATTGGTGTTCCGGAAGTTTTGCATGGATCTCACCAATTAGCAGCCTTCATGGAGCCTTTATTTTCGGCATCCAAGCAGGTAAATCCAGCAGCATTTGAAGCAACAACACTTTCACATGCTACGGAATATGTACTAATGGCCGTTTCGGTGGGTGTAGCACTCCTTGCGGCAATTGTGGCTTATGTCATGTATGTGAGCAAAGGTGCTGTTCCAGAACCAGAATCAATCGAAAAGTCAGGAGTTCAAAAATTGGTATACAACAAATATTATGTAGACGAGCTTTATGATGCCGTTTTCGTAAAACCGATCAAACTGCTCTCTAATTTATTGTCTAGTTTTGGTGAATTTGTGGTTGATTTAATCGTGAATGGAGCCGTAAAAATTGTTAATTTACTCACTAGTCTGCAAAAAAGAACACAGACTGGCTCCGTAGGAGATTATGTTTTTGCAATGGTTCTGGGGATCGTCGCTATATTGTTCTGGAAGCTTTTACTTTGATTTAATATATCGTTCACACTTGCTTGTTGACCGTTCTTTTATAAATATGCTTACATTATTAATAATACTCTTACCAATCATTGCCGGTATACTCACTTTAATTTCAGGTGAGCGAATGGCCAAGCAAATTGCACTAGCTGGTGCTTTGGCTGTTTTTGCAGTGGCCGTTTATATCTGGCTACAATTTGATCCATCCTCTGGGACCCAATTTTCATTCCGGTATAACTGGCTTTCAAATGGCTCCATCCTTTTTGCGGGCGGAATTGATGGTATAAGTCTACTATTGGTTTTATTGACCACCTTCTTAACTCCATTGATCATCCTTTCTGCTTTCTCACATACTTATAAGCAAAATCATGTATTCTATGCCTTGATTTTATTTATGGAGTCTGCATTATTAGGAGTATTTACAGCTACCGATGCATTTCTATTTTACCTTTTCTTCGAAGCAGCACTTATTCCTATCTATTTTCTAGCGGCGGTTTGGGGTGGCGATCATCGACTGAAGGTCACCATTAAGTTTTTTATCTATACCATTTTTGGTAGTTTATTTATGTTGGTGGCATTGATCTACCTTTACTATCAAACACCAGGCCAACATTCCTCCGAAATTACAGCATTGTACGGACTAGATTTAAGTGCTAAAAGTCAAGGATTTGTATTTTGGGCGTTTTTTATTGCATTTGCCATCAAAATGCCGTTATTCCCTTTCCATACTTGGCAGCCAGATACGTATACCGAATCCCCAACCCCAGCAACAATGCTTTTATCTGGTATTATGCTAAAAATGGGGGTTTATGGACTCATAAGATTACTACTTCCCATTACTCCCGAAGGACTTTCCACATGGGGGATATATGCCATTATACTTTCCGTAATTGGAATTATATATGGCTCTATCATCGCCATCCAGCAAAGTGATATGAAGCGACTGATCGCTTATTCTTCCTTTGCCCACGTAGGTTTGATGGCAGCAGGCGTGTTTTCACTTTCCGCTAACGGCTTGCAAGGTGCCATGATACAAATGCTTGCGCACGGTATTAATGTGGTGGGTCTCTTTTTTGTAATTGACATTATTTATGCCCGTACCAAAACAAGGTATTTAGAACAACTAGGTGGAATAAGCCAAGCAGCACCTCATTTGAGTGTTTATTTCATGGTACTTTTATTAGGTAGTGTAGCGCTTCCTTTAACAAATGGCTTTATTGGTGAATTTCTCTTATTATCAAGTGTATTCCAATTTAATGGCTGGATTGGAGCAGTTGCTGGAATCACGATCATCCTAGGTTCGGTTTATATGTTACGGTTATTCCAAAAAGCAATGTTCGGTCCCAAATCCAAATGGGTAGAAGGCTTTCAGGATCTTACTTTGAACGAACGTGCTGTGCTTTTACCTTTGGTAGTGATGGTATTTTGGATA
>CAXBLH010000252.1:0-8128 GCA_963976315.1 uncultured Dyadobacter sp.
GTCTGTGATAGCGGTAGAGGAAGTACCAGCAAATAAAGTAAACCGATATGGTATTGTTGGAGGTAACTCCCTAAGTGACACTATCATGGAGCTAACCACCTTAGTAGAAAAACCTGCTATTGAGCTTGCTCCTTCCAATTTTGCCATCGCGGGACGTTATATTCTATCCCCAGAAATATTTCAGATAATTGATCAAACTCCGAAGGGTAAGAACAATGAAATACAACTTACTGATGCCTTGCTGCTTCTTTTGAAAAGAGAAAATGTGTATGCACATCATATCGAAGGAAAAAGACATGATATAGGAGACAAATTAGATTATTTAAAAACAACGGTTGAGTTTGCCTTAAAACGCAAAGAGTTTGCGGCACCTTTCAGGAAGTTCCTGATTAGCCTGCTTGAGGAAACGAAATAACACGCCTCAAAAAAACAGCCATATCCCCTTTGACGGAAGATATGGCTGTTTTTTTTATATTTCAACGCGTTTAGTTTATTCTTGATTAGAACCCAAATAGGAAATCTTTACCAACTGAATAGTACTACGCTGTTTTTTTAGAATTACAAATTCATAATCATCGGACAGCATCCGTTCGTTTACCGCTGGTATCTTACCAAACTTCCAAATCAGATACCCTGCCAACGTTTCGTATTCGCTCAGGTTTTCGATAGGTACAGGTAGTTTTTCATTAATATCTTCAATGGAAGCCGACCCAATCACCAAAAATTCATTTTCTCCTTCAGCCTTCATAATTGGCGACTCATTGTCATATTCATCTTGAATTTCACCTACCAGTTCTTCCAAGATATCCTCCATGGTCACAATACCATCCACGCCGCCGTATTCATCCACAATAGCAGCCATTTGTTGGCGCTTGATCTGAAATTCCCGAAGCAACTCCCCGATCGACTTCGTTTCAGGAACCATCATGATGGGACGCATTAAACTTTTGATATCAATTTCAACTTGCTTACGCATAGCAAGTAATAAATCTTTCAGGTTTAAAACCCCAACAACATTGTCCAGGGAATCCTCATATACTGGCATCCTCGAATACCCTTCTTGCAATAAGGTTTCAAGTTTTTGCTCATTAAAATCATTTAAGTCCACCCCAAACACCTGCGGCCGCGGGATCATTACTTGCTTTACTATGCGCTCTGAAAAATCGAAAGCATTTTTTATTAAATCATAATCGGCCGCTTCCATCACGCCACTTTCATGTTGTTGCTGCACCAAATACCTAAGTTCATCGCTGCTGTGTACCTCACTACCATGGGTGGGTGTGATACCAAAAGCCTTTAATATAAAGTTCGCAAACCCATTTAGCAACCAAACAACGGGTCTAAATATGAGGTAAAAACCTTGTAAAGGATAAGACAAGAATAAAGTGGTGGCCTCTGGTCTTTGGATGGCAATTGATTTGGGCGCTAATTCACCAAAAACAATATGTAAAACCGTGATAATACCAAAGGCTACAGGCAACGCAATTTGATGGGCCAATTCAGGATCCATTTCAATACCTACTAGGGTAATGCCATTTAGTATCAGTTTGGAGACCACAGGTTCCCCTATCCAACCTAACCCTAAGCTAGCCAAAGTGATACCGAACTGGGTAGCGGCCAAATAACCATCCAAATTAGAAACAATATGTTTTGACAAAATGGCCAGCTTATTACCATCCTGCACTTTTTGTTCCAACTGCGAGGCCCTTATTTTAACAATAGCAAATTCGGCTGCAACAAAAAAGCCGTTTAGAAAAACCAACAGTAAGGTGATTACAACCTGAAGTATCATTTTTTAGACTTTAACAAGAATTATATTTTAAACAAAAAAGAATAAATTTGAACTTAACATTTGTTACTCTCCCTCACTTTCCTTTTTATCCATAGGTCCACGCAAATGTATAATTAGGCCATTCAAGAAATTCCTAAGCAGCTGATCTCCACAAGCCATATATTTTTCATGGCCTTCTTTTCTAAACAAAGCACCAAGTTCACTGGCAGTAACTTTAAAGTCCACCAAACTCAAAATATGAATAATTTCGTCGTTCCTTAAATGAAGTGCTACTCTTAACTTTTTTAGTATATCGTTATTTGTCATGGTGTTTTTTTCTGCAAGAAGTTAATATCTCAAATGATTTCCAATATTGAACGGGCTTTATCACGAATAATTTTGTACGATTACTTAGCTGTCGGCATTCCTTGGCTAGCAATAACTATAAAATCGTTTTCAGGAAGAATCCGTCAGCCAAAAGTCGATTACTATACTAAACAAGTCGTGATATAGTCTCCTATAATTTGTATTTACTACAAAGGTACGAAGCGAATCGTTAATGGAATATAAAAAAACTGGCCGCAGCAATTTGCTGCGACCAGTAAGAGGCTGTTTAAAAATTAAACAGCCTCTTAAAATATAAATTAATTAAAGAATTATTGTAGCCACCAAGTTTTGCTGCTTATTAAGTCCTTGCCCGATCCGAATTGAGTTTCAATAGCAGAAGAAACATTCTCCCTATTATTATTATACTCATCCTGTGGATATATCCAACGGTAAGGCAAAGATACACCTGCCGGACGACGGTAGTCGGGATAGCCGGTTCTTAGCGTATTAAAATAGGAATCCCATCCAGATTGAAAGTATGATCTCAAATATTTTTGCATCGCAATACGTGCAATTTTATCCTCGGTAGTAGTCGCTTTTTTAAAGTCATTCAGAGGCTTTAAGAGATAACTTTCAGCTTTATCAGCAGTAACATAAGAAGGCATCACTCCTTTGGTATAGGTTTCATAAAACTTAAATGAAGCTTTTACACCCGCATTGTAATACTGTTCTGCATTCCCAGAAATCCAGCCACGTACGGCTCCTTCGGCCAACCAAAATTGGAGTTCGGAATAACCGGACAGTACTCGCGGCTCCGTGGTAGCATCTTTGTAGTAACGCTCATTAACCTTCGATGTTTTTCCGGCAGTTGCTTTGATATTAACCTGAGCATAGGGTACAGCAGGGTCCCCACCTTCATAGGACGAAAAATCGGTAAGTGCTTTTCCTGCTTCGCTGGCCAATTTGGTTTGCGTACAGTAAATAAACAGTCTTGGATCTTCACGATCTTGCAAACGACGGATAAAGGTAGAATCCATATACATACCAGAACCAAATCCACTTGAATTGAATTCAGGGTAACGGTTTCCTTGTTGGTCCAAAAACACCAGTTGACCATCATCTGCGGAACTTTCAAAGATCGGTTCGCTCCCAGCGATTCGCGAAAACTCTGATTTAATTTTCAGATCCGGGTCCGCTTCCTTCTTAGAGAGAGAAACCAATACCTTCAAATGAAACGAGTTGATCAATTTTCTCCATTTCAGAATATTACCCTTATAAATAATATCCCCCACTATAATCTTATTCTGGGTTTTTAGCAGCTCGTTTGCTTCCGTCAATTCCTTCAAAAGGCCTACAAAAACTGCCTTTTGGGGATCGTACGATGCAGGAGTATAGATTGCATCCACTTCTCCTCTCAAAGCTTGAGAGTAAGGAACATCACCAAAAGTAATGGCTAAGTTATAGAAATAATAAGCTCTGAAAAATTTACCTAACGCCACATAAGAATTATCATTTATTTTTTCGGCTTCTTCGATCATCTTCGTTACATCTCTTAACTTAGAATAGGGGTTAAAGCTACCTCTATCCCATTTGTAATATTGCCCCGAACTTTCACCATCCGTTTGAACCAACATTTTTTGGGCATAAAGTGGCCCTGTTCCACCAAACTCTTGAAAGGCATTCCACTGAATTTTGGTCAGCAAAAGCTGTGGGTGAGCACTTGTGGGTCGGTTCGGATCCACGTTCATCTCTGTTAAGTCCTTACAGGATGATAGTATAAGCACTAAGGCAAGTATATGGTATTTTATTTTTCTCATGATATTTAGAAATTAAGTCTCAAAAATTAGACTGGATCAGTCGTTACAATTTCAGATTTAATGAAAAACCTACGAAACGCGAGGAAGGATCTTGAAGGTTGTCGTCATCACCATAGTCAGGATCAAGAATTGGCATTTTTTTCAACATCGCCAAATTATAACCATAAACCGTAGCTTCTAACCCTTTCACTGCTTTTCCAAACTTAATAATTTTTGTTAGGTCATAACCCACCGAAACTCTTCTCAATTTGATATATGAACGATCAAAAATGTTTGCAAATTTTTTGTTTTCTTGTTCCGTTACAGCAGCTCGGTACGGATATTGCTGGCTCCAAGTTTGCCAGTCAACAGCAGTAGTATTGGGTGCATAAGTACGGCTATCGTTGATGATACTACCATCCACATCCCTACTGAACTCACCACCAGTAACTACTACCCCTTGTGGTACATATACTGGTTTCCCAGCAGCATATTCCTGATCTCTAAATTCGGTAGAATTAGGATGTTTACCACCCCACCACATTTTTTCAATAGTAAGCGAACGAATAATACCACCAGAAACTCCATCAACATCCAGTGCAATATTAAAATCATGAACCTTAAACTTATTTTGCAACCCAAATCTCCAATTAGGTTCTCTGTGTCCCAAATTTGCTGGATAAGGATCTCTTGTAGGTAACCCACGCGCATCCAGGATTACTTCACCTGCTGCATTTTTCATCCAAACGGTAGCATAGTGGCTATCAGCACGGTCGCCTACTTTCAGGTTACCAAACTTGGCTTGTCCCCCATAGATTTCCGTAATTTTGCGCACATATCTACTCCAGTTCATTCCTACATTCCAGTCAAAGTTTTTGGTTCTAATGGCTTTAAGATTTCCGATAATCTCCAAACCGTTGGTTTTGTATACATTACCATTCACTTTTCTGGAGTTAAAACCAGATGACTCCGAAATACCCAAGTCAATAATTTGGTTTTCATCCACTATATTATAGTAAGTCACATCGAGTCCAAATCTATTTTTGAAAAATGCACTCGACATACCAATTTCAAAAGAGGTAGATTGCTCCGGCTTGATATTTGGATTAATTAAGCCAGCGGGATAGTATACAGATGGCGTACTTCCATAAGTAACATCCTTGGAATAAGCAGAGTAAATACTATATGGAGATAAATCGCTGGATACTTGTGCCCAAGACGAATAAACTTTTAAGAAATCGATCACTTTGGGCAGCTTCACGTATTGAGAAACCAGCGTACTGATGGATGCCGAAGGGTAAAAATACGAGTTGTTCGAAGCTGGTAAAGTCGAAGACCAGTCATTTCTTGCCGTTAAATTCAAGAATACAGCATCATATAAATCAATATTGGCCGAGCCATAAACGCTTCGTATCGATTTCTCTTGAAAATAATTGGAAGCCTGAACAGGACCTTGGGTATTGTTCAAACTAAATACATTAGGAACGATCAAACCATCCGTAGACTGGTATTCCTGTTGCTGCGTTCTGTACAAGCTAGATGCACCAGCATTAACACTCAACTGAATGTTGGACGATATTGCTTGAGAGTAGGAAGCTAAAAAGTCCATATCTACATTTTGCTGCGACGAATTCCAAAGTTTGTAATCACCATTTCTAGAGTCACCATAATTCAAATACGTTTTAGGACTTCTCATATTTTCGAAAAGCTTCTTATCACGCACATTTGCACGGCCTTGTAACATCAAGTTGGGAAGTACCTGCCAGTTTAACTTTACCTGCCCATCTACGACATTACGTTTGTGCTCTTGTGTTAACTCTTCGGCAGCAAAATAGGGGTTATTATACCAAGCGTAGTTATAATTAGCTTGGCGATATCCTTCTTGCCCAGGCACCCAATGGTGGTTTTTCAAATCTTCTCCATTCACATCATCACTCATCCAAATCAATATGGTGTACATATGGTTTTTAGGCCCGTAACCATAGCGAGGGTAATTGGGAGACGTTACTGAAGTGTATGCGATAGAGGCATCTAATTTTAAATTTTTGGTAAGCTCAAACGAAGAATTGAAGTTCATACCACCAGTTGTAAGCGCTGAGTTTGGAACTTGACCTTTTTGACGCGCATATTTACCAGAGGCATAAAATTGGGCTTTCTCCCCTTTATAGGCTAATGAAAGGTTGTTGGTAGTAACAAAACCAGTTTCTAGGAAATTCTTAAGATTATCATGCTGCACCCAGTCGGTAGGCACACGTTCATACAGCGAACGGTCGTCATATACGGTACCTTTTACATCTCCCCACCAATCGATGGTTTCACCGGTTTGCTTATTTCTGATGGGACTATTCCATTGCGGAATTTTAACACCAGGCTCAAATTTTGGTCCCCAAGTCATATCACCATCAGAGATACCGCCATCGGCACCATCCCAAAATTCATATTTACCATTGGAACCACTACCATATTGGGTTTGGGTTTTAGGAAACACTGTAAAGCCGGCACTCATCATGTTGCTGGTAGTCAGGTTAATTTCCAGCCCTTCTTTCTTGGCCAACTTACTAGTGATCAGAATCGCACCATTTTTACCTCTTGAACCGTAGAGTGCCGATGCTGCTCCCCCTTTCAAAACGTTTATATTTTCAATGTCTTCACCAGAAATATCATAAAAATCGGTTTCAACAGGTATACCATCTAATACGATCAACGGGGTTTTTCCACGAAGTGTAAATTGCGGAGTCTGGAATATACCCGTTGGATTAGTAACCGTCAAACCCGCCACTTGGCCTGCTAATGCACTACCCACATTCATGGTTTTAGCCTGTTCAAGCGCTTGGCTATTAACCTCTTGTGTAGTATACCCAAGTTTCTTTTTCTGTTGTTTAATACCAATAGCAGTTACAACCACTTCGTCCAAATTTTGTAGATCTTCTTTTAGAGAAATATCAATTTGGCTACGACCTTCGATTTGAACTTCCTGTGCTGCAAAACCAATAAAAGAATAAACTAATATTCCTGATTTAGGAGTTTCTAAGGAATACTGCCCGTCGGTATCCGTGATGGTACCCGTGGTAGTATTTTTCAATAAAATATTTACTCCCGGAAGGGCGGATCCCTTCGCATCTGTAACCTTGCCTTTCACAAGATTTTGGGCATACCCATCCGAATAGGACAAACATACCATGAAACAAAGTAAGGTAAATAATCTTTTCATAGATTCTGTTAGTTAAGTAAGAAATTGTATAGATAAACTGCCCCAAGGAGTATTCCTCAGAACCATGTAAATGCAAAAAAATAATCCTGTGAAGGAAAGTTCACAAAAGGAGAAGGCTTAAATAAGCTTTACCTTTTTAAATAAATCAATCTGTTTGGATGCATTCTTTTTTTCTGCCCGTAGCGCTTTTTCAAATTCAGCGGTGTTCTCTAAATAGACTATAGACAAACTTACCTGCAAAACATGCTGATAGTCGGCCAAATGAGACCCAGATAACTGGTCGGTAGAAATTGATTTTTGATAATGTTTTTTGATAGACTTGATGGCTTTATAAACATCAGGCTTCAATTGAATGGTTCTTTGGTTAGGATCCCCTGGAACTGGTGTTTCTTTCTCAAAGTATTTTTCATCAACGATGGCTGCTAAACAGGCCGCTTCATTACCGAAAAAAGGATCGTTTACTGTTCCGCAATCCACTTCACTCACATACGATTTGAAATGTTCTGGAAACTCCCAAAGAAAGTCGGGCTCAATAGTGGTTGCAGTTAAATAAGAAATGGACTTGGTGTCCTCTGTCGGAATTATATTTAAAGCCAGATCCTGACTAAAAGTATATGTAACGTTTAATAAAGCGATAAATATTAACAGAAATGTTTTGTTCAACATAACTTTAGGTAGTTAGATTTCAATACGCAAAATTAAAAAATCCTATTGTCTCATAATACCCCACGACAGCAGTACCAAATATAACACTTTAAAAACTAAATTGTTACAAAATAAATTTAACAATTTGTTCAAATAAGAGCCATGGTAGCAGGGCTAATTTAATGTAAATTTAATGTTCAGTTATACTTAACAATACGTCGCAATCCGAAATACGGGCTATATTAAAAACAAATAAATCTAAGAGCATGTTTAAATTTTAATGGGAGAATTGTTTATAGCTAATTTTTTGAGACAACCTCTTTAAAATTTAACGCAGGTAGAGCCAAAAAATAGCATAAACAAACTATTGGTTAATTT
>CAXBLH010000253.1:0-8044 GCA_963976315.1 uncultured Dyadobacter sp.
ACAGGAAGCGATCTTACCTCTGTTGTAAATGCATCGATGTATTGACCTCTATTTGTTTCGGTTTGGACTACCTGCCCATTCATATTAAAAATCGAAACATTAAAGTTGCTTTTTAATCCTTCTTGTAAAGAAAAGGTAATATTATCAGTTGTAGGATTTGGGAAAGCCACCAGCTTATCGTCGGACTCCGATTTAATACTGATCATTCTACTATAGGCAAAAGTACCGTCCAGATCAATTTGTTTTAACCGGTAGTAATTAGTACCCATTTTAGGAGTTTGATCCAGATATTCATAAGACTTCACCCCTTTATCTGTTGCAGCGATTGCTTCATTCACATTAGCTAGTGATTCAAAACTTTTTCCATCAATGGATCTTTCAATAGTGAAAAAGTGATGGTTGGCTTCAAAAGTAGTTCCCCATTTCAATTGGTTACCTTCTTGGGTGTTCTCGCCGGTAAAGCTAGTGAGTACTACAGGAAGTGGTACCGCTGAAGTGGCATCTGAGAGACCAAACCCCGAGAATCCAGTATCGAAAATTGCAGTATATACCCAACCAGAACTAATGGTGGCCGTTTGTGATAACGGTGCCCAAGAGGTATTCGACTGGTTTGAGTTAGGTATTCCATCCTGACTTTTCCCTATAGCCTTTATTTTAGAACCTTTAAAGTTTCCGAGATCAGCATCGGTAAAATACAACGATATTTCATACTTGCCGTTTAAATTATTGTTGGCCGGAGAAACGCGTATTGTCTTTTGGCTGATCATGTTGTTATTTACCCAGCTGGTAGCATCCGAGCCTGAACGATCCACAGTAACTGACGTACAGCCATAATCGTGGTCAGATAGGTTTGTAATTTTTGTAATTATATTTCCAGATTCTGGGTCGCGGAAGTACACCGTTTGATTGGGACCCAAGTTTTGCTTCGAGGACGTTTTAGACTTTTCCTCTTGTATGCCCACTACGGATTGCCCATTGATGGAAATGTCGTCAACTGCCCACCAGTAGTCGAAATTAGCTTGGTAACGGAAGCGTATTTTCATTTGAGTATTGGCATATTGAACTGGAATGCTAATGTTACGAACCTTTGGTGCCGACCAAGAGCCAGAGGTACCCGTAGCTTCATTTTGTGTTAATAGTATTTGCCAATTTTGACCGTCCCAAACTTCCACGGTGGCTACCTCATCAAAATCGTTAGTTCCAATATAAGGCTTGAAAAATTCTTTAAAACTCAAGTTAATAGCGCTCATATAAAGACCATTAAAGGGGCTAGATTCCAACGATACATCCATCGGGGTGTATCCCAAAGCGGTTTGATCACTATTGACAATCATAAACTGCTTATTATTGGGACTTAGCTCTAAGCTAGAATTATCATTAATGGTCCAGCTACCATTTGTTTGTACCTGAGTTGTACTTTTCCAGCCAATGGGTAAACCGTTAGAAAAGTTGGAAGTAAGCAGCGCATGAGCGGTTGACTCTGTTGTGAAATCATCATCTGTTAGCTTGATAATCATTGTTTGCAATTCAGAGGCGGCATAAGCATTTCCTCCGGAATTGTTAGTAAAGGAGTAACCCAGTACAATTTGCTCCTCCGACTCAACGATTCCGTCGTTAAATATACGGACCGTGATGATTTCTTCAAGATGTTCTCCGTTAAGCTCGAATTGAGTTGGAGAAATAATATAGTCTCCCTTCTCGCCACTAGTGGCATTTCCACCATTTTGAGTTAAGGTAACATTTACCGGCTGACTCGGTTGGTTATTAATCTTGAATTTAAATGTCTTTTCGGTGTAAGAGTTACAGCCCGACGATTCCCCTTCATTGATCACTAAACCACTAGTCTCGAATTGTAAAGAGGGTGTTGAGCAAGTATAAACGCGTACATCGTCAATATACCAACCATCATAACCCGAACACCCGTCGGTACCCACTTGCCACTGTAATTGAATAGATTGGCCAGCTGTTAACCCAAGCGAAGTAAGATTAATCCTGCTTTGCCCCCAGCTTCCAGACAGTGTTCCACTGTCAGTACCTGAAAATGCACCTTGCCCTGCAAGGGGGTTGGAGTTACCTGCTGCAGCACTAATTAAATAAGCTCGGTTATAGGGATTATCAGTAAATGCACTTGCAGGGATCAGAGTCCAAGCTCCATTATCGATTTTATACATCACATTACCCCCGTCATAACCACTTTCAATAGAAACGTAATGATCAAAAGCCAACATATAGGGTCCAAATGTATGGTTAGGAATCGAAATTGCAGGACTCTTTAACATAATGACTCCGTTTTGAGAGCTTGAGTTACAATTCCCCCCCGTATTATCAGTTCCGTAAGCCACCTTACTATTACGACCACCAGGACCGAAATCACGTACTTCCCAATTTCTATTGATCCACGAGGAACTTGGAGTGCTATTCGACACTGTCCAGTTGCCCAGTCCCGATTCAAAATTTTCAAAGAAAATAGCATTTTCTGAACTTCCACCCACGCACAACTCTGAAACAGGTTTGAGCATTGCAACGCTTCCGGTACAATTTGTTTCGGTTCTCATTTCAACTGCCATTAGTACCTTTTTTAGTTCTAAAGCATCCGCCTTAGTAATAATCTCACCACTATTACCTGGAATCACGTTGGCAGTGGATAGGCCTTTTAGTTCCATCCCAATCAAGTCTGCCAGTGCTGATTCAAGAATATCAGCCTGCGCTATATAGTCTGTAGTTGGAGTCATGTAAGCGGTTTGTGCTCTCCAAAAAATATGAGCCGCCTTTGTTAGTCCAATACCATTAATAGTTTGGCCGTTGTAGGTTCCGCCATCGACTAACAATGCATATGCATGATTCAATACCCCTGAATTGCGATGTACTCCCCCGTTATCACCGGTTCCACAGTAAAACTCGCTATCTGTTATTTTACCAGGTAATCCTTTACAAGTGGGATCCCACATATCTCTTAATCCAGTTCCCCCTCCCATAGAGGTTACTTTTTCTCCAATAATCCAGCGTTGTGAGGAGCCACAACCCGTTCTGATATCGTTGTTTTCATTTTCATCCATGGTTCCATTGAGGATATCAATGGTTTCACCCCATATATCTGAATAAGCTTCATTCAAAGCCCCGGACTGGTAAGCGTATATTAAGCCGCTAGTATATTCAGTGTAAGCATGTGCCCACTCATGAGCAATGGCATCGTCAGCAGCTGTTCCTTCACAAAAATTGGTTGAAATTCCATTCCAACTCGCATTGGGACAGGCCAGACTACTATTTTTGTCAACTACCACCATGATAGCATCCTTGTTGTTAAAGGAAGTATAGCCAAATACGTTTTTAAAGAAATTGTAAACTTGTCCAGTTGTTTCAATTTCATTTTTTTTGGCATCATCTAAATCTCCTGGAAACGTGTTACCCTCCGCCCATTTTAAATTATTTGAGCTAGTACTAGACTCATATATTCTTCTATCGATACCATGCATACCTGTAAATTGCTCTACCAAAGTACCGTCGTGAGCATCAATATAAAGAAATTCACGTATATCCCAATCATTAGCAATTTCGACTTCGTAAACTAAATATTTAGAGCCATTGTAACCTTGAATCAATCCTTTTTGAAAAATATATAAAGTTGACTTCTTCACCTGAATAGGATGTGCTTGCTCCATAAAATTGCCGCTACTTAAAAGTTTTATGGCCATTTTACCAGCTTGTTCCGCTGAAATAGAAGGAGTTGGATTTACTTTAATATCACTTATGAAGTTACCATTAATAGCAAGCAGCTGTCCTTTTTGATTATAATGGTATTTGGTCTCGCCAGAGAATACCGGAACCCCCATATAGGTTTGTTGCATGGTAACACTTTCAAGCCCGTTGTCATCTATGTTTTGATTTTTGATTTTTACTCCATCTAAGCCATCTCGTAATGGAAAAAGGGAGGACTGCTCTTGTAGAAAGTTTGCCGATTTTTCAGAAAAACTAGATCCTTTAATAGAGTATGGACTATTTTCTGGAAATCGAATATAGCTTATTGAGTTCGTTGCTTTATCAATTGTTGTTTTTGCTCCTGTTTCATTAGAAAATGACTTTGCATTTTCTAGTATATCTTTTTGTGCAACACTGACGGACAATGTTGTAATTAGTATAATAAATACACGTATTGATAATATAGCCAATTTGCACAACAGAAGATATAATGTTTTCATTTTTATTTATCAGTTATAATTATAGTAAATCACTAATTATACTACAAAGTAAATAAATATATTCTACATTATTACAACTAATTGTTAACTTTCTTTAAATATTATGTTTACACGATTAAAACAATTTGACAATATACTTCACTATTATATAGAACTAGGTCTACATAAAAACATATCTTTGCTTTTTTTTGATCTAATTATTGATATATTTTACACATTTGATCAAAATACAGTTAGTTTTTGCTAATTACTATGAGGAAGTTTTCAGGTAAATATTTTATACTTGTAGAAGGATTTATATTTCATTGCGAGAATTATAAATCGACAGCGAAGACCAATTAAATAGTATAAAACCACCTTAATAATCTTTATAATATGTCTAACGTAATCAATATCGCCATAGTAGGACTAGGTTTCGGAGCCGAGTTTATTCCTATTTATCAGAAGCACCCCAATGCGAATATGTACGCCATTTGTCAAAGGACTTCTACAAAGTTAAACACAGTCGGGGACCAGTATGGCATAGAGGTACGTTATACCAGCTACGATGATCTACTCAAAGACCCAAAAGTAGATGCAGTGCATATAAATTCGCCCATACCAAACCATGCAGAACAGACATTAAAAGCGTTGCGTGCAGGAAAGCATGTGGCCTGTACTGTTCCTATGGCAACTAGTGTAGCTGACTGTATTGAAATTGTAAAAGCCACCAAAGAAACTGGTAAAAAATACATGATGATGGAAACGGTGGTCTACGCACGGGAGTTTCTTTTTGTAAAAGAACTATATGAAAAGGGAGAGCTGGGAAAAATCCAGTACCTGAAAGCAAGCCACCAGCAAGACATGGAAGGTTGGCCAGACTACTGGCCAGGACTCCCTCCAATGCACTATGCCACGCACTGTGTTGGGCCGGTAGCGGGCTTGTTAAGGTTAGAAGCAGAATATGTTTCCTGTTTTGGATCGGGTACTATTAGTGAGGATTTGGCCAAAATCCATAACTCCCCTTTTGCAGTGGAGTCGGCGCATATAAAGTTTAAAGACAGCGATTTGTCGGCGCAAGTGTATCGTTCCTTATTTGATACCGCACGACAGTACCGTGAGAGTTTTGAAGTTTATGGCAGCAAAAAATCTTTTGAATGGCCGCTTATAGAAGGGCAAGATCCTGTAATTCACACGGCAAAAAAGCCGGAGCATGAGATTGCTCAAACCGTAAAAACACCGGATTACGCACACTACCTTCCAGAAGAAATCCGCAGTTTCACGGGTCATGGTGTTTATAATTTGGATGAAAATGCACATTTGTCTTTCGTACAAGGTGGTGGACATGGCGGCTCACACCCACATTTGGCACATGAGTTTATTAGCGCACTACTGGAAGATCGTGAACCATTCCCAAATGCAGTACAGTCTGCCAACTGGACTAGCGTCGGCATTTTGGCTCATGAGTCTGCTTTGCAAGGTGGTGCCATTGTACAAATTCCTGACTTCCACACGGTATAACCCCTACGGCAGGTATCAGTTAGTGCCTGAAAGCGCTGCCATCAGTAGTAATTCTGAATAAATATGATTACCTACTTTTAATATAACACAATGAAAATTAAACATTTATATTACTTGCTCGGCATTTTCCTACTAGGTTGTGCCACACAGCAGGCTTCCAATCAGGCGGGCGGAAAAAACAATTCCACTGCCGAAGCTACCAAAGGTCGGCGACTGGAAATATTGTTTATGGGGGATACCATTCATCATCACAAGCCTTCTGAACGACTGCCACAGTTAATGGCCGCGCTTGGCCCAAAAGGATACAATTTTACGTATACCGACGATCTAAATGATTTGAACCCAACTACCTTGGCAAAATACGATGCCTTGATGCTCTATGCCAATTGGGACGAAATTGCTCCTAATCAAGCCTCTGCCCTACTAGACTATGTGGCCAGTGGAAAGGGATTTGTACCAGTACATTGCGCATCCTACTGTTTCCGTAACAACGATGCTGTGGTGAAACTTATGGGCGGACAATTTTGGAAACATACCTTTGATACCATCCAGCCAGTCTGGACAAAACCAGATCATCCTGCTATCGCCGGAGCTGCTCCTTTCAAAACCGTAGACGAAACCTATTTACATACCAAATTGGAGCCTGATAATATTGTACTTACGGAACGCATTATTCAAAAAGACCAAGAAAAGGACAAACCAGGACAAGAAAAAGAGCCTTATACTTGGGTGCGTACGCATGGTAATGGCCGCGTGTTTTACACTGCCTACGGGCATGATGAACGTACTTGGTCCAACCCTGGCTTTCAAGCACTATTAGAAAAGGGGATACGGTGGGCCGTTAACGACGATGCCAGAACAGCCTTGGAAAACTTAAAACCCGAGCCGTTCCAATACCGTGCAGCGAAATTGCCTAATTATGAGCAACGCGCTGGGCCGCAATTGCAGCAATTACCCCTTTCACCAGAGGAATCTGTCAAGCATATTCAGGTGCCCGTTGATTTTACTTTGGAAACTTTTGCGCATGAACCAGACGTAATGCACCCAATCGCCATGACATGGGATGAACGCGGCCGACTTTTTGTACTCATTACCAAAGACTATCCAAACGAAAGAAAGGATACCGGTGGTAGCGATTATATCCTGATTTGTGAAGATACCAACAACGATGGGAAGGCTGATAAATTTACCCGATTTGCTGATGGGCTCAGCATCCCTACGGGCCTGGCCTTTGCAAACGGCGGTCTTGTGGTATCACAGGCACCACATATGATGTTTTTGCAAGATACCGACGGGGATGATAAAGCGGATGTAAAACGGATATTGTTTAGTGGTTTTGGAACGGGTGATACCCATGCAGGGCCATCCAACCTACATTATGGCTTCGACAACTGGGTGTATGGTTCAGTAGGCTACTCAGGCTTTAAAGGCAAGTTCGGAACGAGTGATTCTCTAAATTTCGGACAAGCACTTTTTCGTTTCAAACCGGATGGTTCGGACATGGAAATCGTGGCCAAAACTTCTAATAATACATGGGGATTAGGCTTTAACGAAGCAGGCGATTTGTTTGGTTCAACTGCTAACAACGCTCATGGCTGGTATAGCGCCATCCCGAATCGCTACTTTGGAAAAAGCTGGGTAGACAATGGTAGCCGTAGTACGGATACGCATAAGGATATGCAGCCTATTACCGAAAAAGTACGTCAGGTGGATGTCTTTGGAGGATTTACTGCCGCTGCAGGTCATAATTTTTATACCGCACGGGCATATCCTAAGGAGTATTGGAACAAAGTCGCCTTTGTTTCTGAACCCACAGGTCATATTCTTCATCGTAATAAGATGGTCAAAAAAGGAACAGATTATGAAGACCAACTCGACTTTAATTTATTGGCAGGTGCCGACGAATGGGTGTCGCCTGTTTTTGCAGAAGTGGGGCCAGATGGTGCCGTTTGGGTTGCAGACTGGTATAGTTACATTATCCAGCATAACCCTACGCCCCAAGGATTTAAAAATGGGGGTGGTAATGCTTATGATACCGATTTACGAGATTTTACCCATGGACGTTTGTACCGCATTGCCTACAAAGGTGCTCCCGCTTACAAGCCAATTTCATTGAGCAAATCACGTCCGGAGGAACTGGTTGCTACCTTAAAAAACACCAACCTGCTATGGCGGCGCCATGCCCAGCGAATGTTGGTAGAACGTGGCAGTAAGGAGGTAGTACCTGCTTTAATCGCCTTGATAAACGACCGATCTGTGGATGAAATTGGTTTGAATACAGCCGCTATTCATGCACTTTGGACATTGGAAGGACTAGATGCCCTCAAAGATCCAGCAGCACTTGCAGC
>CAXBLH010000254.1:0-7969 GCA_963976315.1 uncultured Dyadobacter sp.
CTATTTCTTTGTAATCCATCTATGAAAGTGATTGAATCACCATTATTAAAACCACTGACCAACTTTCTTTCTTGCTGTACTAAAAACAGCCCGCTCCTATATCAGTGTTCACCTTCGTAATATGCTCCGCCGCAGGTAGGTTCATTCGGGTCAAAAATGGATAGACATTTAAATAGCTGTCGCGCTATTTCTTGATGCCCTATCCCATTGGGATGAAGGGGATCATTTAGCCAGTCTTTAAATACATCTACGTTGTTTGATTGGTCCAATGTTTCCTGCCAGTAAGCGTAATTATCTACCAAAAGAATCTGATGGTCACTAGCCACTTGGCGCATTACTTTTACATAATCCTCAATTCCAGCCCTTGCCGCCGATTTGTCTTTGATAATGAGGTTGGGTGTATGAAAAATTGGAACCGCTCCAGACTGCCTAATCTGCTTTTGCAAGCGGACCAGATTTTTATCAAAAACGTCCGTTGGGATTTCTTTTTTGGAGCAATCATTTATTCCAATCATGAGTGAAACCACGGAGGGTTTAAAATGTGCTACACGCTATTCATAGTCATCTAGGATGCTATTGGTCGTATTCCCACTGATTCCAGTATTGATAATCATATCCCGCATGCGTTTCATTTCCCAGCGCAATCGTTCCCCAAAAATTTCAGGATAGGAACGATAACCATGCGTATGCTTTGCGCCATGGGTAATGCTGTCGCCAGTAAACAGCCAGACAGCAGGTTCTTTGGCCGATAATAAATTCTTTATTTTTTCGAGATCTGCCTCGGCACCTTTTAATATGCTTCCGCTGGCCCCACCAGAAACCGTGCCAGTAGTGATAAGCGCTGCTGCCAATCCCGTTTTTTGAAGAAAGCATCTCCGCGAGACGTTCTTCGGTTGATTGTTTATTTGTATAGCCATTTTTTGTTCAGTCGTGTGATATTGACCATTGCCAGTTGGTTAGTTCCTGCACAGTAACCTAGTAGCACTTCTTTTTTTGTGAAATGGATCGCAGTATAGCAATACCACCCTTTGGGATCACTTTCGATATTTTTGATATGCTGCCAAGTTTTGCCTTCGTCTTTAGATAGGGCAATTGTGAGCGGCGTGCGCACTCCCCCGTGCCAAGCTTCTTCTTTTACTTTATTGTTATTCCAGACCAAAAGTAGATCACCGGTGGATGGAACCCTTGCTATGGATGCCGGTGAAACAGGTGAATAAATTGTGCTAGGTTCTATATGACTCCACGTTTCTGCTTGGTCTTTGGAATAAGAAAGGTACTGAAAGCCGCTGTTCGTGCGGATAAACATCATGATACGACCATCTTTTAGTTCTACAACCCCAGGTTCCTGGGTCACAATGTCCGAATTGTTTGGAACCGCCTGCCCTGATTTCCACGTCGCCCCGTTGTCATCAGAAAAGTAGCTATACAAAGTCGCTTTTGCCTGCCACTTTCCATCCAGCGAACGGTGCCCCGCCACAGCCATGAGCAATCGACCGTTTTTTAACTGAATTACCCGATTATTATTTAGGACAAAATACCCTTTTCGATCTGTTATACAGGGTTTTGCTACACTCCATGTTTTTGCCTCGTCTGTGGATATCCGCATAAGCGGAATGCAATCGGTTTCTGAATTCTTTTTCAGGTAAAACAGGGCGATATTGCCATTTTGCAACCGCAGCAGTGACACCGACATTACATTCATATCCCCTTCCCTTTCTACGACCAACACATCACTGTCCGTCCACGTTTTGCCGCCATCTTTTGAGGATCGGCTTGCGAGGTGTGCAGGCGCATGGTCACTTGACGACTTACCGGTATAATGGCTGTAAATAAAGCGTATCGTTCCGTCTTTAAGCGTGATAAAGTCACCTTCGCTATTGCGTGGGTTATTTTCTCCTGGTGGCAGTTCCAGCGCGACTAACTTGGTCTTGTTTTTTTGAGAAAACACCTGGTGACCAGTTAGCAAAGTAAGGAGCAGAATACCAATAATTCTTAGAATACTTTTCATAAAGATTAAAATTTAACGATAGAGATTCTTCAACGGAATCCGCACAATACGTGAATGGTAAAGTCCGGCTCCTACTCCGTATCCCAACAGTACATGGTCTTTTACAAAATGGATTGCGGTGTAACAAAATGTGCCTTCTGGATCTTCTTCCAGGTTTTTGATATGCTGCCATGTTTTGCCTTCATCTTTGGAAACGGCCATAGTAAGAGGCGTACGTTTGCTTTTGAAATAACCTTCTCCCTTGGCACCGTTATTGTTCCAAACCAGCAACAAATCTCCGGTCGAGGGGATGCGGGCAATCGTTGCCGGGGAGATAGGTGATGGAATTTCAGAAGGTTGGACTGCGCTCCATGAAATCCCCTTGTCATTCGAGTAAGCGTAATATTGAACACCGTGGTTGGCCCTAATATTCATCAGAATTCGCCCGTCCTTTAATTCGGTAATACCCGGTTCTTGGGTAATAACGCTATCAGGATTGGGAACAGCCTGGCCCGTTTTCCAGCTAACCCCAAGGTCATCGGAGTAATAACAGCGGATAATTCCACGATTATCCCAATTGGTATCAGGGGTTTTATGCATCGAAACCGGAATGAGCAGCCGCCCACCTGACAACTGCCTAACCCGACTGTTGTTGGCCACGAAATATCCTTTCTGATCGGTGATGCATGTTCTGGGTTCACCCCAAGAGTTTCCTTCATCAGAGGAAATCAGCATCATGGGAATGCAGTCGTCCAATGAGTTCTTTCGTAGATAGAACAACGCAATCCTATCATCGCTCAAACGCAGCATGGATACGGACATGATATTCATTTTCCCTACATTTTTTACAATGATCTTGTCCGTTGCTGTCCATGTTTTTCCATTGTCAGAGGAAAAACGGCCGGCCAAATCTGCAGGTGAAAAATCACTGGAAGAGGTACCCGTATATTTGGAATAAACAAACAAAACCCGACCATCCTTCAGCGTGATAAAGTCGCCTTCACTATTCCTTGGATTGTTTTCTCCTGCCCTAATATCCAGGACGACTTCTTTCTCGTACTGAGCGAGGGCGGGAAGCGTAGTCACGAGCAACAGACAAAAGATGATTTGGGGTAATTTCATGAGCAACGTATTTAATTTTAAATCCATTTGAGGGAAAGTAGTTTTACGTAGGCAATTTCCAAAGCTCAATTAACAAAATCCTTTTCGTTGAGCTTCATTCTCAAGTCTCCCTGCATGGTGGTCACCCAAAGTTCCCCGGGCTTTGCCTCAAAAATGTAGGGATAAGCTATCCAAGCTTTCGTAGTATCACTGTTCTGAATTTTATACGATTTGGCAATCACCTTTGGTTTACTCCATGTTTTGCCATCATTGTCAGAAAAAGCAATCGATAATTCTTCCCGATGATTGCTCGCTGCCACTTCCGAGAATTGGTTATCTCCCCCTCTGAAGGGATAGGTATGCTTTCCCTCCGGGAAACGGCGGTTCCAAATCAACACCAACCTCCCGCTGCCGAGTCGTTTTAATTGTCCTGGAGCAGAACTGGCCGTGACACCCGTGGTCTTGACTCCTTTCCAGCTAATTCCTTCATCATCGGAAATAGCCTCCCAGAAAGTCCCCCAGTTGGTACGCATCAGCTGCCAAATACGGCCATCATTGAGTTGTACAATAGTCGATTCGGTAACACCGCTGTGATCGCCTATCCCACCCAAATCAATAACGTTGGATCGCTTCCAGGTTTTTCCTTCATCTTTAGAGGTATAGGTAAGAACGGTGTGGTGTCCTGGGTTATGACGCATCATCATAGAGGTAAAAATCACGTTACCCTTTTTAGTTTCTATCATTGTCCGGATGGCTCCAGTATGCTCATCATGCCTTTTTTGGATATCCTTCCACGTTTTCCCCCCATCCATACTTCGCATGGTATAAGTAGGAAGCGTGGCTTCTGGAGCATCTGAAATTTCGGGATCCCAGTTCCAGTTGGCTCTTTCAGCAAGATTCATAAATGCAAAAACAATAACCCCGCTACGCATGGTGAGCAAAGCACGTTCGCCGGAGATGTGGTACTTTTCCGGTTTATCAAACAGCTCATATCTCTGCCAGGTTTGGCCTTCGTCCTGGCTAATCAAGCTTTGTCCACCATCAATCGCAACGATATGCCCTTCTTTATTTCTGACAAAAGGCCCCAGAACTTGCCCCTTCATTTCTTCAGTATTGGTGGGGATCCAAGCTCCTGACTCGGTAATTTTACCATTATGATCATTAAAGACCGGCTTAATATGTTCCTGAGCCGTTGTTTTACCGGCATATAGAAATACAATAAAAAACACGGCAAACTTTACGGATTGTACGATATTTGACATACAGTAAGCTGACTAATTAATGGTTGACACTTCCTACCACGGTTGAAATACGGTCTAGAATTTCCTGAACATCACCCTCTTGCCAAGGGGTGTTTCCAAGGCCTAACGGAGGATTGGGAATACCAATTTCAACACCATGTTTCATAAGCATTGCTTTTTGCAAGAACGTCCAGACATGAGGCAACACCAAATTGATAATCTCCTGAAAAGTAAGCATAAACCGATTGCCTAACTCAAAATTTCCTGCTATAAATTCCTTCCGAACATAGCTGCATTCTTTCCCCCACAAATTAAAGAAACTACCTATGGCACCCACGGTACCACACAACGTCGCCTGACAGAAAAGCTCATCTGCTCCACTGAATAGTTTCAGGTCTTCACCTGCTAGGATGTGCATAAGACTAATCTCGTATAGATTTTGTGTCGTCAACTTCATTCCGGAAATATTGGGCAGGGTAAGGATCTGATCGATATAATACCGGGCATCGCCTCCAAAAATACTTTGGTTGCCAACATGGTACGGAAAGAATGGAATGTCTATTGAAGTACTAATCGCCCGGTAATGTGCCAAGGCATTATTTACACCGCCTTGATAGTAAATGGGTGCGACCGTTGAAATGCCGTATACGCCGGAGGCCTGAGCGGACTGCGCTAACCTCACCGACTCGCGCGTATTCAATGACCCCACTTGTGCGATAACAGGCATCTTATTTCCTATGATTTCCATTACTTTCTGCGTCACCGCAATCCGCTGTTTTTCATTGAATAATACCCCCTGCCCTGTTGACCCAAGTATATAAAGTCCGTCTACTTGCTGATCCACGCAAACCTGCACTAACTTTTCTAGTTCTGTAAATTGTGGAGCACCATCCTCATCAACCGGAGTGAGAAGTGCTGGCCAAAGACCCCCTATTTCCATTTTATTAAGCTTGTTTTTGTTACAATATCGTTCAAATAAAGTGATGGCTAATTTGGTTGAGGGCCAAATGGACTTTCACTGGTTGGGTAAAGTAAATTTTATTTGTAGGACAAATGTAATAATAGTATTTAATTATCATAATATTTGTATAAAAAAACATATTATGTAATCAATATTTAATTTTTACGAAGACCATGCGCTACATTTGTACCAAAAATTAACCATGTCTGAAACTAAATCTAACACACTCGAACCAATGGAAAGCCTGTCTATGACCGACAGGGTAGAGAAGATTCTCCGGGAATATTTTACCGATAATGAGTTCAAACCTGGCGATGCATTGCCGAATGAGCTTGAAATGGCACAAAAACTCAATGTCAGCCGCAACGTAGTAAGAGAAGCCTTGAGTAGGCTGCGTATGCTTGGAATGATTGAAGCAAGACCTAGGAGAGGTATGGTCATGTCTCAGCCTGATTTATTGACTGGAATGGAAAAGGTGCTGAACCCCTTCCTTCTTAGCCACGACAACTTAAAAGATATATTTGAACTTCGTTTGATTCTTGAGATGGGTATCTCTGAATTCTTGTTCGCACGTAAAACAGAAAAAGATCTGGACGAACTGGAAGCTATCGTAAAAAAACAAGAACATCCCACTCTCGTCTCTAAAGAGGAAGAAATTGCATTTCACGGAAAGCTCTACGAAATGACAGGAAATGATACTTTCAATCGTTTCCAGACTTTATTAATGCCCACTTTCGAACTTGTTTTTACGGGATTTTACGACAAGGGAGATAAAGTCGAGGTTCTCAATCCGGTGACACACGAGGACTTGTTTAAATTACTTAAGTATGGTACGCAGGAAGAATTCAGAAAAGCAATGTACACCCATCTTGCAGTTTATTTTGCAACCATTAAAGATAGATAAACAGTAACTATGTATTTGAGTTCGGAATGATGTAAATACGCTAATTACTTGTTTTAAAGCGCATTTTTATAAAAATTTGTCTGACGGCGTTGGAGAAAGAACGGTTCGGTACGCAGTTATTATTTGCGTCAAGGTAAAACAGTAAGGAAATTTATTGGATTCAAAAAGTTTCGAAAACTACTTAACCCACTAGAAACCATTTAGAACCTCTTTATTACGGGTTTATAAGTTTACAAAAGACCACCAACGCTTTTGATTTGGCATACAATGAATAAAAACGCTCTATACTAAATAACCGTAATTAATGGAAAATACGCTAGTAGATTTAATGTCTAATTTTATTGACTTAACTCCTGAGGAAAAAGAAGGAATTTTGGAAGCTTTCCCTATTAAGACCTTTAAAAAAGAAACAGCTCTACTGCAAGAAGGAGAAGTTGCAAAAGATGCCTTTGTGGTAATCAAGGGCTGTATTAGGGAATATTCCCTTCAAAATGGAGAAGAGGTAACCAGTGAATTTTATACTGAATTACAATCTGCCGTCAATTTTGAAAGTATGGCACATAAAAAGCCCTCCAAGTATTATTTTTCTTGTACGGAGGATACTACGGTAGCAATCATGAACTCGGAAAAAGAAAATGCGTTGTATAAAAAGTTTCCTCGATTTGGAGACGTGTGCCGTGTAGAAATGGAAAAGATCATGGGAGGAAATCAAGAAGCATTTTCAATATTTAAAAATGCTTCTCCAAAAGAACGTTACTTAAACTTGTTAGAAAACCGGCCTGATTTAATTCAAAGAGTTCCTCAATATCAATTGGCTAGTTATCTTGGAATAAAACCAGAAACGCTAAGTAGAATTCGAAAAAGGATTTCAATGAATGATTAGAATTTAAACCCAAAATTCAGACTCGGTTCAAATATATATTTTGGGGTTCCTTTTTCAATTACTGCAAAATCAGAAGGATAATTCGTATCAACTGGCCAGTATTTTAGTACGTAGGCAGGTTCTATGTAAAAACGTTTTTTAAAAATCTCTAAACGATAACCTGCCGCCAACTGAAGATATAACTGAAACCCTTTTTGAGTTTTATTTTCGTCAATGTCGTGGTATTGTTTTATAAAAGGAGTTGCTTGAATCGTTGTGAATAGTCCCTTCCAATGAAAACGCTGGTATCCGATTCCAACCCCAAAAGCCCTTACATAACCAGGATAAACCTCTTCCGACTTTCCGTAAGTACCTAATGGTTCAAAGTATTTCCAGGTATTAAACTCCACAAAAATCCTATCCTTTTTAGTGATTCTATTCCCGTAAGTAAGCAAAAAGTAATCGGGAGAGTCAGAAAGGAAGTTTCCCAACATAAAAAAAGACGACCCAATAGAATGCTTATATTTCACGTTGTCTTCCGCTGGTGCGTTGTTTTGACCAAATGAATAGGAGGCCAACAACATAAAAATTACTGAAATCATTACTTTACAATTCATAGCTTTAGATTTTGTTTTAATACTGATGCAAACTTATACCATCTCGCAATCTTTTTAATTGACGATAGTCAATAAGCGATTGATCCTAGGAAAATATCTTTCTAATGTGTCGAAGAGTTTGTTTAACACGTTTAAAGCATTCAATCAGAAGATAATATGGAACATATAGTGATTAAAAAAAATCACTATATTTAAATCTGGATCCTTAAGAGCCTGTTTAAATTTTAATGATAGAATTGTCTATAGCTTATTTTTTGTGCGAACCAAGGCAAATTTTGAAGGGCGGTTCGTCGTAC
>CAXBLH010000255.1:0-7939 GCA_963976315.1 uncultured Dyadobacter sp.
AATAACATTTATTTTCAGCCAGGCGAGAAACGTACCAATCCTTCGGATTCCATCATTCGCTTAGGGGTAGTACAATGGCAAATGAGGCTCTTTAAAAATGTAGAGGAGTTCTTCGATCAGGTGGAGTTTTTTGTGGATACTGTAAGTTCCTATAAATCCGACTTTATACTATTTCCAGAGTTCTTTAATATGCCATTGCTGGCGCAGTTTAACGATATGCCGGAGCCACAAGCGGTGCGTAAACTGGCAGATTTTACCACGGAAGTGCGTAAGAAAATGCAGGAATTTGCTATTTCATATAATGTGAATATAGTAGGAGGGAGTATGCCTTTGGTGGAAGATGAGCTGCTTTACAATGCTGCTTACCTGTACCGCCGAGATGGGACGAGCGAAGAATATCGAAAAATTCATATAACTCCTAATGAAGTACGTCACTATGGAATGGTTGGTGGTGATGAGGTTCGTGTATTTGATACCGACTGTGGTAAAATTGGATTGGTGATTTGTTATGATGTTGAATTTCCTGAACTGAGCCGCTTATTAGGTAACCAAGGAATGGATATTCTCTTTGTACCTTTCTTGACGGATACTCAAAACGGCTATATGCGGGTTCGTAACTGTGCCATGGCACGGGCCATAGAAAACGAATGCTATGTGGCTATTTCTGGTTGCGTAGGTAATTTGCCAGGAGTCGAAAACATGGATATTCACTATGCACAGTCCGCAGTATTTACGCCATCCGATTTCCAGTTTCCTACCAATGCCATTAAGTCGGAGACTACACCCAACACGGAAATGATGGTCATTGTGGATGTGGATTTATTGCAATTGCGCGAACTTCATGAGCATGGTTCTGTTCAGGTTATGAAGGATCGTCGAACAGACTTGTACGATGTTACGATGAAAAAGAAAGCAAAGCCAAAATTATCTCCAATCATTTCAACGGAATTGATGGAATAGACAAGGATTCTTTAAAATGAAAAAAGGCCGATTTTCGGCCTTTTTTCATTTTAAAGAATTAAGATATTCATTGATGAATCAACGAACAGGAGGGAATAGTTGAAACTCTGATATTCCAAAGTAACCGTGGTATTTCTCGATTACCAAGCGGAAGTTTTGTGCTGTAACTGGAACAATGTCTTGTTCCCAATTGACCATTCTGTCGCCTTTTGCTAAGGTGATCCATTTTCCATCTTTTTCATATTGAACCTCAAATTTTTGGATTTGGGAATCTCTTTTGATGGCTTCTTTTAGTTTAATGGATCCTACTTTTTGAGGTTGATCCAACTTTATGCCTAACCATCCAGTTGCAGGGTACATAGCCATTGCTTCTTCGGTGGAGTAGTGAAACTTTTTACCGTAGTAGGCATTGAAATCGACATCAGTTCTTCGTCCGATCTTCCAACTGCTATTGGGGTTGTCATCAAAAGCAGCGGCAGGGTCATGGTAAAATTGTCCTACTGAACTCGAGGCCGTGGCGGTTTTGCCATAGGCTAATGAGTGGGTACTTGAAGTGGGTATAATTGGGGTCAAGGAGGAAACTTCGGAATCAAGGCTAAGTACAGCGATTGTGGCTATCGGGTCTAACTTATCTGAAGGGAAAATAATTTTTACCTGGTTATCAGTTTGAGAAAACTTTAGTTCTGATCCATCGAGCAAGGTCGCTTTTTTGATTTTGGCTGGTAAAGAGGGCAATACTAATTCGGTGGAAGCAGCATCCAACGAGAAAATGTATAAGTTTTTACCTTGGTTTGAACTGACATATTTTTCTGCTGGAGTGTAGGCACCTCCTTTGGTATTATAAATAGCAACTTTGTTTTTTTCTATCCAACTTCCCATTTCTCGGGCTCTTTCGGCAAAGTTGGGTGGGAATACACCAGTACTATCGGGGCCAATATTGAATAGTAAATTGCCGTTCCCGCCCACACACTTAATTAGCGTATGCAGTGATTCGCGCAGGCTTCTTGGGGTGTCATTAAATTTCCATGCCCATTGGTGGCCCATATTGGTACAGGTTTCCCAAGGTACAGCACCGTAACCGGCTACAAATCCTTCGGGAGTGGCATAGTCGGCGTATTGTCCAATATAGCTGTGCGACTCGTCGGGAGTAAAGGGCTCCAGACGGTTATTAATAATTATTTCAGGCTGTAACTTGCGTGCTAAGTCAAATACGCGTTTTGGTTGTATTGGACTTGGGTCGCCTTCGTAATCAATCCAAAGCAAACTTATTTTTCCATAGTTGGTCAATAGTTCTCGAACCTGTTCTAGGGCTCTATCCGCATATACTGCATTAGTTTTTGGGTTTCGGCAGTCAGGGTCTTTCCAGTCGGCCACTGAATAGTACCAACAGATAGGCATATTGGCGGCATGCGCCGCGTCTGCAAGCTCCTTGCAAATATCTCGTCCAAAAGGAGTGGACATTATATTGTAAGAAGTAGTTTTGGTATCAAATAAACAGAAACCATCGTGGTGTTTGGCAGTAAGAACTATGTACTTCATGCCCGACGCTTTTGCGAGTGCTACCCATTCTTTTGCATCGAATTTTTCTGGATTGAACCGTAAATACAAGGAATCGTATTCGGCAACGCCATGTCCTACTCTAGACCAGCTGATTTCTTTTCCTATCAAAGAAACAGGCCCCCAATGGATGAAAAGCCCCATTTTGGAGTCTTGCCACCATTTTAATCTTTCCGATTGGGATAAGCTATTTTGAGAAAATCCATTGATCCCAATAAGGATGAATAGTAATGTAAATAGTTTTGTTTTCATTGTTTTGGATTAAGGCTTTAGGCATTAAGCCGTAAGCGCAGTGTGTAACAATTACTGTTTAATACTAGCCCAGGTATTAAGCTACGGGCTATAAGCGAGCGGGCTTTTTAGCATAACTAACACCTACCCTCTAAAAACCACTTTCGATCCTCGTTTGGCGTAATAAATCAAGTAGAGGTAGCAAATTACTGGTATGATAAATGCCAGTTTGATATTATAACTATCAGAAATTAGACCCATCAATGGTGGCACAATGGCACCTCCAACGATGCTCATTATGATGAGCGAGGAGCCTGTTTTTGTATAAACTCCTAAGTTTTTGATACTCAAAGTGAATAAAATGGGGTACATCACTGAAGTAAACAGCCCGACCGCCGAAATCATATAGAGCGATAAATAACCCGTATTCAGTACCGATGCGATGATTAAACCCACTGCGATTGCGGAGCATATAGCTAACATTTTTTGAGGGTTAATGCTACGAAGGCCATAGGCACCTGCAAGCCTCCCAACGAGTACAAATGCCATATATAGGGTGATGAAAAGTGCTGCTTTTTGTTCCGTTAATCCTTCTATATCAGAAGTTTTGGCGTAACGAATTAAAAAACTTACCACCCCCACTTCCGCTCCTAAATAGCAGAAAACACCCAATGCTCCCAGAATGGTATGTCTGAATTTGAAAATAGATCTCAAGCTGCCGCTACCATCTCCTTCTTCCTGGATAACTGGTAGTTTTACAAAGTACAAAAGAACACCAATCGTTACAAAGAGTGCTCCCAGACTTAGATAGGGGATTTTTACGAGCTGAGCTTCTAAATTAAGGTATTGTAAAAGGGCTGTTGGGCTGAAACCGGCAACTACCTCAGGGGATGTTTCTTCGGCATGCAATAAAAACTTACTACCAATAAATGGACCAATTGCGGCCCCAACAGAGCCAACGGCAGATGCAAGGCTAAGACGACTAGATGCTTTATCTGGGTCTCCTAAAACGGTGATATAAGGGGTGGCGGTCACTTCCAAAAATGTAAAGCCGGCAGCCATGATAAACAAGGCGGTTAGAAAAAGAGGATAGTATCGTAGATCGGCCGCGGGGAAAAATAAAAATGCACCTACGGCAGCGGTTAACAAGCCTGTTACCATTCCAGCTTTATAGCCAAATTTACGAATAAAGATACCCACGGGGATAGCCAAAAGAAAATACCCTCCAAAAAATGCTGATTGAACCAAAGATGATTGAAAATCAGTGAGTTGGCAAGCCCTTTTTAGGTGGGGGATTAGCACGTCGTTGATATTTCGGCTCAGGTTCCAAATAAACATTAAGCTCATCACTACCAGTAAAGGCACTACGACATTGTTGCGGTTTTTCATGTGTTTTTTTGAAAAATTAAATGTTAAAGCTTTTTGTTATTTGGACTACCTACGGTAACCCAGCTCTGCTCCTCCGCTCACGGGCATGATACAGCCTGTTACAAATCGGGCTGCATTGGAGACCAGAAAAACGGCCACATCGGCAATTACATCACCTTCTGGGCAGTAGCCTAATGGGTGAATAGCATCCAGATAGTTTTCTATGACCGCAGGATCAGGCTGTTCTGAGGCCCATTTTCTTAGCATGGGAGTCCAGGTTCCTGCCGGGCAAACGGCGTTTACCCGAATTCCAAAAGGGGCATAATCCAGAGCCATTGCTTTGGTGAGTGCGCTCATACCCCCCTTTGTAGCTACGTATGCTGCGTGGTTTTCCTGTCCTATTTCTCCAACCATACTACTGGTATTTAAAATACAGCCTTTGGTTTGTTTCAATGCCTCGATACCGAAGTGGGTTGTCCAGTAAACACTTTTGAGGTTTACGGAAAACAAAGCATCCCATTCTTCCTCAGAGGTTTGATCCAAAGGCTTTGAAGGGCTCGCTATTCCTGCATTATTATGGATTACGTCTAGTTTTCCAAAAGTCGCTATGGTTTTTTGTAGAGCAGCTTCTATGTCTGATTTAGATAATACATTTCCACTCACAGTGGACAGAGAAGCATGGGGGAATTCTGCTTGTAAGTCTGCAAGTGCCGCAGCGTCACGATCCATTACCATTATCTGGCCGCCGGCGTTGAGATATGCTTTTACACATTCTTTGCCAATTCCGGAGGCTCCTCCGGTTATAAAAATAGATTTGTTAATTAGGCTATTTGTCATATCCGTAAATGAAAAAATGTGGAATTATCTTGCTTAATTTTAATCGAGCAAATCGCTACTGCTACCAGGTGTCTGGGGTACTTGGTAGTAAGCGTCAGTGATGATAGCAGGATTTACAAAGTACTCTCTAAGGTGCGGAATATGTTCCAGAAATAAATGTTGATGATTCATTCCTATATGGTTGAACAGCACTAAATGCTGGTGTATCTGACCCATATCACCTACATGTGGTACTACGGGTATTCCCATTTGCTTGGAAAGTAAACTAATGGTTAGAAATTCCGAAATTCCACCTACCCTTACCGCGTCTACTTGACAAAAGTCCATGGCTTTGGCCTGTAAGAAATTTTTAAATATAATCTTATTAGGAATATGCTCCCCTGTCGCTACTTTTAAAGGAGCGATGGCCTTGGCAATGGTCTGGTGTCCTATTACGTCGTCGGGATGGGTAGGTTCTTCAATCCAAAAAGGATTTACTTCTCCAAGTCGCTGACAAATATCCAAGGCTTGTGGTAGGTTCCACTTTTGGTTGGCATCTACCATAATTGTAACTTCATCACCTGCTGCCTGGCGTATTAGTTTGGCACGACGAACGTCGCGAAGAGGGTCTTCTGATCCCACCTTTAATTTCAGGGCAGTAAATCCTTTTTCAATCGCCTTTTTTGTGTTTTCTACAATTTTTTCATCCGAAAAATTGAACCATCCTACCGAAGTATCATATCCACGATAGCCTGTTGATAGCACAGCACTACGTAAATTACGTGTTGCGTTATTTTCAGTCAATATTCCAATGGCTTGTTCTCTGCTCAGGACTTCTTCCAGATAGCTTAAGTCCAAGGTGTTTACTAGCTGTTCTGGAGTTAGGTCTAAAAGTAGTTGCCAAAGAGGAACCTGACGAGATTTAGCCCAAAGATCATAACAGCCATTGACAACGGCTGCAAGAGCCAGATGAACCACTCCTTTATGAGGTCCAAGCCAGCGGAAGGAGGGAGCGTCAACCATTTTCCGGTAGGTGTTACCGAAGTCGGCCATTAACTCTTCTATTTCTCTACCTACTACAAAAGTAGATAAGAACTCAATGGCTTGACAAACCAGCTCGTTGCCAGATCCTAGTGTAAATGCCAAGCCGACTCCCTCCATGGGAGTGCCGGTTTTGAGTTTACAAACTGCGTAGGCATATTGAGGAGATGTATGGGTGGCATCGGATCCGGCTCCATCTTTCAGTGGAAATCGTCTGTCTAAAACTTGGATGTTATGAATTTTCATTATAGTAAATTATGTCAATATGGTATTATATTTTTTCTGTTGTTGCTTCTTTATTTTATGTACTCCCGTCTATTATTCCAATTTTATACAAAATTAGATGAAAATATATAATATATACAATAATCTATTGATAGAAAATAACACTATATTTGCATATTGATTATTATGAGGTGTAGTAATATAGTGGTGGGGTAACTATTTTGTTATTACAAGGTACTGATTTACTACTGGGAAATTTATTTAAAGACATAACGATGAAAGCAACGTATACACTTTTGCCAGACTTCTCCACTTCCAAGAAGCCGTTTAGTGTTAAGGAGACTATAAGATCTAGATTTGATACAGATTTTCACTTTCACCATGAGTGCCAGTTGGTATATGTAGCTTCTGGAAGTGGTACGAGGGTGATTGGGGATTCTTCTGAGAAATTTGAGGTGGGGGATCTTACATTTATTGGTTCCAACTTACCGCATGTATGGTACAGTAATAATTCTGAGCTCACCGATTCTGCGCTTTCCCGATCCATTGCTTTGTATATTAATCCCGTGGCATTGGTGGAGATTTTAGGAGTTTTGGAGGATGTTTCTCCGTTAGAGCGGTTTTTTAAGGAGTCGGAAAGAGGTATTAGAGTCGATGGTCCCAAAAAGGAATTGATTACAAACCTTCTGAAAGATATGACCCACCAAAATGGTGTTGCCTTAATAAGTAACTTTTTGCAAATTCTGAGTTTGCTAGTGGATGACGAACAGGATATTGTTTATCTTAATGAGCCCTCCTTGATAGATTCTTTTTCGGTCAGGCCGCAGGGAAGGGTGTCTAAATTGATGGAATATATACATCATAATTTTAGAACTGAAATCACATTGGAAGGGGCTGCTTCGGTCGTAGATTTACAGGTTCATTCGTTTTGTCGTTATTTTAAAACTTTAACCAACAGGACTTTTACGGATTTTTTAAACGAAGTACGAGTTGGAAATGCTTGTAAGCTCTTGCATAATTATGATATGAGTATAGCTCAGGTGGCATTTGACTCGGGATTTTCAAATATCTCTTATTTTAACCGAACATTTAAAAAGCTTCGTGGAATAACCCCTCGCGCGTACCGCATAAAGGAGCAGTCGAAAAATCAAATGAGTGGTGGCTCACTTTGAACCGGAATATATCCAAAGCGGTTAACTCCGGAGGTGATACGTTTATTTGTCCTATATCAACCATTTTTTGAGCTATATCACTTTTGCCCATTCTTTCTTGATATAGAAATTTATATTTTCAGGTTTACCTTGTCAATATTCCTTATGCGCGGTTTTATACTGATTATCGAAAAAGATTGGGGTTGCTGGTGGGCGGCTCCATAATAAGCAGAAGAATTTAACAGACTGATGTTATAATCTTTCTGTAAATTAATCGCATCGGCGAAGCGCTTTAACCTTCGGCTTTTAACACCCTAATACCCTTTAGCTATAAGCTTTATGCAATAAGCCTTAAGCAAGTAATCCTTCGACAGGCTCAGGATGACCAGTGCATTTTTAATGGCAACGGCGAACCGCTTTAATCTTTTCCTTTTAACTCCTATTACCTAACCTCTAAAACCTATTTAGCTATAAGCTATATGCAATAAGCCGTAATCAAGTAATCCTTCGACAGGCTCAGGATGACCAGTGCATTTTTAAACCCTAACTTTTCTTTTTTACGTATTATGTAATTTTGATATTTAGTTTAT
>CAXBLH010000256.1:0-7871 GCA_963976315.1 uncultured Dyadobacter sp.
ATAAAACGCCTCCGTGGTGGCGATGTCAATACTTACTGCCTGATTGGTCAGATAAGGAATCGTGTCTTCGCCTAGCATCCAATCCCAGCCAGCATTTTTTAGCGCTTGGTCGGGCTTAGCCGACATCATTTTTAGTTGAATCATCTTTATTCAAGCTTAGGAAACTAAGCGTCATTATTATTAAAATCATTCATGCAGATGAGCGGTTAGAAATCACCTACTATAGACCATATTTGGTGGCTCATCCACCACTTCTACCAGCCGAACGACCAAAAAACCCACTGCGACCTCCTGCTGGTCTTGAACTTACCGTCCGAGTTACCCGTGATCCATTGACAGCACCTACCGCTTCGTTTGAGCGATTTTGAACCGCGCTATTGGCATAGACACTTTGAGATCTTTGATCATTTTGACGGTAATTATTGATATAGCCATTACCGGAACGGCTACCCAACATGTAACCCAAGCCACCATACAGCAACATACTCGACAATCCACTTTGGTGGTATCCACCAGACTGCTGGGTTTTTATTTCTTCATCAATAAGTGCCTTTGCAGCGGTGGTAGAAAGTGAATCTGTATGGCCGTCCAGATAAGTTACAATCGCAACGGATTTGTCGGCATCTACTGATTCTTCATCCGTAATTTTAAATTCACCAGGTTTTATTTCTTTAATATGTGAACGTATACCTTTAGTATAGGTCGTTTCCTCGTAACTATAATCCGCCTCGTCATTATTGCTATTACAGGAAGTCAAGTAAGTTCCTGAGAATAAAGAAATAGCAAGGGCGGTCCCTACACCTATATCTTTTACCTTTTTGATGAAAGTACCTTTTCTAATTTGTGTCATTTTTATTTAGCATAATTGAGAAAGTCCAAATATAAGAAGGAAAAGGGGGAGTAATGTCTAACATTTTACGAAAGCGCTATTTTTAACGGTGACTGGAAAAATTAGAGGTTTAAATAAGGGGATATCGGCGCAACCAAGCCTCAGTGTACCCCGGTTTGTTCTACAGTATTTCCAAAATTCGCCCACAATTACTTCCCTTTTATGAACTACGTATCCGCTTTTAAAATTTAAACAGACTCTTAGGCTTCTCAGATACGGTATTCCAGATAGATTAATTTTTGGAATTCAAAGTAATTGTAGAGACTTCCAAGCCTCCTACTTTACCCTACTTGATTACGATTCCAAATTTCAAGTTTTGTTAACCTTCCTTAGTGCCACCTATATTACCCATCTCGAAACCTAGGTTTCTTGAAGGAATCCTAATTGTGAAACCCTAGTAAAAATTAGCAAAGACTAAATAATAGCAGTAGAGTATTAACTACTATTTAAATTAAACTTATACTCTTTTTTTTACGAAATACTGTTAGTACATTCATGTATAAATTCACGCTTTTATCCTATTTTGTAATACTAATATTATATACATTTTTAGAGCAATATAAAATAATTCTACTTTTTATCTACAATTTTAAAATTATAAGCTTAATAATAAAGTTTCGATGCAGGTACAAAATATTTATGCTATCTTTTTTCAAAAAATTATTTTCAGAGCTTTGGGTAAAAATCAAAATTGGATAAGTGAAAATTTTAAACTCTTGAATATTGATCATTATATTAACTCATAATACTTATGCATAACGTTATACAACTCTTCACTTCTGCAAATAAATCAGTTTTATTCGTATTGATTTCCACTTTTCTAATCCATGCGGACTTACTTGCTATCAGTAAAAACAAAGCAACGGTCGTATCTGAAATTAAACAACCGCCAGTTGCTGATAATTATGATTTCAACATTCAGCAAATTCCAAAAAGTAACCAGTCAATTGTTCTAAATGGCTCCTATCCTACCGTTGGAGTTGCATTGGGTCAATTAACTGGAAAAAACTACTTAGTAGAGGAAGATACCCCGGTAGGACTGAATGGTGCAACTAAAACTTGTACAGTAGTAATTACCTCCACTATTACCGCTTTAGGCAACGTAACGGATTCTGAACCTGAGATGCTTTATAATGGGGAGCCTATCCAAAGCCATCCAGTTTCCAAAAATGGAGGTTATGTAATCAAAAACTATGATGCAGATCTGTTGGAGATTCGTGTAAATGGTACGGAGTATATGGGGGTAAAATTTGAATATGCTTGGATAGACGATTCAAATATTCAGGGTAATCCTGCTGTCTACCAAGTGACCTGGCAAAACGAAACGCCACTACCCGTAAAATTGGCTGATTTTCAGCTAAATAAGGAAGCAAACAAGGTACATATCGCATGGTCAACCTCCGAAGAAATGAACGCTAATCGATTTGAAGTACAGCATAGTAGCGATGCAAAAACATGGATTACGCTGCACTCTATTCCTGCGGTGGGTAATAGTAAAAATGTGGAACAATACAAAAGCACAGATACCAATCCAGTTGAAGGAAAGAATTATTACCGTCTCAAAATGATAGACTTCGACGAAACTTATACTTTTAGCCGTATAAAGGATATCGAATTAGATGAATTTGTGCTTAAAAGCTTTATTTACCCTAATCCAGTGGCCAACGAAATTTTCTTCGAAAACCTAGGGAAAAACAGCATATCCCATATTTCAGTTTATAGTAAAAATGGAGAACAATTACTAAGGACTGATAAGCCTGAAATGGCGGATTTAAAAAGCAAGGGAATAAATATAAGAGCGTTGAATTCTGGAATGTATTTTGTGAATGTGCAATTTCAAACCGGCCAACAATTCACCGAAAAAATTCTTATATCAAGATAATCCGATTTGAGGTATTTTATTTAAAACGAGCCAAAATCCTTTAGGAGAATGACTCGTTTTAATCTTTGGTAAAACGTTATACTTTCTTCGAAATAGCACTTAATGCTTCCAGCAGATGATCTAGGTCTTTCAAACTGGTATACACGTGTGGTGTTACCCGTACACAGCTTACGTTTTCATAAACCATCGCCGTAGTATGAATTTTAAAATCCCTGGCAAAAGCTTGATCCAGCTGTTGGGGAGTCATACCATCCATCGTAACCCCTGCAATTGCGCAGGAATATTCGGGTTTTAGGGAAGTATGCAATTTAACACCTGGGATTTTCAATGCTTGTTCCCCCCAATATTTTTTCAAAAAATGTATGCGATCTTGCTTTCGTTTAGAGCCAATACTTTCCTGAAAATTAATGGCTTCCCCTATTGCCTGCTCAATACAAAAGCTACGCGTACCAATCGACTCGAACTTACGAATATCCTCGCTTTGAGGAAATTGGTTGCCTGTCAACGGATAAATTTTACTGATTTTTTCTTTTTTAATCCACATCATCCCACTCCCCACCGGCGCACTCAGAAACTTATGAAGGCTAGTACCAAAATAGTCGCACTCTAAATCGGGGATTTTGAAATCCAACAACGCAAAGGAATGCGCACCGTCAACTATTACTTCTATGCCATGTTTATGTGCCATTTGGCTAATTTTCTTCACAGGCATTATCTGACCAACCCAGTTGATAATATGCGTAATATGGATTATTTTAGTCCGCGGAGTAATGGCAGCCTCATAGGCTTTTACAATAAAATCGTCGTCCTCAATGGGAAAGTCGAACTTCAACTGCTTATAAACGATTCCATCACGCAATTTCCGCTGGTTCCAAGCATGCATCATATTGGGATAATCCAAGGTGGTACCAATCACTTCATCTCCTTTGACGAGTGGTAACCCAAAAATGATATTATTTAAAGCTTCGGTGGCGTTACGATCAATGGCAATTTCGTCGGCATCACAGCCCGCTAATTCGGCCAAACGCTGTCTTAGGGGCTCTCTACCTTTGTCCATGATGCGCCACATATAATAGGAAGGCCCTTGTGCCGCTGCAAGGTTGTATTTTTCTAATGCCACCTGAACAACCGTTGGCGATGGAGAAACTCCGCCGTTATTCAAGATGAGCATTTCACTTTTGCTCGCCGTATAAGCATCCTGCACTACCGACCAATACGCCTCATTATCGTCCGAGTGGGGGTTCCAGTGATTTTCCGCCAGTTGTAGTTCAGCTGCGTGAATTTGATTAAACAAACTGTTTGCTCCGAATGCTCCGAGCCCAACAGCTGCACTTTTTTTAAAGAATGATCTGCGATTATTCATTTGTAGGTTGGAATAGTATTAGAGTGAATTTAGATAAAATTATCAAAATTCAGATCAATTTCACATCTCAACTAACAAACCTTATTGATTTATGGCATTTATCAGCCACTCATAAGTATTGTTGGGCTCGGGCAAGCCGTCCGAATTAACCTTCAAATACATAAAATGCAAGTGGGTGGGAGACCGTGTTTTGTTGGCACTAAAACCTGTACGTCCCATTTCCGCAATTTTTTGACCTGCATTTACCCACTGTCCGGGATCTACCACTACACGCCGATTATGGGCATAATAAAACAAACCATCCAAACAAGGATCATAGACCCATACCCAATTCCCACCCCGCCTGTCGGTATCATACTGCCAGTTTTTTTCACTTGCTAATACTATACCCGAAGAAAACGATAAGATGTCTACTGGTTCGTTGGTTCGATCATCCATCTGATCTTTGTTTTTATCATGAATAAAAATATCATGCGCCGGATGACTGCCCCGAACGTCCATATCGAACATATCATATCCATCGGGCCGATACCCCCTACCACGCCCACCAATAGATACCCTTGGAAGATAGCCACGTACTGGAAACACAAAATAGTTCGTATCCAATGGCTGGCAATCCTTAACACCAAAAACATTTCGAATATTTTCTATATTTTCCTTAAATGCACGAGACGCACTATCTGGTGAAATATTACAATCTCGAATATCCATTTGAATTCTATTGAAATCGGCACAATACCTCAAAATCTTACTTTGAGTAGTGTCCTTCTCCCAATCGTGATTGGAAGTAGTCCAAGCAGAAACAAACAAAACCATCACAATACCTACCACTCTTTTTATAGTCATGACTACAAAATAATTCAATTTCAACGCTTTTACTCTCAACTTAAATTTATTCAAAAACATATACGAACTACTCTAAACTAACAATTAATAACAAATGTATCTCTATCATGATTAAAATTCCTATTCCTTGTACTTTTGTATAAAACACTAAACATTATAAATTATGCAATATCGTCGATTTGGACGTAGTGATTGGCAGGTTAGTGAAGTTGGCTACGGAATGTGGGGACTGGCTGGCTGGACTGGCTCTGATCGTAAAGAAACAGATGACTCTCTCAACTTGGCGGTGGAATCTGGTGTTAACTTTTTTGATACTGCTTGGGGGTATGGTGAGGGATTGAGCGAAAGAATATTAGGGGACTTGATTAAACGATTCCCCGATCAAAAAATTTTTGCAGCCACCAAAATACCACCAAAAAATAGAATTTGGCCCTCCCAAAGCCATTTTGAAATAGCTGATGTTTTTCCAGCTGAATATATTATAGAGTACGCTGAAACCAGCCTTCGAAATTTGGGTACGGAGCAAATAGATTTACTACAATTTCATGTGTGGGAAGATGCCTGGGCTGATCAAGACGAATGGAAAGAAGCTATTCAGAAACTTACCAAAGACGGCAAAGTGAATCGCTGGGGAATCAGTGTGAACCGCTGGGAACCTGACAATTCCTTAAAAACGCTCGAAACTGGTTTGATAGATGCGGTACAAGTGATTTATAACATTTTTGACCAAGCTCCCGAAGACCACCTTTTCCCTTTATGTAAAAAAATGGACATTGGTGTAATTGCTAGAGTACCCTTTGACGAAGGAACCCTCACTGGCACTTTTACAAAAGATACGACCTTCCCGGCTGATGACTGGCGTTCGACCTACTTTGTACCCGAAAACCTGAGTTCCAGTGTAGCACATGCGGAAGCATTACGCGCAGATATCCCTGCTGGTATGACCATGCCTGAACTCGCTTTGAAGTTCATTCTAAATAATGACGATGTTCATACTACCATTCCAGGAATGCGTAAACTACCACATGTACGCTCAAATGTTGCCGTGAGCGATGGCAGTAAATTAAATAACGAACTTGCTAATCAATTAAAATCACACCGCTGGGATCGTGAGCCTACGGAATGGTCACAATAAAAAAAACTACTCCTCTTCAACCGGCTATAAGCAATTATAGCCGGTTTTTTTATACCCTCTTCCGAAAGAAGTCCCCTATTTAGAATTTTGATTTAGAATAATAAAACTTTAAATAACTGTATTGTTGAATATTATTTTTAGATTTGTCTAAATTCTAAAAGCAAATCCTATGAATTTTCATTCCATATATCTGAAAACTTTTTTTACAACTGCCTTAATCCTGGTATACTTTTGCTCCTTTGGACAAATTTCTATGAAAGGAAAAATCACTTTATCCAATGGGGAACCAGCTTTTGGGGCTACTATTTATATTAATGAACTACAAATAGGTACTACTGCGGACTCTTTGGGTTATTATGAACTGGGTAACCTCAAAAAAGGATACTATAGCCTCCGCGTCAGTTTTGTTTCAGCACAGCCGTGGGTTGAAAAACAGTTCTTCTTAGAAAATACTATTGAAAAAAACTTTGAATTAAAAAAAGATGATACCGCACTTAACGAAGTTGTTATTACTGGAACTATGAAGGAAGTATCCAAATTGGACAGTCCCGTTCCGGTGGACATCATTACCGCCAAATTCCTTTATAAAAACCCAGTGGCCAGTATTTTCGAAGGTCTAACCTATGTGAATGGGATTCGGCCACAGTTAAACTGTAACGTTTGCAACACTGGAGATATACATATCAATGGCTTGGAAGGCCCCTACACCATGGTGCTGATTGACGGAATGCCAATGGTGAGTGGACTCTCTACGGTATACGGGCTCTCGGGTATACCCAACAGTCTGATTGACCGGGTGGAGATTGTAAAAGGTCCAGCTTCTACTTTGTACGGTTCCGAGGCGGTCGGTGGACTTATCAATATAATTACCAAAAACCCTTCCAAAGCGCCTCAGTTTTCGGTAGATGCATTTAGTACCAGCTGGCTCGACTACAATTTAGATGTAGGTGCAAAGTTTAACCTTGGCAAAAAAGTGGATGCCCTAGTAGGTATTAATTATTTCAACTATCAAAATCCCAAAGATAAAAACAACGACGGCTTTACGGACCTCACTTTGCAAAAACGGATTTCTATCTTCAGTAAATGGTCGGTTAAACGGATGGACAAAAAACAAACTACCTTGGCCGCCCGCTATTATTATGAAGACCGCTGGGGCGGACAAATGCAGTGGAATAAGGATTTTCGCGGTGGCGATTCGCTTTATGGGGAAAGTATATATACCCGACGTTTTGAAATATTAGGCAATTATGATTTACCGGGGTCCGAAAATTTCAAGCTACAATACTCCTTCAGTAACCATCATCAAAACTCCTATTACGGAACGGTGCCCTTTTTTGCCGATCAAAAAATAGGCTTTGCACAGTTCCTTTGGGATAAAAACATTGGAAAGCATAGTCTGTTAGTAGGTACACCGATTAGATATACCTACTATAACGACAACACCACCGCCACCATGAATTTGGACAAAAGCGATAAACCAGACCGTATTTTGCTACCTGGTATATTTATTCAAGATGAGGTAAACTTAAAAAATCATACGGTCTTACTAGGGGCGAGATATGACTACAATAGCAGACATGGTAATATATTCACGCCAAGATTTGCCTATAAGTACAAATTCAATCAAACGGATGTAGTAAGGCTTAATTTTGGACGTGGTTTCAGAATAGTAAACCTATTCACTGAGGACCATGCCGCGCTTACCGGAGCAAGAGAAGTGATTATTCGAGAGAAATTAAAACCAGAACAAAGTTGG
>CAXBLH010000257.1:0-7855 GCA_963976315.1 uncultured Dyadobacter sp.
AGTGCAGCCCAAAACTTCTTACTCAGATCTTTCCCATCTTCCCTAGGCATCATTCCCTTTTGGGCCACCCACTGATCCTGAAATGCCATAATTTCTTTTGTTTTGGCATTCCATTCTTTAATACTACCTGAATTAAAAGTCGTAAACTCTAATATGGAATTATAAATGGCCAGTTTCTGCTCATAGTTTTCTGCCATCGACTTTTTCTGATCCGCATATTGTGCTCTTTGCGCATCATATAAAACATCCAAAGCCAACTTGAACCGTTGCCAAAGCTTTTCCTGCTCTTCTTTCGGGGCAGGCCCTAAATGTTTGTACTCTTCAAAAATTTGATTGGCCTCATTCAGAATTTCTCTAGACATTGATCTAGACTCAAGCGATTTACCAAGCTCTTCTACCTTTAAACAAAGCTCAGCTTTCAACTCTGAATTTCTCCTTCTATCTAATTCCTTTAATTCGAAATATATATGACGATTACTAAAATACCGATCAATTAGGGCATTGTAAGTAGCCCATAAGGTACCATTGTGAGGCGATGAAATATTGCCTGCAGCTTTCCACTCCTCCTGGATTTTCTTAAACTCTTCCCAGCTACTTTTTAACCCAGAGGCATCAGTTTCTCTGTTTTCCTCCTCGTCCAAAAGCTGTCTTAAACGTTGAAGTAGATCGGTCTTACTGTTAAAGTTTTTTTCTTTTTCCTTTTCTTGTTTCTGATAAAAGGCAGTTTTCATACCTCTTATTTCACGCCCCAAAGAATCAATCTTTTGAATGGAAGCATCATACTTGAACTCAAAACCCTCTTCTTCCCCATTCTCGGCTACAAATGCTTTCAATGCCTCGGTACGTTCCTGTACCTTAAGCTGGTCTACCACTTGGCGTACTTCCTTTACTACTCCCTCAGACTTTTTGAAAGCGCCTGGTTTAACCTCGTGAGTCTGTAAAGAGGCTAGTTCGTCTTCTAGTACTTTTACTAATTCATCCTTCGACAACAGGTGATAATCGACATCTGGGGTGTCGTCTACATGCTCTTCTACAAGTTCATCTTGAAGATCAGTTTCAAGGGTTTCAATCGTGTTTGTTGTCAGGTCCTCCTGCTCGTTGCTTTCGACCCCTTTGTTTTCTTCCTGTGCCATCGTGTTAAAAATTTCGTAAGTACGTTCTTCTGAAATACAAATCTAACAATCTTTCGCTTGAAATGGCTATTTTTGGACTTCTATCATTGCAACATATTAATTTAAAATGAATAATAACCTTGCAAAAATACGTAATGAATATACTTTACAGGGACTTGAAGAGCATGAAATTGCAACAAATCCTATCTCTCAATTCGACAAATGGTTTAATGAAGTAATCACATCGGAGATCACCGAGTCCAATGCTATGGTACTTAGTACCGCTTTTAATAACCGACCAAGTAGCCGCGTGGTGCTCTTAAAAGGTTATGACGAAAATGGATTTGTGTTTTTCACCAATTACCATAGCGATAAAGGCCAACAAATAGCAGCAAATTCACAGGTTAGTTTGAATTTCTTTTGGAAAGAACTGGAAAGACAAGTAAGAATTGAAGGAATTGCAGTGAAGGTTAGCGAATCCGAATCGGATGAATATTTCCAAGAGCGACCTATTGGAAGTCAATTTGGAGCATGGGCATCTAACCAGAGTGAAACGATCGCTAATCGTCAGGTAATAGAGGATAAACTATTGGATTTAAAACTTCAATACGGCGAAGGACCAGTACCCCGTCCTTCTCATTGGGGTGGCTACCGAGTAGTGCCTACTCTCATCGAATTCTGGCAAGGCCGCGCGAGCAGACTGCACGATAGAATTGTCTATTTGAAAGATTCTGACAGTCACTGGAACATAAAGCGGCTTTCACCCTAGTACGCAAAAAGGGGTGTATTTCTTTATTGAAATACACCCCTTTTTAAGTTAATTATACCTTACTATCTTTCGCTCATTGGAACGAAATCACGCTTTACCGCTCCAACGTATACCTGACGTGGACGACCAATAGGTTCTTTATTTGTTCTCATTTCCTTCCATTGTGCAATCCACCCAGGCAGACGACCAATAGCAAACATTACCGTAAACATATTCGTAGGAATACCTAAAGCACGGTAAATAATACCTGAATAGAAATCAACATTAGGATAAAGTTTTCTAGAAACGAAATATTCGTCTTCCAAGGCGGCTTTTTCTAATTTTTGAGCGATTTCCAGAACTGGGTCTTTGATTCCTAATTTATTCAAAACATCGTCCGCTGCTCTTTTAATAATTCGAGCACGAGGATCAAAGTTTTTGTAAACTCTATGCCCAAACCCGAACAAACGGAAGCCGCTTTCGCGATCTTTGGCCATGTCTATATATTTTTGAACGTCTCCACCATCATTTTTAATGGCTTCCAACATTTCAATTACTTCTTGATTGGCACCTCCGTGAAGAGGGCCCCATAACGCACTAATACCAGCCGATATAGAAGAGTAAATATTAGCGTGAGCAGAACCCACCAATCTAACGGTGGAAGTAGAGCAATTTTGCTCATGATCCGCATGTAATATCAAAAGCTTGTTTAGAGCTGCCGAAACCACAGGATCCACATCATAGTTCGCTACTGGCAATGCAAACATCATATTCAAAAAGTTGGTACAGTAGTCCAAATCATTTTGAGGATAATTCACGGGATGACCCTGTGATTTTTTATACGACCACGTAGCAATTGTTGGTAATTTAGCAAGCAAACGAATAATATGTAAGCTTGTTACTTCCGGGGTATCCTGGTGATCTTGGTAAAAAGCACTCATTGCTGAAACCAAAGAGGACAATACGCCCATCGGATGAGCATTTACAGGAAAACCTTCAAATATCTTACGCATATCCTCATTAACAAGTGTATGCGTTCTTATTTGATATTCGAAATCTGCAAATTCTTTTTCAGTGGGCAACTCCCCAAAAATCAGTAAATAGGCTACTTCCAAAAACGAAGCCTTTTCAGCAAGATCTTCAATAGAATAGCCACGATAATTCAATATTCCTTCTTCACCATCTAAGAAGGTAATGGCACTTTGTGTAGCACCCGTATTCTTATAACCTGCATCAATGGTAATATAGCCTGTTTGGCCACGCAACTTTGCAATATCAATCGCTTTTTCCTTTTCACTACCTTCTATTACTGGAAATTGGTATGATTTACCGTCAAGGATTAATTCAGCTACTTGAGACATATAAACTAAAATAAAATTATTAAAAGGTTAGTACTTAAATGTGTTGATGAGGGAACACGATCAAAACAAGGTTCGGTAATAGATTTACTTTTGAATCAGATTAAGATTGTGTTAATTCCACAATATACCTTTTATTCAGGTCAAAACACAGCTCGCAATATCTTAAAAATCCGTGTACTTTCTATTATTATCTTAGTTTTATTTGTAAAAATTCAATTATGAAGCCATAAAGTTTCACAATTTTAAGTAATAATAATATTTTTCGAAACTTTTTTTAATTCCTATCACCGCTTAATTAATTTTGATAATAACTATTACCAGTCACCATCCTATTCAATGGACGGTTTTTCGGTCGGCGTTCCCTTAACGGCAAAACATTTTATAAAATAAAAGCTAAAAATCCCGAAAATAATGATTGGCAATAAATATGCACCGTAGATAAACGCTTTACCTGTGAGGGAATACGAAAAAGTTGAAAACTTTTGATGCACCATACCTAGCCAGGCAAGGCTAACGAAGAGAAAGACCACAAATAGCAATCGGGCGGAACTTCGTTTGATGAATCTCAACGCCAACTCTCCAATTAATAGGGTCACTCCCAAACATAAGAAAACCGTTACCAGCGCATTCGGAAAGGTTTTGATGTAATTATGTTTATAGAATATGATACCCAGTTTACCCACTAAATTGGGATGTGATAACAGATATGCATCCGTAATACCGAGTGCTACTAACAAGGCAATGATGCTTAATTTTGAGTTCATTTTAAGGCTGTTTGTTAATTTAAGGTTTGTTGTTTTAGTTTTTCAATCATATAATTGGTTTTTTCACTAATAGAAAGATTATTATCTAACCAGTCAATAGTTATACCGTCTTTTTCCATTTTCCTAAAAAACGTCATCTGCCTTTTGGCGAATCGATGAATTTCAGTTTCCAACTTGGTGACCATTTCAGGTTCGGTCATGTTCCCTGTTAAATATAATGTTACGTATTTATACTCCAGACCATAATATATCAAATCTGCGGGCGCTATTCCATTCCCAAGTAAAGTCTCTACTTCTTCAATCAGACCGTTTTTGAGCCTTTTCTTTAATCGGTTGGTAATTAAACTTCTGCGCATGTTAACCTCCGGAGATACCCCAAAAACATAAGCCTTTAAAGGCTTTAGACTTTCCTCATCAGGTGCTGAATTTTGTTTAGTTAAATAATCAACTATTTCTATGGCGCGAATCAATCTTTTTATGGTGGAGCGATCTGCATTTGGGAAATGTTCTTTGGAGTATTCTAAAAAAATCAAATCAAGCTCAAATTTACTTTTTGTAGCAAGCTCCTTTCTTAAGGACTCATTATTTGGAATATGGACGAATGCGTTGTTTTGTAACAAGGTATGTATATACAATCCCGTTCCGCCACAAATAATGGGAATATGATTTCTAATTTGAATTTGAGGAATAATTTTGGAAACATCTTTTACAAAACAGCTCAAATTATATTTGTCCCCAGCGTCTACAATGTCAATTAAATGATGGGGAATTAAATTTCCATTGAAATAATACTCTTCAAGATCTTTACCCGTTCCCACGTCCATTCCTCTATAAACCTGCCGAGAGTCAGCACTAATTATTTCTCCATTTATTTTAGCGGCAAGTTGCACCGCTAAATTGGTCTTGCCCGAGGCCGTTGGGCCGAGAATTACCACACCATCAAAATGTTTATTAAAATCTATTGTATTAAATGTTTTCTGATCCACTGGTCTGCCGTATCATTGTGGGTGAGTATACTGCTTGACAAACTTAATACTTCCCGTATTCTGTATTACAATTGCAGTATCATTTTTTGACTCCATTGACTTAGCCTTAATTCGAGACAGACTCGCAGAGTCTATATAAATAGCTAATGGACGTAACTTCGAAATTTCCTCAAACCCTATCCTTCTATAACTATTACCATTCGACCAATCCAAATCAGCATAAGTCATAATATCATCTGGATTTAAATCTTTTACAAATGCTGCTAGCAATTTATTTAAACCTCCAACGACCGTAGTATTGAGCCTATTTGCAAAACGAATCATTTCAAATGACCTATAAGGATTGTCATTTTTTTCAAAAATACGAACATGACTAAACGTAGCAACGCCTACTAATAGCTCATCCAAGTGAGCATAAGTCTTTTGTAAATCAGCACTTAATATACGGAAGTAGCGGTTGGGCAAATAAATCCCAAATTGATATTTGGAATTGGTAACTCCTTGTAAATGATTATTATTTAAAAAAGCAGTGGCCGTTTTTTTATCAATGCGCCTCGCTTTGGTAAGTCGGGCGGCAATCTTTTCGGAAATACCTAGTAATGCCATAATCCGAGATTTGACAATCTCAGGTTTTGTTACCCAAAAATCTTCCCATAAAATCACAGCATTCCTGCCATTTTTTCTTTCTGATTCCAGTCCGACTTTAAGGGCGTCATAATTGATACTATTTCTCATATCCGAAGTAATAGCCACCAATGCAAGGGTGAGTACCGTTTCGTGATGCTCGATGGTAATCCAACTTACATATTCCCCTTGAGCAACTTGATGGACGACCGAAAGGCTTCCATCAAATGACGCTACCCATTCCGTAAAGCTTTCCTTAAATTTTCGTAACTGAGGCATTTGAAATTCACTTTCCACACCAGATGGTTAATAGAAAAGGCATGAAAAATTTCATGCCTTTTTCTTTAATAATCTTTTTTACCGTCCTTCTTGGCTTTTTTCTCGGCTCTTTTCTCTTTTAAATTCTTTTCCGGATCCTTCTTGGTGCTTCCTTTATCCAAATTTTTACCCTTGGCCATAATCCTATTTGTTAAAAGCTAAAAAATATAACTGTTACTATTCCAAATTAGAAAACAAAAGCTATCCTTATGCTTCCCTTTTTCTAACAAATGTAAAGTTTAGTTTTTACAAAATAATCACCTTCAATCATAAATTAATTTGCGATCCAGTCCATAATTAAATTAGACCTTAATCCTGTTTCACCGGTACTGGGGCATTGGCCTTCTCCTCGTAATTCTTTTACGATGGTTTCAATCAAAGGTTGCTGTACATGCTCTGGATAAGGAATATTATAAGACATTGTACCTTCGGCTGTATCCACGAATATATCAAACTTCTCAAAAAACGAGAATCTGATCTGACCTTTGGATCCGGTTAATGTTGCCTCATCTTTTCTTTGTTCTTTATTAACCGTATAGCACCAGCTACCTTTCCCAAGTATACCGGACTCAAACTCATAATTGGCTACCACAATATCATCTGCCGCATATAACCCTGCTTGGTTTCTGGAATACCCTTGGGCCTGTTTTACCGGACCCAATACATATTCGAGGTAATCAAACTGGTGTGATGCCAAATCATGAAAATGGCCACCACCTGATATTTCAGGATCCACTCGCCAGCGCGGTTTTGCGTTTTCACCTACTTCCTCATCATAAGGCTGCCATTGTAAATTAATATCTACAAACCGAATATCACCGATTACCTTAGAATCAATCAGCTCTTTTAATTTTACAAAGTACGGAAGGGTTCGTCGGTAATAGGCTACAAAAAGCGGTATATTTAATGCTTTACCGAGCGCAACCATACGTTCACATTCCTGCGTATTCCGGGCCATTGGCTTTTCTACATAAACTGGTTTTCCAGCTTTCATCGCTAAGGCGGTATATTCTTCGTGCACGTTCGGTGGAGTAGCAATATAAATAGCATTTACAGCAGGATCATTTATCAAATCCTCTACCTGATCATACCATTTAGGAACACCATGTCTTTCGGCATAATCTTTAGCCAGAGCTCCATCCCTTCGCATCACCGCCACCAATTCTGAATTCTCTACTTTATTGAAAGCGGGTCCACTTTTCACTTCAGTTACATTTCCGCAACCAATTATTCCCCATTTTATCTGATCCATTCCTATCTTTATGTTTTTTTAAAAAGCCGATTTTATTTAATTTTTACCTGACAGTTCTTTCGAAATAATAAATATGAGTGAAATACAACCACAACCCAATAATCCTTTGCATGGTAAAACACTGGAAAATATACTATGTGAATTACTAGACTACTATGGTTGGGAACAAATGGGCTATCATGTAAACATTAACTGTTTTCAGAGCGATCCTTCTATCAAAAGTAGTTTGAAGTTTTTACGTAAAACACCTTGGGCACGTACAAAGGTGGAGGCGTTATATTTGTCGATGCTGGATGAGAAATAAGCACAGTTATTGAGTGGGGGTGTTTTTGTTGATATAATCTAGTAAAGCTCGGTTTTCCAATTCCTTCTGTATCAACACTTCTTTTAACTCATTATATTTCTCTTCTCCTTCCTGTTCTTTTTTTAGCAAATCATCTGCATGGCCTTTACGCATTTCGTGCATAATATAGAGCGTAAGAAAGAACATTCCAGCAATTAACAGTTGAAAAAAGCCATCATATGAAGTTTTTGCAACGACAAAGGATAGTATAAAAACGATAAATGAAATTATAAATCTCGAAAAAGCAAATTGTCTGAATATCACAGCTATCAAAATTAAATCAATTGTAAAAACTTCCATCAAAATAATACCAAACACCATTCTCCTTTTTAAAGGTCGATCGTTCA
>CAXBLH010000258.1:0-7838 GCA_963976315.1 uncultured Dyadobacter sp.
CAATACTAGGTGTATCTCTTGCAGTAGCGAAAGCGGCGGCGCAAGAAGCAGGTTTGCCACTTTACAGATATGTAGGCGGTACCAATGCAAATACATTGCCTGTACCAATGATGAACATCTTGAATGGTGGTAGCCATGCAGATAATTCAATCGATTTCCAGGAATTTATGATTATGCCGGTGAAAGCGGATACTTTTTCTCAGTCTTTGAGAATGGGTGTTGAGGTTTTCCATACGCTTAAAACTGTTTTGAAAAGCAAAGGGTACTCTACTAACGTAGGGGACGAAGGTGGTTTTGCACCAAATATCAAGTCGAATGAAGAAGCGATTGAAATCGTAATTCAGGCGATCGAAAAAGCAGGTTATAAGCCAGGCGAAGATATCTTTATCGCTATGGATGCTGCTGTTTCTGAATTCTACGAAGATGGTCTGTACCACTTCAAAAAATCAGATGGCCGTAAACTTTCTTCAGAAGAAATGTCAGACTATTGGGCAACATGGGTTGCTAAATATCCGATTATCTCCATTGAGGATGGTATGGACGAAGACGATTGGTCTGGATGGAAAGCACTTACTGAAAAAGTGGGTAGCAAATGTCAATTAGTAGGAGACGACCTTTTCGTAACGAATGTGAACCGTCTTACACAAGGTATTGAGCAAAATATCGCTAACTCTATCTTGATTAAAGTAAATCAGATTGGTTCTTTGACTGAAACTTATGACGCTGTAAACCTTGCCAAAAGACACAGCTATAAGAGCATCATGTCACACCGTTCTGGTGAAACAGAAGATTCTACAATTGCTGATTTGGCGGTTGCGATGAATACTGGTCAAATTAAGACAGGTTCTGCTTCTCGCTCCGATCGTATGGCGAAATACAACCAGTTGCTTCGTATTGAAGAAGAACTTGGTGAAAGCGCTTACTTCCCAGGATTGAAGTTCTAAAAATTTAAATTGAAAAACCGGAGTACTATACCCCGGTTTTTCTTTATCACACCATGTTTAATTGGAAAGAACATCATTTTTTTAAAAGTGATTTTTTGAAAAGTCTGTATCCAGTAACGCTCATTGTATGGGTGATTTGGGTTGTCTTTCTGGATAATAACAACATCTCAGTGGTTTTGTCGAACAAGATGAAAATGCACGAACTGGAAAAGGAACGTGCTATTTTGTTGGAGAAAATTACCAATGTGAAAAGAGAGCGAAATGAAGTATTTGGCAATCCAAAAATGTTGGAAAAATGGGCTCGTGAGAAATATATGATGCGAAAGCCCAATGAAGATGTCTACATCATCGTAGACGAAAATAATAACCTGTTCGAGAGCTCACAAACTGCCCAAGATTGAATCTGAGCCAAGTCTATTAAATTGCTGACAACCTAATCTTGTTGTTTATCATTGGAAGTTTCAATACAAGTCTTATTCGTTTGCTTAGGGAATATCTGCCGTTCACCCATCGCAGAAGGCACTTTTCAGGCATTGGTAGTATCTAAAAAATTAGATCATATCATCCAATGTGATTCCGCAGGAACGGCTAGTTACCATACCGGAGCACTCCCCGATAAGAGAATGCGACAAGTTGCGAATCAAAACGGGATAACACTTACACACCATGCGCGACAGTTTCAAAGTACTGATCCACAAAAATTTCAATACATTCTGGCAATGGATGAATCCAACTATAAGGATATTCGTCGGATAATGAGAAGTGCTCAGGCACCTGAGGAAATCGAAGAGCAATTGTTTTTATATCGGAAGTTTGACCCACAAAGAGGAGAGGAATTGTCGGTTCCAGATCCCTACTATGGCGGAATTTCAGGTTTTGAGGAGGTTTTTGCTATCACAGAACGATGTGCAAAAGCGTTTCTGGATTTTCTGGTTGAAAAACATGATTTGACCTATCAATAAAAATCTAAGTTTTCGAATTTGGACTAATCTTAAGTGATAATTTTTGTTAATAGGTTTTATCATTTCCTAAACAAAGCCAAAATATTTTATTTAACATTTAACCAAAAATCAAAGTGAGCAAGAAAGTTATTCTTATCATAATGGATGGTTGGGGAATCGCTAAAAATGGCGAGGAAAACCGATCGGCAGTAATTGCGGCAAATACGCCGTTTTATGACAGTATTCTAACGAAATATCCTCATAGTAAGTTAGCAGCAAGTGGTTTAGCAGTAGGATTGCCCGACGGTCAAATGGGTAATTCCGAAGTGGGGCATACCAATTTAGGAGCGGGACGAGTGGTCTATCAAGATTTGGTAAAAATCAATTTGGCAGTTGCTGAGGGTACACTTGCGAACGAACCTGTGTTGCAAAATGCTTTTGAATACGCTAAAACTAATAACAAAAAGGTACACTTTATAGGACTCGTTTCAGATGGTGGCGTTCACTCGCATATAGACCATGTGAAAGGATTGTGCAAGTTTGCAGCTCAGGCTGGCGTGAAGGATGTATTTGTACATGCATTTACTGATGGCCGCGATTGTGACCCAAAAAGTGGTCTTTTCTTTTTGGGAGACCTTCAAAATGCGATGAATGGTACTACTGGAAAAATAGCCAGTGTTACCGGTCGTTACTTTGCTATGGATCGTGATAAGCGCTGGGAACGTGTGAAGTTGGCGTATGATGCCATGGTGCTGGGTGAAGGTAACAAAGTGCCCTCAGATGCTATTCTCAGTACTATTAAAGAATCCTATGAAGCAGGGGTAACCGATGAGTTTATCCAGCCTATTATCGCCACCAATCTGGATGGGTCACCGGTGGCTGTTATTGAAGAAAATGATGTGGTATTATGCTTTAATTTCCGTACCGATCGTGGTCGTGAAATTACAGAAGCACTGACACAGCAAGATTTCCATGAGCAAAATATGCATAAGCTGAACTTGAAATACATCACCATGACTAACTATGATGACACTTTCAAGGGCGTTGATGTAATATTTGATAAGGATAACCTGAACAATACCTTAGGGGAGGTTTTGGAAGCAGCAGGCAAAAAACAAATTCGTATTGCGGAAACGGAAAAATATCCGCATGTTACATTCTTCTTTTCGGGTGGTAGAGAAAAGCCGTTCGAAGGCGAGAGTCGGTTGTTATGCCAATCACCAAAGGTGGCTACGTATGATTTACAGCCAGAAATGTCTGCTTTTGATATTAGAGATGCCATAGTACCTGAATTAGTGAAAGAAGACGTTGATTTTGTGTGTTTAAACTTTGCTAATCCAGATATGGTGGGCCATACTGGAGTATTTGAAGCGGCAGTTAAGGCCTGTGAAACCGTAGACAGTTGTGTAGAAACCGTAGTTACAACTGGGTTAGAGCACGGGTATACGTCCATTATCATCGCTGACCATGGTAATTCGGACTATATGTCCAATGACGATGGTTCGCCAAATACGGCTCATTCATTGAACTTGGTTCCTTGCGTGATTGTTGATAAAACATTAAATCTACCTGTTAAAGATGGTAAACTGGCCGACGTGGCACCCACCATTTTAGACTTGATGGGGATTGAAAAGCCTGTCGAGATGACCGGAATAAGCATCCTTTAATAATTAAAAATAGTGAGATTTTGAACAGAGAGTTGGATTTAACTCTCTGTTTTTGTTGGTGAAAGTATTAAATACAAATATTTCAAATGTGTCCTTTGAAAGTGGGAAAGAGCGTTTACTCCATAATTTTTGCGTTACTAGTGAGTTTGGTTGGATGTAACTCGGAATCAAATAATGATGCTGCTCATAACGAAAAGTACTATTATGATCTGTCTGGATTGTTAAATAAGGAAATCGTTTATTTGAGCGTAGCTAAGCCAACAATTACAAAGCTTACCGGGCTAAATGGTGAAAAGGAGACCATTAAGACTGCCCAAGTTGATTGGAATAAGGAGTTAGAACTATTTAATAAATTGGATATCAATAAGCCAGCTTATAAGAATAGCTACACTACTCAACGGGTTGATTCCTTGACTACCGCCTATGCTTTAATCCCGAGCGAAAAACTTACCGTCAGAAACTTGATCATTCAACTGGATAGTAATTTGGTTACACCAAGCCACATCTATGGCGACGTAGTTTCTGAAAATAAACTCTATGAATCTACCCGGAAATTTAGTCTTCATTTTTCTAATGGACATTTGGCTTCTTATACCGTGGAAGGATATCAAAAGCTAATGTTTATGGATAAAAGACCCTTTCAAGTTTCGGTTACAGTTCACCTCGCAGGGCAATAATGATTTTTGGATAGCTCGGAAGTATCTTCTTAACTGGGGGGAATCTTTAATATATTATATATTTTAACTACACAAAATACCATAAAATGGGTAATCATTACCCATTTTATGGTATTTTTTTATTGGTTAATATGGTGGTTTTAATAGAGTATCTAGCAGAAATTAAAGGGATAATTGGGTTTAATCCTGTTTCTAAGGTGTTTTTATGAATACTTCCATCTACGTGACTCCTGTTTTGTTTTAATTGGAATGATATTAGTTAGATCCAATATATGTAACGAAAGAAAAGCTTCGTAAAAGTTCAAATTATAACATACTATATCTTAAATATTAACGACATGCAGGAAGAACAAAAAAGCAAACAGAATATCGCCTGGGCACTAGTGGTAGTACTTGGAATTGCGACGGCCATGTTTGGTTATTTATTTACTACCCAGAAAAGTGAATTAACGCATCAAGAATCAGTGGTGATGGAAAAGGCAAGAGAACTCTCCGCTACCAAATCAAAACTGGATTCTATCTCAACTGTTTTGGATAGTAAAATTCTGGAAATCCAAAGACTAGGTGGTGATGTTGCCGAGCTCACTAAAGTGAAGGAGGCGTTAGAAGCAGACAAGAAAGCATTTGGGAGAAGTAGCAGAGTGGAAACAGGTAAGTACTTAGCAAAGATTAAAGAATATGAGAAATTCTTGGATGAAAAGGACGAACTGATTGCTCAGCTCCGTATTGAAAATGAACATTTAGTAGCGTCAAATGACTCCTTAAATTACCATGTAACGAATTTGTCTTCTGAACGCGAAAGATTGGTGCAGCGCCAGTCCGAACTGCGCGATTCTGTGGTAACTTTTACGGCGGAGAACCGAGACCTTTCTCAAAAAGTGAGTCTGGCTTCTGCATTGAAAGCTCAAAACCTCAAAGTTTTGACAGTTAAATCAAATGGTCGTGTAAAGGATAAGGACGAGTATAAAGCGAATAGAGTGGATAAATTGAAGCTGATATTCAATTTACCAGAAAACAGTTTGACATTACAGGAACCCAAAGATATATACATGCGAGTACTAGACCCCGATGGCGCTGTGATCGCGGATGAGGCCACAGGATCTGGTGAATTTGAAGTGAATGGTGCTCCTTATAAGTTTACTTCTAGAGAGTCAGTAGCCTATCAAAATAATAATCAGAAAGTGGAGATGTTATATGATAACACCAACAAGTTTCGCCCAGGTAAGTACAATGTGGAGTTGTATTCAGAAGGATATAAAATAGGAGGTGGCAAATTTACAATTAGGTAAATGGTTATTCCTGAAACAAAAAAGGCGATCGAATTTCGATCGCCTTTTTTGTTTTTAACTGTTTTGGTCGTTAATAAGGTCAATAAAACTTTGAAGTTCTTCGCCTCGTTCTTTGCTAACCTGAGGATAGCTCATTTTCATGGATTGTAGTTCGTCACAGACAATTTTTGCCACCGTAAGGCGCATGTTTTTCTTGTCGTCAGCTGGTATCACATACCACGGAGCTTTTTTGCTAGCAGTAGCATTGATACAAGTCTCGTAGGCATCCATATATTGATCCCACTTTTCGCGTACTTTCAGATCCTGTTCTTCGAATTTCCAGTTTTTCGATGAGTCTTTTATACGCTCAATAAGTCGCTCGCCTTGCTCTTTTTTGGAAACATTTAGGAAGAACTTAATGACTTTAATTCCATTTCTATCCAAATATTTTTCCATATTCTTGATGTCCTTATATCTTCGCTTCCATACTTTATCCAGGTCTTCCGTAAGTTCTTCGGGAATTCGCTGGGTCTTAGTAAGAATATCCGATTCCACCTTTACTACCAATACCTCCTCATAATAGCTTCGATTAAAGATGCCTATTGAGCCTCGTTGTGGGAGAACCTTATTGGTACGCCATAGAAAATCATGTTCCAGCTCATTTTCGGAGGGGCGTTTAAAAGAGTGGATTTGCACACCAGCAGGGTTTACGCCCGAAATGACATGCTTTATCGTGCCGTCTTTTCCGGCAGCGTCCATGGCTTGGAATATTACCAGCAGTCCATAACGGTTATGAGCGTACATCATACTTTGTAATTCGTCCAAGTCTGCGGCAACTTGTGCCTGCATAGCTTCGTATTCTTCTTTGCTATCGTAAATATCTTTGAATCGAGTAGGTAGCGACTTGATGTCAAGCGGTTTGGAACCGTCATATCGATAATCCTCTTTATTGTATTTGGACATTGGCTTTTAGTATTTAAGATGAAATGGGTGGTAAATAGCTTTAAAGCTTTAGGAATATGGGTGTTGATGAAAAACTATGGTTATTTCAAATAGTCGATCAGTTTAGAAAATGCGCGTGCTCTGTGGCTGAAACTGTTTTTCTCTTCAAGAGTCATTTCAGCAAAAGTACGGGATTCGTTTTCGGGGATAAAAATAGGGTCATAGCCAAACCCATGACCGCCTTGTTTGGAAGAAATAATGGTACCTTCCACTATTCCTTCAAATTGCTTGAAAGTCCCCTCTATCACTAATGTAATCACAGTTATGAAACGTGCTGCCTTATTAGGGTGTATTTCCAGGTTTTGCAATAACAAGTTCATATTATCATCTGCATTTTTTTGTGGTCCAGCATACCGAGCGGATAATACGCCCGGTTCCCCCTTTAAAGCAAACACTTCCAGACCCGTGTCATCTGCAAAACAGTTAATACCATACCTGTCCCAAACAAACTGGGCCTTTCCTTTTGAGTTTTCGGCAATGGTATCATAAGGTTCTGGAATGTCGACATCGCAACCTATATCTTGTAAGGAAACCAGTTGAAGTTCATCCCCTAGTAAGGATTGTATCTCAGATAACTTATTAGTATTATTCGTCGCAAAGCAAAGTTTCATGGGTTCTTTTTATTCAAACTGTAATCGAAGATATTTTAAATATAGCACTGATATTAATAACAAAAAAGCGATTACCTCCTGAGAAGTAATCGCTTTTATATATTATGTATGGAAGTTTTATCTAGCAGGATGAGGGGCTGCCGGTGCAGGTCCTTTGCTAAAATCCACTAATTCCAATTCAAATTGTAATACTGAGTTTCCAGGTATTGGGCCATAAGTTTCAGGACCATACGCTAAGCCAGAAGGAATGATTAACAATCCTTTTTCTCCTTTTTTCATAAGCATAATACCTTCTTCCCACCCTGGGATAACCATACCTGCTCCAACTTGTAAGTCCAAAGGAGTACCTTTTGAAGAGTCAAATTCTTTTCCATCCAAGAATTTACCAACGTAGTTAACCTTTACATTGTCACCCGCTGAAGGACTAGGGCCTGAGCCTGCCTTTTCAGAAATATAAACCAATCCAGACTCGGTTTTAGTACCTTTTCCTGTCAAGTTGTTTTTAGCTAAGAAATCACTAATCACCTTTGCATCAGTCGTTTTTTGTTTGTCTGCGGACTGCGATTGCTCTTTCTGGAATTCTTCAGAAGTCAAAACGCTAATCACTTTCACTGTAAAACTGATTTCGCTTCCCTTTGCAATCATAGGAGGCATAGGCTGTTGCATTTTTGAAAACAAAGTATCAGCATTTACTAAAAACTTTGCGCTATCTCCAGCTCCAAGCAAGG
>CAXBLH010000259.1:0-7825 GCA_963976315.1 uncultured Dyadobacter sp.
ATTTGCTTTTCCAGTGATTCCTGCCCGTACTGAATTAGAATTAAAGAAGTTTTGAGCCGCCATAGGGCTTAACCCTAATGCAGCACCAGCAAGCCCAATTAAGGTGGTTGGTGGTGGCAGATGAAACGATTTATGAAAATTCTGAAACTCAGGATTTCTGAAGGATGCAGTAGCAGAACGAATTTCTATAATACAATGCAACATGATTTAATCGTTTGAAACTTTGTAGTATGAATTTATCCAATTTTTAATTTGAGAAAAGCCCACGGAAAGTGACTCTACATTCTCACCATTCTTGGAAAAAACCCCTTCCTGAGTCGCTAAAACTGACTTATCAATGAATGCCGCATAGTCGTTTATTACCGATTTAAGACCATCCAAATCAATTTGTCCATCTCGTTTCGTTTTTAATGATTCCAGAAAAATGGGGTTTTTTGATTTCATTAAAGCAGCTGCTATAAATTTGGGAGAAATGTCTGCCAGGAAGCGAGATTGACGTCCTGAACTCCATAACATTTGAAACGAATCAAGTAAGGCATTAACGCGCTTTGCTTTCTCTATATTAGAAATTGTAAATTCCTTTTTGCCTTGACCCTCACCTTCATTCCCAACTCGATCCAATTCGATTAATATTGTACCCCTATATAACCCTGAGTGAATTTCTGTTTCGAAAATATTGGGATTGCCTCCTGAATCCTTTGCCATAAAATTGGTTCCGAAATCCAAGTCATCTTGAAACTTGCTTAACGCTACTAGAGCTTCCATCCGAACGGGTGAAGTTCGGACAAATGTCCCTGTTTTAGCAGCATCCATAAAACCAAAAAGGTCATCATCAATGTACTTTTCTGGGTCACAGGCGGTTTTTGCAGCACCTTTTGCTTCTGAACTTTCGCCTATCGGCGAAACACTCCATCCTAATTCTTGGATTTTATCACGAAGGGCTCTCCTAATAGCCTGTGCCGACATATAGGGTAATTGGTCTCCATTTTCAAGGGTTACTTTTTTTATTGTGTTTATATTGTCAACCTCTTTGTCTCCACCATTAAGACTGGCGAATGAAACTTTGGCTAAATAAGTGATAGTGATACTATTAGTTTTCATTGTTCTGTTGGTTTTGGTTCTTGTTTTGATTTTGGACTTAACTCAGCATTAATTTGATTAAGAGCGGAAATGATCACAAATTGACGCACCCATTGAAACCGTTCTTCATCGATGTTTTCAAGAAATTCCCGACTGAAATTCAGAACGAAACGAGCCTGAATACGTGCTAATTCGTGCAAGAAGCGGTCAAACTGGTTTGCCTTGCGCAAAGCAATTATGTATTTTCTTCCTTGTCGTGCATTGGTTTTACGTACGGGGGTTTCTCCGTATCCCAGAATGCCTTGGCCGATTTGAGCCCCTAGCTTAATGGATTTGTCTTGTAGCTCTTTGTCATTCATTATTTTAGGATTTATGTATAATTCATATTTGGTTACAAATTCTAGTAAATCTTTGTAGCGTTTAAAACCAATCCCCCTAGAAGGTTCATTTAGTGAGTCTAACAGATAACCATAACAGTCGTTAAAGAAAGTTTCCATCAAGGGTAGTATAGATTTTACCTTTAATATTCTTGATATGATCCTTTCCCTGAATTGCCTTTCTAATTCATACTTTTTCTGACTACTTTGCAGCGATGGTTTGAGTAGTTTAAGGCTTTGAATAACATTTCTCCAATTCAATCCAGATTTTTCCAATTCATAAATTAGTTCTATAATAAAGGAAAAATGAGTAATGTTCTCAAACCGTTTGGGTCTCATTGTCGATGCAAACGATTCGGCACGTATTGAAATTAAGCCAACAGGTTCTTCGATCAAAGGCTTTCTATACTTACTCTTATTAATTTCAGGTTTTGATTTAAGTATTTCTTTGTAAATACAATGTGTCAGAAAAAATAAAGTTTCGTTTAAACCTATAAAATCAGTGGCCTTGCCCAAATATATCTCATTTTCTCTTTGAGGGAAGTTGGAAATATATTCCTGAACCTTTAAACTAAATGGATCTTTTAGGAGTTGCCCGAATTCAGAAAGGAGAATTTTATTAAGATTAAGTAGGTTATTTGAAAATACAAAATATACATTGATAGCTTCTCTCAATTTATTGGGATATTGGTATAAACAGGTTGCTGCCGAGAATCTACTTAAGTACATAGCCTCCCAACAAACTTTCTTGTCCGTGTTGATCAGAAATGAATTAAAGTTGCTAATCCCAGAGAAAAATGGTGAAATATTTTGAGAATCAACTAGCTTTTTTCGCTTTTGTCCTGTTAAATAGCATACCTGGTTGCCTTCTACAAAATAGGCCTTCACAGGCTTTTCAAGTCTTGTGATTTTGGTATATCGCTCATTAAAGTAAATTTTACTTAATAGCTTAATTTTTCTATTCGTAAATTCTTCTTGAATCCGTTTTGCAACACTCGGATTTTCTTTTTCTATTCCAGCAAATTTTTTGGTATTCTCCTCCTTTATAGTAGTTCCCTGTGCATTATTTGTAAGCAGTGCAGTGAAACCATAGGTATTCATTTTAGGAAATTGTTGTACACCAATAATTTCCTGTACTTCGTTTAACTTAAAAAATAAATTACCCCCTTCTTCCTCCTGTTTCATAGTATACGTATCATATACCTTCCTACCTAACGCATAATATAACGTTTCAAGTAACTCAAATAAGTTATCATTCTGAATCCATAACTTTTTTTCTTCTAAGCCATAGTCAATATTTTCTTCAAGATTATTTTCGTCCTGAAGAAATTGGTAAAGTCCAATGATGCCATTGTCCAAAAAAACATTGTTAAAGTAAAGGAACTCAATTCTGTTCATAATGTATTGATTTAAATACGTGCTCCAAATGTCAGTTATATCATTGACAACTACTGTCAACCCTTAAAAAAAGAATTACTTAATTATTGTAAGGTGTTACAGCCAACAATTGCAAATAGCACAAAAGCCATCATTATCGTCCTCCTGAGGATGACCGTTACATTTCCCATGACAGGGGAAGTTAGCAGCATGGGGATCCAGTCGATTAAGAAGTCGTGGTTCACAGGCAATCCTTGATACTTGTGAAGAAAATTTTTTACCTTCGCACATAGTTTTAAGTTTATCACAACTTGAGATGGTAAGCCAACTGCCGAAACGAAGCCTCGAAAACTTTGAAGCAGTTGGCTTTTTTCAAGCCGTCTAAATAATGGAATTTATTAAGTGATACAAAAAGCTCTAGTTACTAATTTCAATCATACTTCAATTTTTGAAAAAAAGGTTTAGTTACTATAAAACTGTATTTCAAAAGTATGGATTTATTTTTAATAAATCCAATTGATTTGATTAATTTTATTGAGTTGAAAAATTACCCCCCCCCTTCACCCGTACCCCTTACCGGCCCTTTCGACTAAATATTCCTTGAGTGCGGGTGGGGCTATTACCGAAATTTGACCAGGTAATCCCAGCAAAAATCGGCCGATGCCACGGAAGTCTCGTACTTCGTATTTGAATTCAAAGGGGAATTCTTGGCGAATACTGTTTTGGCTTAAATATGCGCGTGAGGCGGGGAATTCTTCAAAAAGCAAACGATGGGCCGTGAATGAAAGCTGGACGGTAACTGTTATCGGCTGGGGGCCTGTAAATCCAAAAATGTCCAGTTCATTGGCCGTAACTTTTGTTTTGTTGTTACTGTTAAGTACCAAAACGGCCTCCATACGGGCAATTTTGAAAGTTTTTTGTTTTTGAGATTTTACTTCAAAAGCATTTAATATTGTAAAATCCTCTGAAAGACTGATGGGTTCCACCAGTCGGTCTTCCTGAGTTGCCGAATTGTTAGACTGGTACTTAATCAATTTGATCTGGTTGCCATTGGATATGGCTTCGTTGATGCGACTAACCATCGTCCCACGATGTTTGTCCGTTAGTTCGTCGGCAAGTGGTATTAATTCACTACTTAAATATAGTTTCGTTTCTATACTTTTCTTTAAAGGATGTGTGCCAGGTAATACAGATAAATATTCTCGAATTAGCCGGGTTTCTTCCAAAGTAAAATGAGTGCTTTTTCCAGTGGATTCTTCCCCCAAGCTGTACCGTGCTTCCAAATCAGATGGTACCGTATAACCCAGAATGCGAATGTCCTCTAAGTCGCGGTATATATTTCTTTCGGAAACGCTTAGGATCTCCGATAGCTGCTTCACGGTCTTTTTTCTTTCACGAAGTATTCTAATGATTCTAAAAATGCGTTCTGATTTAGGTATTTCGGCCATTTAACAATATAAAGAAGGGGTAAGGAGGGTTCGGTAAACTTTTCCAAGTTAGTAAGCCTATTCCTAGTACCAAATATTATATACGTAAATTTCTAAACCATTTATTAAGCGGTAAAAAATTCAAAACATTACGCTTCGGATCGGTCTCAAAGCCCCAGTATACATGGTCGATTCTATGTACTGTCTGTAATATTAAAAATAGGAACTAAATGAGTAGCTGAGAAGGGAAATATATTGTAAAATAAATCAATAGGAGTGACTTCGGAAAAGCGCAAATATTACCAATTAGCAAGCCTCCTCCCACTAAAAATATTAGACTCTGGTTTGAAGAGCAAATGGGTGAGCGGGGGAAATAAAAAAGACGAATTGATGGCTCTTTGATAAAGAACCCGATTGCTGGTGATGCTATCCGTTTGAAACTTAGGGTACCAATGCTTAGTGACGTTTTGGAAATATAATTGTAAGGCCTATAATATCAACCTTATCACGAAGTTATTTCAATTTTGAGAGTATACTCAGTGCTAGGTTGTTAACTACCCACTTAGCTGGCCTTTTGGGGATAGTATTAACAGTTTTTGGCTGGCTGCCGAGTGCTCTAAATCAGTCATGATAAGGTTTAGCTTTTATTTTAGTGGTCGCTGCGATGCCTTTCCAATGCCAAATTAATTAACGCCGTTATCAGTATTTTTAAGGGGATGCCGGTTTTTTCCCAAAGCTGTGGATACATACTGGTTTTGGTAAAACCGGGTAACGTATTTATTTCATTCAGTACAAATGTGTTATTTTCCCTTAAAAAGAAATCGATTCTGGACATCCCTTCACAGGATAAAACTCTAAATGCTTTTATGGCCGTTTCTTTGATTTTTTCGGCAATACCAGTGTCTATTTCTGCGGGGATTTTTGTTTTAATCCCGTCCAATGTAATGTATTTTTCATCATAGGAATAGAATTTGGAATCGGTAATAATTTCTCCTAATACGGAGGCTTGCACATTTTGGTTACCCAGAATAGCACATTCAATCTCTTTCCCAATCACTGCTTCTTCAACCAGTATTTTTTTGTCATACTGAAAGGCAAGATTTACCGCTTGGGAATATTCCATTTCATTGTTGACTTTACTCACACCCACCGAGGAACCCGCATTGGCTGGCTTGACGAAAAGTGGCAGTCCTAGTTTACTAGAAATGGTGTCAAAGTTATATTCTTTTTCGTCGAATTGGTATAGCGTGAAATAGTCAGCAATCGGGATATTCGCATCTCTGAGTAGTCTCTTGGTGATGTCTTTATCCATTCCTATGGCGGAGCCAAGCAGGTCTGGGCCCACAAAGGGGAGGTCGAGTGATCTTAAAATTCCTTGTAGAGTACCATCTTCTCCGAATGTTCCATGTATTATGGGAAAGGCTACTTGGAATTTTGATAATACCTGATGGCTATTCAATTCAATAATTTCAACATTTTCGATGCCTTTTCTTAAATATACAAAAGCGGCATTCAGGAAATAATCGTTATTCGACAGCTGAATATCGCTTTGGTCGTAATAGGGATTGAAACGCCAGTTTCCCTCGCGATCCATGGCTAATAAAATAGGTTCAAATTTTTCAATATTAATAGCATTGAAAATATTCGTAGCTGAATTTAACGAGACATCATGTTCAGCAGATGAGCCTCCAAATAGGATTGCAACCGTTGGTTTCATGGGGAGAAGGTAGAATTAAATTGTTTCGGTAAATTTAATTATTTAAAAGAAAAAGTGCTGCTGATGACATACTTAAAATTCCCATTTTTAAGCTAGGTTCCAAGTCAGGTAGATAAAGCGAAGAATGCGTAGAAGGCAACGTTTGGTTACTCTTTAAAGCTTCTGCCATTTTGAGTGGGTTTACCGAGCCTACAGAATATATTAAAGTGGGAATAGCGGGTGTTTCTCGGGTATACCATCCAAAATCTTCTCCAAACATTTCAGGAGATAAAATTGCTACCTTTTGGACTCCAAGCAACTGTATGAAATTGTTTGTGATTTTTTTAGTAAGCGCAGGATCATTATAAATTGCTGGAGAATATTCGTCTTTAATAGCAATAACGGGATAATTTTCAGGTTGAACTCCAGCTGCAAAAGCAATCCCTTGGCATGTTCTCTTAATATTTTCAATGAGTAATTTTTGAATTTCATCGTCAAACGATCTTACCGAAAGTTTTAAGGTCACCACGTCTGGAATTATGTTGGCACTCGTTCCACCTTGTATGGATCCAACAGAAATAAGTGCTGGTTTCTGTGGAGAAATTTCTCGACTAACAATCGTTTGGAATCCAAGAATCATTTTGGAAGCTAGTACTATGGGGTCAATCGTTAGCTGAGGTACCGATCCATGTCCTCCTTTGCCTTTAATTGTTATTTCTATGACATCGATATTTGCCAGTGCATAGCCGCTGCAAAGGCCCACTTTTCCAGATTCAAGAGCCGAATTTACATGTAGAGCCAGTGCATAATCAGGCTTCGGAAACCGTGTAAATAATCCCGCTGCCAGCATGGCACGCGCACCCTGTCCGTTTTCTTCGGCTGGTTGTCCAACAAAAAGCACCGTACCTTTCCACTCTTTTCTTAGTTGATGGAGTACTTTTGATACGCCCACCCAAGAAGCCATGTGTAGATCGTGACCGCAGGCGTGCATCACCGAGACTTCATTTCCAGATGGCTTTTTAATCGTTTTTTTACTGGCAAAATCAACACCCGTATTTTCTTTCATCGGCAAAGCATCCACCCCAACGATGCCATGTCCTCCAATGCCCGTAGTTACTTCGCAGCCCGATTCTTTTAACTTTTGGGCTAATAATGCCGCCGTTTCTTTTTCTTCCAGTGATAATTCAGGATGTTCATGAATGTATTTGTAGAGACGTTCTAGGGTTATATACTCTTTGTCAATAATTGCTGATATGTATTTTTCCGTATTTGCTTGTGCAAATAATTTCTTGCTGAGGCATATAGCACTCAATAAAAGCAGTAGAAGTATGGTGCTATTTCGTCTTATTGGCTTTTGCATCGCAGTTTATTTAAGCTCTTTGAGGTAGATATTTGCAAACTGAAAAGTGTTGTTGTCAGCGTGATCATCTTGAAGCGCAATTTTGCCACAAGCAGCAATTCCGGGCAGCTGTGCATTATCGATAACTATTTTCCCATTAAGATTAACGGTTATACGGTCTCCCTGCATTTTAATCACAAACCGATTCCATTCTCCTGGAGGATTATCCGCTTTTATCTTTGGTGTTACCGCTGCTCTTATGGAAGCGGGTAAGGCGCTATCCGTTCGGTATCCATATATTTCACCAGATCCAATGTAACGGTTACCAATGTTAATCTGGTTTTTGGAGTCTCCTCTCAAATAGATACCCGTGTCCCCAGCGTATGGTATTTCCACCTCCTTGTTGGTGCCGTCCGCGTTTTTTTCGTTTTCGCCATTTGGTAGTATTACTGGACTTTTCGCTAACTCTGGTTTACGTGTAAGCCGTACATCTGCAATTAAAATGAAATCGCAAAAGGCCTCAGTGGTC
>CAXBLH010000260.1:0-7820 GCA_963976315.1 uncultured Dyadobacter sp.
TTACAAACCTTCTACCTGAAAATGAATGATAACCTATGATCAATTGTTTCCTAGTTTATGTCACCAGTAGTATTTCCAAAATCTGTACTGCCAGATTTGGCTCCTTTGGTCAATTTTTTAACTGAACCAATTTTATTAAGCACCGGCTTGCGGTATGATTTTTTTGCTTGTGTAGAGTGCGAGTTCATTGTTTTCATGTTTTGATTTTAGTTTAATAGTATCCGTGTGTAAAAATAGCAATTAGCATTGCCATTACAAATTATTTTTTACCAGAATAGCAAAAATAATGGTAATATTTTAATTAAATAGAATATATTTTAAGGAGTAGTGTTAGTTATTTTATTTCGTTGTACGAATTAATTATTCTTGAGGTGCGAAATCCTGATTCTATGATGTAGTCACCGATACAATGGTCGTCCTGACAATATTCAATTGCTGTTTGTTCCGCTGAAACTAAACCGACTCCTAACGCATATTGCTTGATAGTCTGGTACTTATTAATAATCGAGGAGTCTTCTTTTTCTATTACCGTAACTCCATTTGTAAACTTTAGGGAACCTACGTCTATTGGCTGATTTATTTCTGAATATTTAAAATTTTGTGGATCTTGATTATTATATGTATTTCCATTCCACTTTAAGTTTAAGTCCATAGGAAATACCAGTGAAAAAACAGTTCGGTTATCCAGATTTGTTAAAATTTTATCTGGTGATTTCGTAATCGTAAACTCTTTTGTTTTTTGCCAATTCTCAGTCGGTGATTTCCGTTGATAACGTGCAATGATATAGGTCGTGGAAAATTCACTTTTATCTAAAATACGATCGACTTCATCCTTCTCTTGCCTAACGTTGACAGCAGGAGTGGCTTGGCCAGCGGAATAAATGGTTTCGTGTACATCATAAATGATATAATGACCAATTTCCAAAGGGAAATAATCATAAGTATTAATAGGGTCTGTAGTGGTTTTCTGGCAGGAAATTATAAAAAAAAGGGCCAGTAAAATGGATACTGCTTTGAGTAGATGTCGCCCTATTTTATACGGTATTAATTTATTCATATTACGTTGCCGATGATGATGGAATATGTAATTATAACTCTCTAACGATCAATATAGTATATTAATTTTTTCTTTCAGTTATTTTATGGTGCAAAAAGTTTCTAACCACATCAAGTCCTATCTCGAACTTGCTGTTATTGTTGATCACAATATCGGCATCGGTTCTTAAGGGTTCTATGAATTTGTCATAAGTGGGTGCTACATGATTTTCCCAACGGTAGAGTACATCGTTTAGGTCATAACCTCGTTCACTATTATCCCTTATGATTCGGCGTTTAATTTTAACATGTTCTTTAGCATCCACAAATACTTTTAGGTCAATTTGTTGGACGATTTCTGGGAAGAAAAATACAAAAATACCTTCTACAATAATGATGGGGCGGGGGTGAAATACCAAGGTTTTGGCTTCAATCGCACTATTGTTAAAGGTGTATTCCTTTTGGTGCACTTCTTCACCATTTTTTAGCATGGCCAGGTGATCGGCAAATAATTTGTGATCAATTGTTTCAGGTAAATCGAAGTTTTCAATCCCATTCGCATCCTTAGGAATTTTATGGATGGGTAAATAATAGTTGTCCTGTGATATTCTGCAAATGTCATCGTCGGCAAAGGACTCGATGAGCATTTTCATGAAATAAGTTTTGCCAGAAGCACTACCACCAGTAATGCCGATAATATAGGGAGCCAAGTTGTTTGACATGATAACGGTTTTTTAACGAGATAAAAGTCCATTGGTGGTAATGATTGTATTACCACCAATGAATCAGTTAGTTTTCAACGGTAATATGTGCTGAGCCTTTTCCTGTTCCCTGGCCACAGCCGCTTTTCAGTGTTTTTATTGTAAAGTCGGTAGTTTTTTCCGGCGAGACAGAAATTAAATAGGGGTTTAGAAACGTACCACTAATGGAGGTACCATCAGAAAGTGTAAACGACCAGGGAGGCATTCCATTTTTAAATTTAAGCTGTATTCTTGTCGATCGACCAGCCGTTATGAAGCCTTTCCCTGAAACTTCCCCAATAGCCTTGTCAGGAGCGATAATATCAATTTCTTGTTGCGTACTGGAAACCGCTGGAGAAGAGGATATGATTCTTAGTTTTTGGGTTTGAATGGTATCATTTTCAAATGAACCTATCAGTTTTACCTGCATGGCAGTGGGTGTCACGGTAGTAGGAAGGTCTATAAACCGACCTGATTTGTCTGTAATTTGGACAACAAACTTATTCGCTACATTAAAGCGTCCGGAGGTTTTGTAAGGAATACTGATGGTGGATCCAATACAAGCAACATTCTGTGGAAGCCGATCAATGTTTATGGCTACTGGAGGGCTTTTAACCGTCACTTTTGCGGTGCCAGAGAATTTGCCAACGCCACAAAGTCCACCAGCTGAGCTAATTTGGAAGTTGGTGTTATATAAGGGTTTTACCTTTAATTTATGCGGTGATTCCATGATGTTATTTTCGTAAGTACCATCGGATAGCAATACGAACCATGGGCCACCACCTTGGAATTTTACAGTCAATTCACCTGTCTGATTCTCTTCCAAATGCAAAGAATCTTTCATTAGTGTAGTTACAGTTGGAGCCATAATACTAACATTTACCGCCTGAGTATACAGAACAGGTGCAGAGGATGCCACTCTTAGTTTGTAAGCGCCTGGTGGATAACTATTAGGGATTTGTGTGACCAAATTACCAGTAGAGTCTGGTGTAGAAATGGTTTTGAAAACCCCAGATTTATCGGCCAGTTGTACCACAAATCGGTTCCCATCTTTGTACTTTCCAGTCGCACTCACTGGAACCTGAAAAGGAATGCCTGTACATACGTTCGCAAACTTGTCACTGTCTTTAAGTTGCAGTTTAGGTTCAGGATTGTTATCTACATTCACAATGGTTTCTCCTGTTCCAACGCCGCTTCCACAGTAATTAGAAACACCAGTAATTTGGAATGCTTTGGTTTGAGCGGGTTTTACTATCAGATAATGTGGATTTGATAACGTTTGGGTAACCGTAGTACTGTCGGATAGCCGGAATGTCCATGGAGCCGTTCCAGTTAAATTTACTTTTAACGCCGCTTCCTGACCAGGCATTATACGAACAGATCTCGTGTTATCAGTAGCCAAAATGTCCGCATGAGGTGCTTCTAATAGCCGTATTGGAGCTTCATTGCTCTTAATAATGGGGATGGTGCTTACCACCTGGATGCGGTATACCTCCCCGCCTTTTTTGTAGGCGGGAATAACAGCTTTAATAGGCCCCTTCTTGAAAGGCAGGGACATACCTACTGCTTTCCCAGAAGCATCTATCAGATAAGCCATAAAGGTATTATCTGTATCAAAAGGGCCAATGGTTTTAAATGGGATGGTAATATTAGTACCCGGACAGACCGTTAGGTATGAAAGGTCTTCCACGATTATTTTGTATGATTGAATCGTATCTCCTTTGGACTTTTCGTTTTTGATAGCCAAATCGTCCGCCTCTTGTTCCGTCATGCCAGTAGCAGCGGAGTCAAGATCTTCCGCGGGAATCTCACTGGACTCTTTTTTGATTGTTACATTTCCAGAGTTAGTATTTTGAGCGAACAAACTCGAAAACTGGATGCCAAGAAGGATCACTATAAAAAATAAAGTGCGCATATTTAAAACTTCAATTAATCAAAATATTAGTTCATAGTGATGAGTTTGCCACCTCTTAATACCGGAACGACATCATATAGATCGGTTTGTAAACAATAAGAAATATCCTTTTGAATACCTAACCGTTGCAGTCGTCGGACATGAGAAGAGTTGGAAACACTTGCTAGTAAGTTGTTTTTACTCTCATTATAAAGGCGTTGAGCCATTAAAGTGCCGTCTTCTAGCAGCATAAACTCTTCCTTGAGTGCTTCGGCAAGTGCTCCGGCAAATAAGGTATCTTCTAAGTTGGGGCGGCCTTTCCAGCCAGCACAGAGGACGGTTACATCATAGACTTCCGACTTTAAGTAATTAACCAATGCTCCCAAATTAAGAAAAGCACCTACCATTACCTTTACGGCAGATTTTTTAGCTTTGGCAATAGACAAGGTACCATTGGTCGTAGTCATGGCTATTTCAGAGCCAATCAACTTCTCATTCATGTAGCTAAATGGAGAATTATCTAGGTCGAATCCTTCCACCTTTTGGGCATCTCTTTCTGCTGCTGCAAAATAGCCACGATCCTGAAATGCCTTACATTCTTCCACGCTTGCAACTGGAGTGATACTTTTTATGCCATAGGCTAGCCCGGTTACCATGCAGGAGGTTGCACGGAAAATGTCGGCCACCACTACAACGGAATTATCAAGCTTGTGAAGGTGAAGTAATTCTGGGGTAAGGCATACATCAAGTTGTTTCATGAATTATTCGCTATTTGAGATTTTAATATTTTAAGGAAATTATACTAGTGGAAGCTTTTTGACTTCTGCTTTTAGCAGCCGATCACGAACTTTAATAAAGAGGATAGAACCCGGTTTAGCATATTCTACGGGCACTTTTCCAAGTCCAATACCTTTTTGAAGGCTAGGGGACTGCGTGCCAGAAGTTACTTCCCCGATTGTAAGACCTTTTTCGTCACAAATTTCATAATGCCCTCTGGGAATTCCTCTGTCAATCATTACAAAGCCTACCAGCTTGTTTTTTAGGCCTGCTTCTTTTTCCTTTTTAAGGTTTTCAGAATTTACAAAAGATTTGCTGAATTTGGTAACCCAACCCAACCCTGCTTCCAATGGCGAGGCAGTATCGTTAATATCATTACCATATAAACAAAATCCTTTTTCTAATCTTAATGTATCTCGGGCTCCTAAGCCTATGGGTTGAATGTTCAGATCAGCTCCAGCCGCGAAGATGGCTTTCCAGACTTTTTCTGCGTCTTCTTTTTTTACATATAATTCAAAACCGCCAGAACCCGTATAGCCGGTTGCTGAGATGATAACATCCTCTACTCCTGCAAATGGTGCAATTGTAAAGGTATAGTAATCCATATCTGCTAACTTTATAGTAGTAAGTGACTGTAATGCTTCAGCCGATTTTGGCCCCTGTACTGCAAACAAACATGTATCGTCAGAAATGTTTTCCATTTCTGCATTTTCCGTATTATGGCTTTGTATCCAGTTCCAGTCCTTTTCGATATTGGAAGCATTCACAACCAATAGGTATTCCTCTTCTTGGATGCGATATACCAGAAGGTCGTCAACTACTCCACCCGTTTCGTTTGGCAAATAGCTGTACTGAACTTTTCCATCAAAAAGTGTAGCAGCATCATTTGCAGAAACTTTTTGTATCAAATCCAGCGCTTTTGGGCCTTTAATTTTAAATTCACCCATATGAGAGACATCAAATACTCCTACTTGATTCCTAACTGCATGGTGCTCTTCTAGGTCGGAGGAATATCGAACCGGCATCTCAAATCCGGCGAAAGGTACTATTTTGGCTCCCAGTTCTACGTGAATCTGATGAAGTGGAATAAGTTTCATGATTTTCGCTATGTTTCAAATTAATTTACAAAAGTAGACAATGAAGCGCAAAGCGGAATAAAAAAGGTTAATTTAGATACAAAAGATATATCCGTGTTATCAGGTTTATTTCAAAAAAATGGCTTTTTTTGAGGAAGTGTACTATTAATTAGGTTAAATTCAAGGTCTTAATTTATACTCCATTACGTGTTTTATTTCTAAAATAACCGCCTCACCATGACTATCAAATTAGCTGCCTTTTTGATTATGAATTTAGGTTCACTCTCTGTTTATGCTCAAACGCCCTCTTTTAAAGGTTTTGTGATAGATTCCAAAATTGCGATTGGTTATGGCGTTGCATCAGGGGACGTGGATGGAGATGGTAAAGTAGATATATTGTTGGCTGACAAATCTCAAATTGTTTGGTATAAAAACCCCGGTAAAATCAATGGTGATTGGAAAAAATATATCATGGCCGAAAACCTAACTACTCATGATAATGTGTGTATTGCGGCTAGAGATATAGATGGTGATGGAAAAGTGGAGGTAGCGGTAGGGGCACAGTGGAATCCAGGTGAAACAAATGATAAGTTAAAGTCGGGAGCTGTGTTCTACTTAAAGCCTAATAGCGATGTGAAAGAGAAATGGAGCGCAATACCTTTATACCACGAAACCACTATCCATCGAATGCGTTGGGTAAAAGCAGTAGATGGTACTTTTCAGTTGATCGTTTTGCCATTACATGGAAATGGGAATGTAGCTGGAAACGGGGAAGGTGTTAATCTCATAATCTTTGAAGTGCCTGAGAATTTGGAGGGAACATGGAATTACCAGCTGCTGCAAACCGATATGCACATGACCCATAATTTTCAACCCATGGAAGTCGAAGATCGGTTTTTGGGGCTTGCTGTTGCTGGCAAAGAAGGGGTACAAGTATTATTGAATGGTGCAACGGAATGGGCCAAATCTGGGAATTGGATGGTGTCAGGCGTAGGCGTAGGAGAAGTGAGGACTGGTAAATTGTTTGGGAATCAATTGTTTTCGGCGACTATAGAACCGATGCATGGAAACAAATTAGTGGTTTACTCTAAAGATAATCAGACGGTTTTGACAGATAAAATCAAAGAAGGTCATGCTTTAATCTGCGCTGACTTTTTTCATTTGGGGCGAGATCAAATAGTAATGGGCTGGCGAAACCCCAATGTGTTGGGTGAAACTGGATTGCGAATATTTGTAGGGCAGGATCCAGAAGGTAAAGTTTGGAAAGAATTTACGTTGGATGAATCCATAAAAATAGCTTGTGAGGATATGGATGCGGCCGACTTTGACGGAGATGGTGATCTCGACATCATTGCGTCGGGGAGGAGTACCAAAAATTTGGTCTTGTATGAAAACAGGTTGTTGAATTAACTTAAACAAAACGCTTGCTAATCCTCATTACCAGCCACTGAGACGGTTTGGGGGTATTATAGGGTATTGTCCCCAATAGTTACTTTTATTAGAAAAATAACCGAGTGGTATTCATGAACTCAAAAGTGGATGATTATATCGAAAAGGCCGAGAAATGGCAGGCCGAATTGGAACAATTACGAAAGATTCTTCTTACCTGTGGACTGACGGAAGAATGGAAATGGCGTGCTCCTTGTTACACTTTTCAGGGGAAAAATGTGATGATGTTAGGTGCACTCAAAGAGAGTTGTGTGCTCAGTTTTTTTAAAGGTGCACTACTTCGAGATAATAAACAGATTTTAAGTAGGCCAGGTGAAAATACCCAAGCAGCGCGAATAATAAGATTTACAAATATGGAGGGTGTTTTAGCTATGGCGGCTACGTTGAGGTTTTATATTTTTGAAGCCGTTGAGATTGAAAAGGCCGGCTTAGTGGTGGTAAAAGAAGAGCCTCAACAACAACTTTTGCCAGAAGAGTTGGTTGAAATTTTGGAGGAGAACCATGCCTTCAAACAGGCTTTTGAAGCCCTTACACCTGGCCGGCAACGTGCCTACAATATGTTTTTTTCGGCACCCAAACAATCCAAAAGTAGAATAGCAAGGGTTGAAAAGTACTTCCAAAGGATTTTAGACGGCAAAGGTTTGAACGATTGTGTGTGTGGGCTATCTAAAAAACTGCCTGGTTGTGATGGTTCTCATAAGTATTTGAATGCCGACCAGTGATAACTGGTTTCAAATTTTGAACCTTTTAGAGCCTGTTTAAAAATTAACCAATAGTTTGTTTATGCTAATTTTTGGCTCTACCTGCGTTTAATTTTGAAGGGGGGTTCGCACAAAAAACAAGCTATAA
>CAXBLH010000261.1:0-7812 GCA_963976315.1 uncultured Dyadobacter sp.
TTACTTTATGACCGACGATATTTCCAAGATTTTAAAATGGGTGCTTTTGCTAATAGCGGTGCCAGCAGGCCTGTATTTGGGCAAAGCTTTTCTGGCCCCCCTAGCAATAGGTATTGTACTAGCCATGATGTTGATCCCCATCATGGACTGGCTGATGTGCAAAGGAATCAGCAGTGGCTGGGCTGTATTTGGCAGTACCATGCTTCTTATACTGTTTTTAGGGTTTCTAGGATCCCTAATTACCATTCAGGTCAAAATAATTTCTAAAGATTGGCCTCAAATTGAAAAAACATCGGCTAAGTTGCTAGATGAAACCCAGTTATATATTCAGAAAAAAACAGGAGTAGATCCTGAAAAACAACTTCTAGAGGCTAAGAAAATGCTGGCTAATTTAGGTCAAGCAAGCCCCGCCGCTATTGGAAGTGTTGGCGGTGCCTTGGCTAATCTCGTTTTGATCATTGTGTATGTTGTATTAATACTTTCACAACGTGAAAGATTTAAAGAATTTGTGCTGATGCAAGTACCAATTGACGAACGACACCATGCTAGAAAAGCGCTCAAAGAAATTAGAAAAACCTCAGGAGGCTATTTTTGGGGAATGTTTAAAGCCATGTTAATCTTGGCAATTTTGTATGGTGCGGGCTTTTTAATAGGAGGCGTTAAATATGCTTTATTACTTGCTTTAATTGCCGCAGTATTTTCCTTTATTCCATATTTGGGCAATGCCCTCGGAGGTGGATTAGCTGCCATATTAGCGTTGGTTTCTGGAGGCTTTTCAAGTGTATTGGTGGTAATTGTAGTCATGTTTGCGGCGCAAATGATTGATAATTATATCACACAGCCTTATGTAGTGGGCAAAGAAGTAGAGCTGAACCCCTTCATGACGATTACCTCTGTGATTGGTTTTGGTGTGCTGTGGGGAGTTCCTGGGGCAATTATTGCAATTCCCATTACCGGAATGCTTCGAGTTGCTTTCCAGTACTTCCATAAATACAAGTCGTTTGCTTTTCTTTTGGGTAACCAACAACCCGACGAAAAAGACCTGGAGTACAAAGAGCCCCAGTAATTGGGCGCTCTACATATCCTGAAAAATTCAAATGCAAATCTTTCATTAAACTTCATCACAACGGATGTAGGGTCAGGCCTTACTTGCAGTCGGTTAAAAGTAGTAAGCACTTGTTTAAAAATAATCTTGCAGCCCTAAGCCGACTGCATACTCAATGAAAAGTGATTAAATTTAGGGTGGGTACACACAACTCATGCTTGGTCTGAGTTCCCACAGACTTAAATCTAAGTCCCCTAAAACCTTTCATTAAAATTCATTAAAAAGCCAAATTTACAAATTCCTCTTTCATAGTTTTCAGGCCTCTGATCAAATTCCAGCCTACTCGTAATGGACTATGGTGTATATCTAATTTTATTACTTTTTTAACATAAGTACCACTATTTCAAATGACTGTAAAGACACACAGACCTGGGTTACGTTGGAAGTAACTTTCGCCATGGTGTATCCCCTTACTCTGAAGGGAATACACCATGGCGAGGCAAGTAACTACCAAACCATTCACGCTCTACTGGGACCACAGTTCCAAGCATTTGCGTATGCATGGCTGAAGACGAACGGTAATATCATGCCAGCCTAGGAAGTACGGGAGTATGATAATATTACGAGCCATTGAAGCCTACATCTCGCCAGCCAAGGTCGGCTGCTAGAATAAAGATTAATGGACGGGGCTTAATTTGAACGGTTACTATTGTAAGCGTGCTTATCGCACAGAATGCCAGTAAATATAAGATTTATGCCATGTAGTATAAATTCCATTTTTAAAATGCAAGGAATGTCTCTTGATGAATCAAAAGTCCGTCCACGTCGCGATGAATAAATGCTATTTTGGGAGATCTATTATCCTCAGCCGAAACATCTATTTCCAAAAATCCTCCCTTTACTCTCAAAAATTTGTGCTCTGGCCGCTTATCTTCTGGATCCCAGCCTTGTGCATGTGCATCGCTTACAGGACCTGAACCAAATTCAATAAGTCCTGTTTTGTCGTCCACCGATACATATTGCCAATGTCGATCTCCATTCACAACATACATATTTTTATGTTTAACAAGAAATTGTCTCAACCAATCCCCTTCATGTTGAAAGGTTTTATTGGCGTGGTTATCGGTTTTTTTATCACGATCTGGGCCAACCACTGGTGTTGGTGAAAACAAAATTTTGAAGGTGGCATCCGAATCGTCTACCGTCTTTTGGAACCAGGCCTTTTGTGTGCTACCCCATATGGTTTTGTCGTTATTATCTGGCATAGGATTGGGAGACCGAAATTCACGACCTTCCACGAGCCAAACCTGAAGATGTTTTCCCCACCGAAAGGTTCTATACGGGCTGTCCTTTACGGGTGCATTTTCCCGCCAAATATTAAGCCCGTCCTTAAAAGAGAGTTCACCGTAGTCTGGCGAAGTTGGATATGCATCATCACGTAGCAGGTCGTGATCGTCCTTCAGCATATAGATCGGAACGTTGGAAAAGAAATCCGCCAAGGAAGGCCAGGAATTCATGGCATGCCATTGATGCCTTGCTTTTTCAAGGGTATTACCGAGAGGTCCCGGTTTGTCGTAATAGACATAATCTCCCGTATGAACAAAAAAGTCAGGTTGTAATTTTCTCATGCTGTCGTAGGTACGAAAGCCTCTTTGTTTATCATCAAAGCTCCAGAAATATTGACAGGTTGATGTAACGAGTTTGATGTTGCTGTTTTTCGAAACCAATGGTGCTGTAGAAAAGCTACCGGATGCCTCTGATACTGGGCTTTTATCGGTCAACTTGGCTTGCCATTTTATCTTGTATTTTATGCCCGGTTCCAGTCCTATGAATGGAATCTGTACGGTGAAGTCGTTTTCTGCATTCGCCCAACTCCATTTGGATTCAAATTTTCTTCCATTTCCTGAAATAATAGCTCTAACCATTCCGCGTGCACCAGCCACAGCTCCATCCATTTGTTCCACGGGCATATTTTCATTGAACTCTAGTGGATGTCTGAAAACTTCTTCTCGGCGTTCATGAACCACTGGGTTTCGAGTTTCCTGCGAACACAAGCGTATCCAAAGCTGAGCAGCGTTTTGTGTAACTTCCCCTGTTTTAAACCCAGTAGTAAAGAAAATCTCAGGTTTTAATAGGTTGGGGTTGGAATGATCAATCAAGGAAAAAGCTGTTTGTATAGGTTGCATAGACAAGGTCGCTATGCCAGCACTCGCTTTTTTGACAAAAGTTCTCCTACTTTCGTTTTTCATTTTTTAGGAAGTAATAATGTGGTTAATGGAAATTGTTGGGTGTTAATTGGCTCCTCATTAACTTTAATTCATATAAAAGTGAACCGTCCTCTTTAACCAGGCGAAACTCCACGCCGGGATCTGTGGTGGATGGCACATAGGTAAGTTCTCCAAATGCGAAGGTACCGTCCAGGCCAAATAGTTGCGTATCCCACGTGTCTTGTTTTGCGGGCGGGCCAACTCTTCCACCCAAACTTCCTGGTTCAAATTCATAATAATTAAATCCTGATTTCCTTGGAATTCGAAATCCGCGCGCTCCATGGCGGTCACCAGATAGCAGTAACACCCCACTTATGTTATTTTTTTCGATAAAATTAAATATCTCTTCTCGGCCTTCGGCGTCATTTTCCCCCCATGAGTCTTTTCCATTTGAAACATAATCGCTCCACATGGTACCACATGACAAAATAATGAAAGGTGCCGTACAGGCAAGAAGCTCTTTTTTCAACCAATCTAATTGCGTTCTCCCAAGGAAAATCTGGTCATCTCTATAAAAGCGATTGTCGGTCATAATGATATCAAATGCTCCAATACGGGTACGTGTAAATATGCCCTGTTTACTTTCTTCAAATCCATAAGATGGGTTATTCCATGAATTTTTAAATACTTCTCGCACATTTTCGCGATCCTTAGCCACAAAGCCCTTGGGTACGCCGGATAGGTCATTTCCAAAATAATCATGATCGTCCCAAGTGGCATATACTGGTATACTTGAGGTTAATGATTTCCAAGCTGGATGAAAATCCCGTAATAAATAGTCAGCACGGTGCATCCCCAAATTGTTGGTTCTGTCCTGGACGGCAATATCGCCATACAACAAAAAAGCGTCCGGTTTATGCGACTGTATTTCACTGAGTAGGGTTGGATTTCCTAGGCCCCAACGGTGCGGACAGGAACCAAAAACAATTCTGGTTGCATCGGTCAGGTTGGAAGAGGAGGCGGAGGTATGGAAATGCATTTCAGCAGTGGCAGGAATTGCTTTTCCATCTATAAACAAGCGATAAGTATAAGTAGATGAAGGTTTAAGCCCATTTACAACCAATACCGCAGATAGGTCGGTGGCGCTAGATGAACGAACTGGTCCAAATTTATGACTATAATCCTGTCCAATAACCTCTACAGATACCATGGCTGGCTTCAAAGTACGTACCCATATAGACACGCCATTTTCTTTGATATTACCTAACATAGGGCCAGCCAAAAGCTTCATTCCGTCCTGTTGAGCCAGTTTTTGAAATGTGGTATTAGCAGCAAGATCTGAAAAACTTGCTTCTGGTTTGGCACTCAGAATCGATAAAGCCGACTCGTAAACCGCATTGGTTAAATCACTTTTTTTTGTCCAATAATTGAGTATCAATCCATTATCGGTATCCTTGTTCATGGGGTGGCTGGAATCACCAAAATTTTGGGCCTGAATGGGCTGCAAAGTTGCAACCAGTAGTAGCAAGATTAAATATTTATTCATCATGAATTATAAAAATGAATTTAAGATTAATGTGATACAGTGTTAGTGACACCCAAATATGGGATAGTACCCCGAAGCTTACGATTAAGTTCTAAAGTAGACATACACGCTAATCTTACGGCGTGCATATCTACTTTTAGTTTAATATCCGGGGTTCTGTTTTAATTCAGCCTGAATGTTTTTTTCAATTTCATTGAATGGTATTGGCCACAGATTATTATGATCTTTGTAAAAATCTCCTACCCACTTGTTATGCTTTTTGGTACGTTCTACCAACTTTCCCAAACGAGTCAAGGTTAATAATCGAAGTTCTTCAAAATTTAACTCACGTAAACGCTCATCCAAAATATAGTCTATAGTCGCTTCTGAAGGAGTTATATCAGGAGCATTAGAACGTTTTCTAACCGTATTGATATCAGCCGCAGCGGATGCCAGATTATTTAGACCCAAGTAAGCCTCAGCTCTAAGCAAATACGTTTCCGCCAATCGGATCATATATCGATCTCGGTAAGTTTTTTGGGCAGAGTTTGTCAAGGAACCTGGAACCGTTTGATTGGCATGGTATAATTCGGTAGGATGCTGGCCAACCACAGATGCTTTGGCAAAAACTGGATAAAAATTCCGCGTAGTGTCATCCACCGTACTCAAAGCAATTGGTAATTTGTCCTTAAATACCCATTTCCCATTATGGTTAGAAGCAGGATTATTTACTTTAAAGTCCCTTACAATGTTATATTCCGAATTTCGGATATCTTGATCATAACCGCTTTTTTGCCATATTACATCATGCAGATAGGATGATGGGCTCATAAAACCCGATCCTCTGCCATAATAAAATGTATTTGGAAAAGGCACAATGGGTTGTACAGAACCATTGTTATTATAAACTTTTGCCTGCCAAAGTCTCGGTATAATACACCTTTCAAGATCGAAACCATTGAACCCACCTAATACATTGAACTCAAATTGAATAACCCAAATAGCTTCCGTATTGCCAGCAGAACGGTTTTGATTTCCCTTTCTAAATAAATCCCAATACACATCACCACCGAGTGTTGGATGATCTTTCATAGAACCAAACCTTTTGGTCATCAAACTAGTACTTGGATTGTCGATCACTGCGGTTGCTGCTTGAACGGCGTCTTGGAATTTTCCAAGTGAAATATATACTTCCGAAAGCAAATGATAGGCTGCCAAATTGCTTACCCGTGAATCATCGGTTTGACTAATGGGTGAGAGATTTTCAGAAGCGAACTTCAGATCTTCGGCGCTTTGCATATACACCTCCTCACGGGTGGCTCGTACATAATCTCTTTTCGGAGATGTCACTTCATCCAGTACAATGGGAACACCTCCGTGTAGGTTGGCCAGCATTTTAAACATATATCCTCTAAAAAAGCGGGCCTCTGCCTGAACCTTGGTCTTTTCAGCGGGAGTCAATTGGCTAGTTGCAGATTCAGATCGGTTTAAGACCACATTGGCATCATAGATGATCCTGTAGGCGGGTGCCCACAATGCTCCATATACCAAAGCTGTGTTGGTAGGAAGTAAAATAGATCCCCCCCAGTCTGGCCTTACACCCATATCTTTATGTGTATACACCATTTCAGTACCATTCCACGCCAGAGAAGGGAATTTATTAACGTTATCATCAGAAACAAACTCTGTGCGTACACGTTCATAAAGACCCGAAAGAGCCGCCTGATAATCGCTCGCTGTAACGTAAGCAATTTCAGGAGAAAGGAAATCGAGTGGTTTTTCGTCCAGAAACGAACTCTCATCGCAGCCACCGATAAATACTATCAGCACTATAAGAATGGCTGTTTTATTCAGATTTATAATAAATTTAATCATTGCCGTATAAGGTTTTGTCGTTTGTCAGAATGAAAGATTTATACCTACGGAATACCCTTTCATGACGGGCACACCCGACCTGTTGATATTCTCTCCCGTTTCAGGATCCCAACCGGGCCATTTTGTCAACGTGACCAGGTTTTTACCGCTCATGAACACTTTCAAATTACGAATTTGTAGTTTCTTAAGCGTAGCTGCCGGTACTGTGTAGGCAATGGATACATCTTGCAATCTGGTGAAACTCCTCGCTGTAAACTGGGTTCCTGCAATTCCGCTGGATACATTTATGTTAGGTCGCTCGTACCTCGCATCTTGATTATCAGGCGACCAAAAGTCAAGGCCTTTGGGGAAATGGTAATTAAAATGGTTTTCCTGATTCGTAATTCCCCAGCTGTTAATATTGTCCTCGGCTAAATATCTTTTCCTTCCGCCTTGAATAGAATTTACAAAAACTCGAAGCGTCCAGTTTTTATAAGAAAGGTTATTACCAATACTGAAACGGAAGGAAGGCTCGCTATATCCAATAATAGAACGGTCGGCTGGCGTAATAGCGCCATCTTTGTTGGTATCGACCACTTTATAAGCGCCAAGCGATGAGTAGGTAGGGATTTCTTGACCTAACTGCCATAATCCATCGATTTGATAGTTAAATATGGCATCCAAGGGTTGACCAATGAAAAGTCCTTCCGACATCAAATCGTCTTCTTTTCCATCCCCATTCAAATCGAAACCTAAAAGCTCTCTTAACTTGTTTCGGTTAACGGAGAATACAAAAGAACTTCCCCAATGAAAATCTTTTTTGGACATATTTACAGATGATAAACCTATTTCAAGCCCTTGATTATGGATTTTTCCTAAATTATCAGGAAAGGTTTCAAACCGTCCGATTCCTGGGATATCAACTTGATATAGCAGGTTGGAGGTTTCGTTATTATAATAATCTATGGAGCCTGAAAGGATTTTAGAGCGCAAACTGAAATCTACACCAATATTAAAACCTGTTGTAGTTTCCCACTTTAAATTGGGACTTGCCAAAGCACTGATAGCCTGGGTATATACCGGTGTTCTGTCTCCTGTGATGTAGTTGAATCCACCAGCAACACGTGCAAGTGTTTGGTACCTGCCAATCGTACGGTTACCATTTGCGCCGTAGGACATCC
>CAXBLH010000262.1:0-7771 GCA_963976315.1 uncultured Dyadobacter sp.
AAACTACAAATACCAGCCATAAAAATAGCTGGTATCTGTGAAATTTGTAAATCAGCAATAGAAGTCCTAATAGGAAACTTCTGGCAATTCTGTGGCAAATTGTTCTGCATATTTGAGAATTCCTGAAATGGTTTTGTCAGAAGGAGCACAAACAATTTTATTCATTTGCAGCTTAATCTCCTGAGTGTCCAAATAAAAGCTCATCAAATCATCATTGAGCGCCATCGCTTCAAGGATCAGAACATTTTCACTGGGGGATGTCTCAGCATAAATATACCGGATTACATCATCGTAGGTAAAAGTTTTTGTCATATTGTGGGGCACGTTGGTTAAATTGCTTACGCAGGTTTATTAACGCGTAACGCATTCTTCCCAATGCCGTATTGATACTCACTCCTGTTGCGTCTGCAATTTCCTGAAAGCTCATATCTTCATAATGCCGCATAATCAGTACTTGCTTTTGAACATCAGGTAGCTTCTGGATCATCTCCCTAAGCTGCTCATGTGTCTCTTGACGAATCTGAATTGATTCAACGGAATCTTCCGAAAAATCCAACGTATTAAATACGCTACTTCCATCCTCGAACACTACATTGGGGTAGCGTTTATCACGTCTGAAATAATCAATGGCGAGGTTGTGTGCAATCCGTATAATCCAAGGTAAAAACTTGCCTTCCTCATTATATCTACCCGATTTTATGGTATCTACTGCTTTGATAAATGTATCCTGTAATAAGTCTTCGGCTACATATTGATCCTTAACAATTAGATATATCGTAGTATATATTCTTGATTTATGGCGCTGAACTAACTTTTCAAAAGCCTTTCCATTACCACGGATGTACAATGTTACCAACTCACTGTCGCTAACCAATACTTTCTCCATTTTCCTTTTCGATTTAGTTAACGTAGAGCGGTCTTTCTATATTGTATCTCCTTTCTTTTTTGGTGAAATAAATTGACAAATGCTGATTTTTCCTGTTACACAATTCAAATAAATAAATTTGAATATTCATTTGCAAATGATTTTGAAGCTTTTTTTTAATTATTAATTACTTTAACAGTCGTTAACAGATTTAAAGAATTGGTATACTTAGTTCTATCAAAAAATACTATATTCCTGTAATTTATAAAAAAATGAATAGAATATAATTAATATACGGCATAAAGTGTATCTTTAGATTCTTTGGGGTAAATTTAAGTTATTAATTTTGGTATTCTTCCTATTAAAATTCAATTAAATTAACTGTGCAGTACCAACACCTTTTTTTTGACCTCGACCATACCCTTTGGGACTTTGAAAGAAATTCTGCTGAGTCTCTTCATGAGATTTTTCACCACCATCAACTTCACCAGCTGGGTATAAGTTCTGTAAATCATTTTATAGAATCCTTCTTAAAAATCAATACTAAACTTTGGCAAGATTTTGATTTGGGGAATATTGAACATGGCTATATTCGAGCAAACCGTTTCCGTTTAGTATTTGAAGCCATGGAGCTTCCATGTCCCACCAGTCATGTGGAATTTGGAGAGTTGTATTTAAAAACCTTACCTACCAAAAGTTATTTAATTGAAGGTGCTATGGACCTTTTGAACCATGTATCTCAAAACGGCTACGAGCTTCACATAATCACCAATGGATTTAATGATATTCAGGAAAGAAAAATCGAAAGTGCAGGTATAAGCCATTTTTTCAAACAGGTCGTAACTTTTGAAAATGCGAATGCCAAAAAACCAGATCCGAAAATATTTAACCATGCATTAGCGCTTACGAAAGCAAATATCAGTGAAAGCTTAATGATCGGAGACAACTGGATTGCGGACATTCTGGGTGCCAAAAAAGTAGGAATGGACACGGTATATTACAATCCGGGTTTATTAACATTTGAGGATTCTCCCACGTACAACATCACTAACCTTTCTGAACTGACTTACATATTGTAGTGAATTTACTACTAGTTGGAGCTAGTCTCGAAATATTTCACTCGTTTTTCACGTAGAAAACTTTTAATTACGTTAGCATGAACACACTGACCTACATTTAAAAACGGATAATTAGAAACTCGTTTTCGCTGACCGTCTATGGTAACCTCTCTATTTATTTGGTCAAAACCTAAATGTAAATGCCTGGTAGCACTTTGCATACCATATACCACCCCGTTTCTATCGAAAAGTGGCCCACCACTCTGGCCTTTCAAACCCGGTGTACTCATTTCAATTCCTGTAACTTCGTTGCTTTCTCCAATATGCCTTGTAACGATGCCATCAATTGGAAAACTAGGCGTAGAAACACGACCCTCACTTTTCCACTCAATATCATTTTTAGTTCGATTATATTGATAATTGGTAAACTCAGGAAATGGATATCCCAGTCGACATAAAGTTTTACCTGGCTTCACGGCATTGCCATCGCCTATAAAAACGGCGTGGCTTTGGTACTGTGTGAAATTATAATCACGAAACTGAATAATGGCCAGGTCCTGTGATGGGTGGAGGTGTACAGATAATCCTTTATAGGAGTCCACACAATTAATAAAATTAAAAATAATCCGAATGACATTTTCCGGAGCAATTTTATATTTAGTTTCTAAAAGCCCCCTTTGAAAACTACGACCAGGATCGTTGTCGAACCTTCTTAAATCAGAACTAAATCTCAGATAGTTCTCATAAATAGTGTTGGCCTGCAATATTTGGTTAGCAACATGGCGACAGGTAACTGCAAATCCATCACTATTAACAAAAAACAAAGTAGAGGTTCCTGGCACTATATCACTTCCGCCATAATATCTTGCTATGAAATGAATGGGACGTGTATATTGATCAACACGTTCAATGGCTTCAACAAACATATTCCTAACTTAATGCCTATTATTGATGTACAATGGGCACTATTGCCTCTATTTGATCCCAACTTAAAATCATATTTGCTCCGTTGGGTGTTTCTTCAAAATAAATATTAAATGATTCTTGAACTGTAGGGATTACACGAATAGGTACATCTACCCTGAAATAGTCTTTGCCATCATTATAATCCGTTCCCCACTGCCCAATTTCAGAATTAACAATAAGTTTCCACCCAGCCTGGCCAGGCATACTCCATAGCGTATAAGAGCCAGCTGGAAGCTTTTCTCCAGCGAACAACACATTGGAGCCGAATACCAAGGTGGTGGCTTCATTAGCACCTGTGCGCCAAACTTTCCCATAGGGCACCAACGCGTTATCTTCTTGGCGGCCAAAAATATAACGTCCTTTTTTAACTGGCTGGCTGTACTTTACGGTGATATCCAAATCATTTTTGTGAAATTCAGCCATAGCTTCAGGACTGAATGATTTGGTATAATGCCGAAATCCCAAGAAAGAAACTAAAATTAGGACTATAACAGAAATGCTGATTAGGAGAATTCTCTTCATAATTACGGACAAACAATAGTATACAATGTATAGGTTACGGATAATCGAATATAGTGATATTTATCCTTTGTAGAAGGGTTCCCCTGCTGAATCTTATCATTAGATTTAGGATCTCCCCCTAAATTATCTAAATAATCAGTGAAGGTTTTGCGTGTTCCGTATTCTAAACCGATACTCCACGGCCTTTTGATTTGATATTTAACACCAACTCCATAGGGCATTATCATAGTACTTTTTTTATAATTATCGGTAACGACACTTGGCTTGAAGTTTGCAAAACCAATTCCTCCAAAGACATAGGGTGTCCAATTTACGGCAAACCTACGGTCTACAAAATCCAAAAAATTATACTCTCCTGCAAGACTACCTTCTATGACTCTAGACTGAAACGTCAGATTCCGCTGCTGCTGCCATGGATCCTTACTCGTATTATCCTTTGCTCCAATTATACCACCGCCAAATTCTGCACGAAGTGAAAAAGCAGAATTAAAATTATATCTAAAAAGGAAGCTACCCGCCGGCTTTGTATTTCTGAACTGAAAATTGGGAGAAAGGTCACCTTGATAGTTGAATCCTCCAATACCCGCCCCAAACTCAATTTTTTGAGCAAAAGAAGATTGGTAGAAAAAAATTGTAAAAATCAATAAGCACGGAACTACCGACTTTTTATAGAATAATATATTCAAAATAGAGTTACTAATTTTAAAATTACATTTACTAGACCTTATCACGACTGGTGTTATATGCAGCTTTGTACTCAAAAAACGGAAAGTCAACGGTCGATTACCCTACCAAACAACTCGTGATTATGTCTACTTCAATGGAGGACATTTTACCTGAGAAGGGATAATATAGTGCAGGTGAATCATACCTGTCAAATAGCTATCATTTAAAGTAGGGCTATTACCTCTACCAGACCCTGGTGCTGCAAAACCCTGAGCTTGCATTTCAGAAAATGGATCCTGAGCATCTGGTATATTGTAATTAAATTGTACAAAATTCTTTAGACCGGGTATTCTATCCTTCCCTTTTTTGACTGAGGTTGGTTCATACGCACGATTCGACAAAGCAAAGGCAACTGGATCGTTGGTAAAAAGAGCCGGATCCGCATAATTACCGTGTAAATCATCTAAATAATCTGTTGAAGTAAACCTAAATCCAAGCTCAGCCGAAATATCAAAGCGGGCGTTAATCTTATACCGAAGTCCAATACCGACGGGAATGGCAAATTGAACCAGTGAATAGGGTTTCGCATAACCTTCGTTGCCCTGACCCTCTGTTCCCAACTTTTGCAATTTCACCCAGTCTTTATTACCGTCCGCATCCACATACAAGGTTTTAGGATTATGGGCAGTCATGGCGATCCCTCCAAATAAATAGGCTCCAAATTGGGGCCTTCTATCATAACTGCGATTATCGGGGATTAAATTAAAAATGCCTTGTAGGGAAAACTCTTTAAGATCATTTCGAAACTGCAGATTACGAGCAAATAAAATATTGGTCTGGTATTTGGGAGCATTGTTCATTTTAAAGTCATCACCTGCGATACGAGCCCAAGTAAAACTAGCTCTCGCACCAAGTCGTGGCGTAAAATGTCTCGCATAATTAGCACCTACACTCCACCGCATCATTTTGAACGTGGATGCTAATGGCCTACTGTAAGCAGCCATGTCTCCATAATAATTAGAGGTTCCAACACCAAAACCTACAGTGGAATAAGGAATAAAAATACTTTTATATTGTGCATGTACCTTCCCGCAACATCCTAATATTGCTATTACAACAAATAGGGCAAAATTGGCTTGGGATAATTTCAAATTTCTCGACATTGTTCAACTAATTTTTTGCAAAAATAAAACAGTTGTTGGTTATACTACTTAATTATATTTAACATTCAACGTTTTTCTTTAATGATTTATTTGTTGATGTTTTGCATATTTAAGAGTATATGGAATAAAACGGGATTAAAACAGCCTCTGAATTAGTTTTATACTACCTAATTCAATTTTTATTAAATATTCACAAATTCTTGAAATCATAAAATTAGCCCCCAATTCTAAAATGATTTATAGCAAAGGCTTACAATACGCCTATGATCAGAAGCGTATCTTGCAGTTTCCCGACATAAACTGTTCCGATCAGGAAACATTACTCATATTGGGTCAATCCGGTAAAGGAAAAACAACTTTACTGCATTTGCTGGCTTTACTTCTTAAACCGAAAGCAGGTGAGATTGTCATAGACAACCAAGAACTCACCCACCTAAGTCCAGCGAATGCCTCCAAAATACGTTCTAAAAAAATAGGTATTATTTACCAAAAGCCTCATTTTGTGGGTTCCCTAAATGTTTTAGACAACCTGATTTTAGCAAATTTCTTGGCAAATGAAAAGGAGAATAAAAGCAAGGCGCTGTTTTTGGCAGAACAGCTCGGTTTTTCAGACCACCTTTATAAAAAAACGCATCAACTTAGCCAAGGCGAACAACAGCGAGTTAGTATAGCGCGCTCATTGATGAACCAACCCAGTGTTATTTTAGCGGATGAGCCCACATCAAGCTTAGACGATGACAACTGCCGCAAGGTGGTTTCCCTTTTAAAAGCCCAATCCGAACAAATTGGGGCGAGTTTATTGGTAGTAACCCACGACCAAAGGTTAAAGAATGAATTTCTTAACCAAGTGCAACTTAGCTAAACCTACCAACACCCAAGAATTTATTGTTATGAACATCCTAAAAATTAGCCTTGCTAATATTAAGAAAAAAAAGTCGACCAGTTTTCTCAGTGCCTTACTTCTCACGTTAGGTATCGGAATGATTTCGCTACTGTTGCTTCTTAACAAACAGCTCGACGACCAATTTAAAAAAAACATCAAAGGCATTGATATGGTAGTAGGTGCAAAAGGTAGCCCTTTACAGCTAATTCTTAGCAGCATTTATCAAATCGACGCACCCACTGGAAACATTCCGCTTTCAGAAGTAAATCAGTTAAAGCGCAATCCATTTGTAAAAACTGTTATCCCATTAGCTATGGGGGACAACTACCAAAGTTTCAGAATAGTAGGAACCAACAAAACTTATCCCGAACATTTTGAAGTCAGCATACTGTCGGGCAAGCTATTTGAAAAACCGATGGACGTAACAATTGGCGACAAGGTTGCAAGAACAACTGGCCTGAAGATTGGAGATACATTTGCCAGTTCACACGGTTTGGACGAAGCAGGTGATGCCCACGAATCTCACAAATATTTAGTAACTGGTATTTTCAAACCTACCGAAACCGTTATTGACCAACTCGTTCTGACTAGTTTGGAAAGCATTTGGGAGGTGCATCAGCATGAGGAAGAAGGGCAATCCAATAGTATAGAATTATTAGCTCACGAAGGGCATGACGAGCAGGAAGAGCTGCAGATTACAAGCGCGCTAATAAAGTTCAGAAGCCCAATGGGTTTAATGGCACTTCCACGCCAAGTTAATTCCACCACATCCATGCAAGCCGCACTACCTAGTATTGAAATTAATCGCCTTTTCTCGTTGATGGGTGTCGGTATCGATACACTTCGAGCCTTGGCCATCATCATCATTCTCATTGCTGGATTAAGTGTCCTTATTTCCCTGTACAACTCCCTTCGTGAGCGTAAATACGAAATGGCACTCATGCTTTCTATGGGTGCAACCAGACAAACCCTCTTTATGATGTTATTACTGGAAGGCCTGATGCTAGCTATTTTAGGATATTTTTGTGGGATCGCATTAAGCCGGGTTGGGTTATTTTTGTTTTCGAATGCAGCAGAACAGGATTTCCATTATTCTTTATATCAGTTCAAGTTACTTACAGAAGAAGTATATTTGTTTGTCGGCGCTGTTGGAGTTGGTTTTATTGCTGCTTTGCTACCCTCTCTCGGTATTTTCAGGCTCAATATTTCTCGGACTCTAGCCGAAGAATGAGATTCTTAGTAACTTTGATATCACAACTTCACTCAGATATTTCAATTATAAATTGCCATGAAATCAATACGACTTGTTCTCTTATTTTTATGTTTCCCAATTTTATTTGCTTTTAAACCTACCGCAGCTCCTATTAAGCTGTCTTGGGAAACACTTCGCGATGTTACTTTTAAGAAAAAATGGTATCCAGAAGAATCCATATATATGCTACATCCCACGTTTGGACCCAGCGTACAGAAGGTAAAAGGGCAACAGGTTGCGATTACGGGTTATGTTTTGCCGGTGGATTTGGATGCGAATTTATATGTACTTTCTGCATTCCCATTCAGCGCCTGCTTTTTTTGTGGAGGAGCAGGCCCAGAGTCAGTAATGACGTTAAACTTCAAGAAAAAAGCCAGAAAGTTTAAGACCGACGAA
>CAXBLH010000263.1:0-7763 GCA_963976315.1 uncultured Dyadobacter sp.
CGTTTGATTAGTAACAATTTTAAATCCTTTCCATCAAACCCAAAAATAATACAATCTATTGCAATAAATATTTTCGAAGATTCTGGATAATTAGTCATATATGTTGAGTGAATGATAGAATTTCAAAAGGCACACTACCGCTCATTATGGAACAGTTGTTGAACGTAGCATTGATTTGAAATATAAAACTAGTCCATTTATAATAAGCAGTCAACCTATATAAGCGGAATTAAGATTTCGGAGAAGTTAAAATTTAACATTAACACTTTTACCAAGAAATACTGTACTAGGCAAATCAATACTAAATTTAGTTTCCTTTTTCACCGGGTCAATACTCGAATGGTAGTTCTCGCCTTGTACATCATAAAGACCACTTACTAAAAGCTCTATTCGCTCCAATTTACGAGAAGGGTCAGAGACGGTAAGCCCCACAAGTTTCCCTCCTTTCATTTTTAGTTGCACCAAACCGGAACTTTTAATTTGAACTTTCATTCCTTTTTCAATTTCAATAGCTCCTGCTTCGAAAAAATTCAATTGACTAATCCCTAACTTCACTTCTTTAACGGCCTGCAGACTTGCCGTATTGGACAGTATTTTGATGTTACAGTTATTGTTACTCCTGTCATTCAATTTAATACGCGAAATTTGGGGCACTACTATATACGCATACGAGGCATTTGAAGGTTTACTACCATGGTTAAACCAGAGATTGAAAACATCTATGTGAACAGGTTCTTTACTTATATTTTTCTCATCGGTTATCTGTGCCCAACTACCAGTTTCTGTTTGGTTGGATAAATTTATGGAGGTGGGATTAAGAAAAACGTATCCAATGTTATCGTGGTGAATCCATTTAACATCTTCTAGTGTACGTTTCCCCGATGTCATTAGTCGTACCTTACCGTTTTCCATAACCTGCACGTCTGACCGTAAAAGAGACTGATTAATGGTTGTGGCTACCTCCAATTCGGAAGAAGAATTGATGGCAGTACCCAAACAAACATAGGCATCATCGAAAAAGAACCATGATTTCTTTGCTTCGAGAGGATCATGAGGACTTTTAAAATCAAAAGCTACCGAACCATATAACCCATCCGTAACTGCTCCCACAAAATCCATTGAGCCTTCTTTTTGAATATCCTCTGGATCCGGAAGATGTGGCTTCTGCAAAATAGTGGTTCCTGCTATTTTTTGCCAATCATATACAGGCCAAATATTGAGATACTCATCGCCTTTCAGCATCACATAATTCGTACCATCCGCTCTATGATGTGTTGTTTTTCCGGGTCCGTTATATGGAACCTCCATATTCCGATTCCGAGAAGAGAACATTCTAACGGTGGTATAAAAATGGGGTCTTTGAAAAACAAAATGTTCGGTTTGCCAAAAAAACTTAGCAAAGGAAGCGGATGGCTGAACCTCCCCTTTCCTTAATTGAATTATTTCTAGCAGTTCCTTTTTCCGGTAATCCGTACTCACCAACAACCTTTCAATTTCTTGAGTACCTCTAGCAACAAACGTGGCTTTGTGAGAAATACTTCTATTTTGAACACTGACATCAGCATATATTCCATAGACCGATTGTTTATATATACCATCCAGATAATAGTCCACCAGTTGATTGATTTTATCCTTAGAAAAGGCATATTTGGTATTGGCAACATAGTAAGACCAATCGCCAAACTCATTCGCATATTTACCATAACCATAGGAATCTGTATTATTAACCCGATCCGTTCTGTGGTGAAAACTATAATCATGCTGCATACCACGTTGACCCGTTGAAAACTTCAACTCCCCTTCTATTATCCTAATAATTTTATTAAATTCTTCAAATTCACCCAGAAATAGTAGATTTTTGGCTAAAATTCCGGCAATTACTATCCGATCTCCGCTCGGCCTTGCCCCCGAAGCATTCATATTGGCTTTACCAATAATCGGCTGAGCCTTAGCGACCAAATCCTTGGGTAATTGATCCCCAAGAATCAACATTAACTCACCCAGGTTGGTGGGAGTTGTAATTTGGTTATTATGCCAATTTTCACCTACAAAATCATGATCCACCCAATATTTTAACCCTTTTACGATTTGATCAAAAACCTGAGAATTGTTGTAATATCCAGACGCTTTATTTTTAAAAGCTTTACCAAGATAAACCAAATTTGTAGTATGGTGACGGTGCGGAAATCCAGCGTTTCTACTTAAATCAGAATAGTCGATCCCTTTAAAACTTCCATCCTTAGACATATTTTCAAGAATTGAAGCGACCTTAGCATCGTCAATTTTGGTTTGCATCAAATCTTCTACAATTCGTTCCTTGATGATATTTAAGTCATTTTGTCCAAAAGAAATATTAGTTACTAGTAGTAAAAAGAAGAGAATTTTATATTGATTGTTCAATTTCATTTGTATTGGTTTAGGCATAAAAGGCATGTAAACTACAAAGCTTCAAAAACCAAGTTTCTAATTAATGAACGGGAGATAAATTCCGAACTAGGTGGTATTTTGGTACAAAAAAACACGATAAGCCCCATTTGTTTTGAATGGTCGGCATTCCGGATTTTTGCGATTTGGGGGTAGGGAAATCTGGCAGGACTCTAAGCTGTTTCAATGTAACGGTGGTCACAAATTCCATGCTACAATTCTTAATAACAACCAGGACAAATTGGACCTATATTGCTAAGGTGTTTTTTACCAATAGTCTTCTGATTTTATGGAGTCGAATACTGAACATTAAAGTTCGTCCCTTTCAATATTTGAGTCAAAGAATTAATGCTTTTATAATACTTGTTCTAAATATAACCTTCGTTATGATTAGTGATTCTCCAATTGATTTTAAAGCAAAAAAGCCCAGATTTCTCTGAGCTTTTGCGGTCTGGACGGGACTCGAACCCGCGACCCCATGCGTGACAGGCATGTATTCTAACCAACTGAACTACCAAACCGTTTACTGTTACCGTTTCCCCGATGGGATAAGTAAATCGTGGGGCAAAAGTAGTACCATTTTTTATTATTCCAATACCCTAACACGTAAAAAAATCATTTTCTTTGTACCAATTAAAAAGAAAAACACAAAGTTTTCTGATAATGAACCAGTTGAATTCTATTGACTATGCTAAAAAAAAATGAAATAATTTCGGCACTTGAAAAATTGGCCCCTCCTGCCTACCAAGAAAGCTACGACAATTCTGGATTACTGATAGGAAATAAACAGGCAGAATGGACTGGGGTACTAATAGCACTGGACGTTACTGAGAAGACCATATTGGAAGCTATTGATCGAAACTGCAATATGGTTGTAGCGCACCATCCCATTATTTTTAAAGGTTTAAAAAAATTAACTGGCAGTAATTATATTGAAAGGACGGTAGAACTTGCTATAAAAAACGATATCGCCATTTACGCCATTCATACCAATCTCGATAGTATTACCAATGGGGTCAACTGGAAGATCGCACAGCGACTGGGATTACAAAACATTAAAATTCTAGCACCCAAAACACAAGCGCTACAAAAATTAACCACCTTCGTTCCAAGCGAAAGTGCTGATAAGGTATTAGAAGCACTTTTTGCTGCGGGTGCAGGCCAAATTGGAGACTATAAAAATTGCAGCTTTACCACCACTGGCACGGGATCGTTTTTACCTTCAATGGATGCGAATCCAGTTATTGGCACCAGAGGGCATCTTGAAAAGGTGAATGAAACACGCATTGAGGTTCTATTACCGTCCCATTTGTCGCACCGAATCATTAATACCCTGCAACTGCACCACCCGTACGAGACGGTTGCATACTATTTATACGATCTCCAAAACAAGAACCAAGAGGTAGGATCAGGAGCGATTGGTGAATTTAAAAACGGCCAAACAGCCGATCAATTTTTAGAGCATTTAAAAACAAGTATGAATTTAAAAACCTTTAAATTCACAAAACCCATTGGAACTGAAATAAAAAAAATAGCGATTTGTGGCGGCTCTGGAAGTTTTTTATTAAAAAATGCAATACAGGCTAGTGCCGATGTTTTTATTACTTCTGACTTCAAATACCATGAATTTTTTGATGCTGAGGACAAGATCATGATCTGTGATATTGGTCATTATGAAAGCGAAGTATTCACGAAAGATTTACTTCATGACTATTTATCAGGAATTTTTAGTAATTTTGCACTCTGTTTATCGGAAACCAATACGAATCCGGTTTTACATTATCCCTAATGTAGTCCTTTCGTATATTCGACTTATAAACAGTAGCAAAAATATTCGGCTAACAAGCTTACATCAAATACGCATTGAACCAAGTCCATAAAAGACATACATGGAAAACACAATCGCTCAAAAATTAGACGCACTCCTGAAACTGCAGGAAATTGATTCAAATCTCGATGAAATTCGTAAAACCCGTGGAGACCTACCCGAAGAAGTAAGGGATCTGGAAGATGATATCATCGGTATTGAAACGAGATTAGCCAAATTTAAAGGTGAAATAGGCAATCTCAATAGTGAAATTGACAGTTTCAAAAACGCTCAAAAGGATGGCGAAAAGTTGATCAAAAAATACAAAGATCAGCAAATGAATGTTCGTAACAATCGCGAATACGATGCCATCACCAAAGAAATTGAGTTGCAGGAGCTGGATATGCAACTTGCTGACAAAAAAATTAACGAAGCAAAAGCTCGTATTCGGTTAGTAGAAGAGGATGCCAATCGCGCAGATGCTACTTTGAAAGACCGAAACGAAGACTTGAAAGCTAAAAAAGGCGAACTTTCGGTGATTACCAGCGAAAGTGAAGCAGACGAAAAAGACCTACTTACTAGCCGCGAAAAGCACCTTAAAAAAATTGAGGAGCGCTTATTAAAATCATATTCAAAAATTCGTGCCAATTCATTTAACGGCTTAGCAGTTGTTAACGTATCACGCGGAGCATGTGGTGGCTGTTTTAGTATAGTACCTCCACAACGTCAGGCTGATATTCGTGAAAGAAAAAAACTGATCGTATGTGAACATTGTGGCCGTATCTTAGCGGATGTGGAAAGTGTAGAACCAGTACATCAGAAGAGATAATTTTACATTTTATCGTATTAAAGGTTGTCTTTTCAGGCAACCTTTTTTATTTATTGTACCCCCCGAAATGCCTCCAAGACGCTCCCATATTTGTGCAAACCGCCTTTCGCATTGTCTAAAAAAGGCCAATTTCAAAATCTTGGCTTACCTACTATACTTTTTCTTGGCAACGGGAGTTGCAGTCTCTCAAACTGTCAGCGAAGAAGTTATTTTTTCACCTACGTTACAAAAAGCCTATTTCGAAATTCAAAAATTAAGAATATCGGAAGCCACTGAGATTATTAAACAGGAGAAAATCAAAAACCCTGGCAATCCATTTATTGTATACCTTGAAAACTATGCGGACTTATATTATTTGTTAGTTTCTGAGGATAAGAAAGCCTATAAAAATTGGCAAGGTAAAGAAGACCAAAGACTTGAAATATTAGATAAGCTGCACAAAAACAATCCATTCAAAAGGTTCTTTCAAGCTGAAATCAGGGTGCATAGCGCCTTTGTAAAAATAAAATTCGGGAGTGAAATAAGTGGTGCCTGGGATGTAATCAAGGCGGTAAAATTATTGGAAGAAAATAAAAAATTATTTCCTGAATTTAAACCAACTTACAAAACCTTAGGGTTACTACATATACTCATAGGCTCGGTGCCAGATCAGTACGCATGGGTCACAAAAATCCTTGGCTTAAGGGGGAATATTCAAACAGGCATTAAAGAGATCCGTATGGTTTCCAATGGCGAATCCATATTTAGTCAAGAGGCCAAATTGATTGACATACTTATTCACGCCTATACGCTTGAGCTTAGTGAAGATCAATTACAACAATTATTGAAAATGGCACAAACTCAACCTGACAACTTGTTGTTACATTTTTTTGCTGCAACTACCTTAATGAAGGAAAGCAAGGGGGAAGAGGCCCTCCACTTCCTCAACAGGGCAGTGAGATCAAAGAATCATTTAAAGTTCCCCCTTATTGAATATATCAAAGCTGAATTGTACCTACAAAAAGGACAGTACCGTGATGCAGAACTCAATTATTCCTTATTCCTAAAAAGCCAAAATGGAGTAAATTATATTAAAGATGCCTATTTTAAAAGATTCCTATGCGATTGGCTTGAAAATCCAAACGAGGCAAATAAAACGCTTTTGGACAGTGTTTTGAAACATGGAAGTAACGTACTCGAAGCGGACAAAATGGCTGTACGCCTTGCTAAGGAGTTCAAAACAGGTAAGCTTTCCAATGAAAATAGAATATTATTTAAGGCGCGTTATGCCTCCGATGGAGGTTTTCTGAAATTGGCCAATATCGCATTATCGGACTATAATGAGAGTTCATTTACCAGTACCGAAAACAAGGCGGAATTCAATTACAGAAAAGGGCGAATTGCACAAAAAAGCCATAACTTCAGTAGCGCTATAAACCATTATCAACGCACCTTGTCAATCATTGGGGATCAGTATGCTGGACTAGGTGCTGCTGCTGCCTTACAGCTGGGTTATATTTATCAGGCTCAAAACAGTAATACCCAAGCACTTCATTACTTCAGACTCGCAACAACTTTTAAAAACCATGATTACAAGTCTAGTATCGACAATAAGGCACAGGCTGCTATTACTGGCTTAACTAATAAATGAGGTAAACATGTAATGGCTCTGATTACTATTTAAGAAAATATCGTCTTAAATGAAAACTGGCAACCATGGCTGAAAAATATTCAAACTCCAAGAAAATTCGTAGTTGGGCCGAGGAGGATAGACCTCGTGAAAAGTTACTGTTAAAAGGAAGAACAGCCCTATCAGATGCGGAGTTAATAGCCATTTTGATTGGCTCTGGTACCAGAGAGCAATCCGCAGTAGATGTTGCCAAAGAGATTATGCGGTATGCTGAAAATAATATTAATCAGTTGGCCAAAATGAGTATCAAGGACCTTATGAAAAACAAAGGTATTGGAGAGGCCAAAGCAATTACAATAGTAGCAGCGTTAGAACTTGGTAGAAGAAGACTAGATACCACAGTGGAAACCAAAAAGAAAATTACCAATTCCTCTCACGTTTACGAAATCATGCGTCCTTACCTATTGGACAAAACCATGGAAGAATTCTGGATTCTAATGCTCAATCGCGCCAATGAAGTCATCAAAACAGCTCAAATTAGCATAGGAGGAATAGCGGGAACCATAGCTGATAATCGTATGATTTTCAAATTAGCTATTGAAAACCTATCCAGCTCCATTATATTAGTCCATAATCATCCCTCAGGACAGTTGACACCCAGCAGAGCAGACTTGGATCTTACCAAACAAATAGCCAATGCCGGAAAAATTATGGATATCCCCGTTTTGGATCATCTCATTTTTACCGACAATGGCTTTTATAGTTTTCAAGATGAAGGCCAAATTTGAGTCTAGTATTCTTATTCCAGAGCAAACTTAAATTTCCTGGACACTATCTTATAAACTAGCATAAAACTCATTTATAAATAGGTGTTAAAGGTTAGCGAGCTCTTAAAAAACTGAATTTCTATTCAAAAAGTAATTCTGAATGAACGATCCCCTTTAATTCTTGATAAGGTATGGTGAATTCAATAGCACCACGTACATAGGGGGCTATTTCATAAGGGTTATAATAAATTACCAAACCCTTTCTGGAAAAGGTAAAATTTGTTGGCAAGAAAAAAGTATGGTGCTGCAAAAAGTACCCCGCCTCTT
>CAXBLH010000264.1:0-7757 GCA_963976315.1 uncultured Dyadobacter sp.
GTTCTTGAAGAATTCGTGCATTAATATCAACTTCATTTTTATAAATAAGTACAGGGAGTTCCGTAAAAAAATGTTTAGGTAAATTCATTCCATATTTTTCCGGATGATTGAGAGCTTTAACTGCTGCGCATCGCCTGTTTCCATCTTTGACTAAATAATGTCCATTATTTTCAATTACCCATAATGGTCTATCTTGATAATATTCTCCAGAACTATTGATTCCTTTCGCAATGTCTTCAGCTGATTCATTATATAATAGATATTCAACTAATTCGTCTTCATTTTCACTTCCGCTATATAGTTCAGCGAATCTTGGGTTATCAAGGTCCAATTTTAAATCATTAAGGCTCTTCTTTGTTAGGGTTGCTTTCATTCCTTAAAAGTTTTATGAATCAAGTATAAAAAAACTGTTGTTATTGTACGCAATCGCCAAATTAGCATTTACATAATTAATATTGCGTCTGTTTCGAATAAGTATTTGTTCAAATATAAATCAAACTACCAAAAGTCAATAATTTAACGCTTTATCTCGAATGATTTTGAATATCCATTTTTAACGGAAATCTATAACCGATTCTTATTATTTGTCTACTTTTTTTATTGAAAAACTAGTAGAATTCTACAAAAATAGGAATTCAATAAACCGATAAAAACTACAAAAATACAGCGCTTTCTAAGGACCGTATACGCAGTTATAATTTTATCATTAATCAGGCATAAATCCTAATAATAAAACTATTTAGACTTACGAAAATTCAAATATTTAGGCAGCACGTTCTAAACATCAAAATCAAATGTAAGTCAAAATACGACTCTATATTGCAAAAAAAGGAGCCAGCCGAATCGACTAGCTCCCTTTTTTTTTATCAGAAGAAATTATTCTTTCTTTTTCGCTTGCATAAAAATAGCTCCTGCGATGAGTGCCAATAACAGAATAGAACTTATTAAATCTATTTTGCTACCTATGGCCACGGATATTGGATCAAAACGGAATTTAATCACATGCTTCCCTGCTGGAATTCTGGCTGCACGCAATACATAATCGGCTCTTAGCAAATCTATTGGCTGGTCGTCCACGGTCACCTTCCATTCGTCACGTACGTTGTAATAGATTTCAGAAAAAACAGCCAATCCTTCCTTCGACGAATTGCTTTCGTAAATCAGTTCGTTGGGCTTATAACTTACCAACTTAATACTCGCAGACGAATCTGACTGAATCTGCAACCCTTTCAATTGATCAGCAAATCGCTGGTCTACCACTGCTTGCTGACGTGGTTTTAAGGAGTCCAATGCTGCCATTTCTGCATCCGCATTCGGCACGATTTCGTAGGAATCCACAAACCAAGCATTACCCAAGGCATCTGGATTTGGTTGTGCCACCTTGTTTCCTTGTGGGTCTACCGAAATAATATATTTGGTATTCAACATATTCAACATACCAGGGTTCGGATTTTGTTTGGAAATCTGGTGTTCAAAAAGCTCCTGATAACGGCGCATCTTAGCACCATGATATCCACCCAACGACTTGTGAAAATAAGAAGCCGCCGCACTTTGAAATGGCGAAGTAGACAAATCCAACACCCTATAATTAGGGTCGGTATCTTGCAATATCTGCTGATCCACCGGCGATGGTGCTAACGACGATTCCGCTGCAAAACCGCTTATAAAGTCTTCATTATTGAGATAGCGTTTGTCAATACCAAACATATCAAAAATCATGAGCAGTATTAAACAGGCATACATAATGACGGGCTTCATTTTATCTTTCATCCACAACCATATCAATGCCGCCGTTAGAAGTATAAATACCAAACTTCGAAACGCATCGGCCTTCATCATACCAATTCGGTCTTGAACAATGGCATTCACCAGTTGCTGGGCAAAACCTTTGTCTTGCGTACTCTGCTCAAAAGACGCCATTACCTGTGCATCATTTAAGGATTTGAAATCAAAAAAGACGGTAGGAACAACGGAGAACAATAAACATAAGCCACCCGTGATACCCAATGCGATCAAAAATGGTTTTTGAAGTTCCTTCCAGTTTATTTCTTTATTTATCACTTTTTTAAGAGCCAATATTCCCAAGACGACCATCAGTAACTGTACCAACGCCAGTACCATCGTGATCGCCCTGAACTTATTGAACATAGGGAAATAGTCAAAAAACAAGAAATTGATTGATGAAAAGTTTTTACCCAATGCCCATATCAAATAAAGGATGATCATCCCTAAAATCCACCCTCTAATAGGCCCTTTAATTATCAAAAGCCCAAGTACAAAAAGGAAGAAAACCATCGCACCGGCATAAATAGGGCCACCAACGATCGGCTGATCTCCCCAATAGAGCGGCAAGCTTTTTACAACATTTAAGGAAGTTCCGGCATCAACGCCACGACCCGTTAGTACTTTATAAGTTTCAGAATTAGCATCTAGCGATCCATTTGAAGACCCACCGTAAGCATTTGGTACTAACAATGTGAATAACTCACCAAAGCTATAACTATATGAAAAAGCGTATTCTTTGTCCAAACCAGTTTGCTTAGGTGAAGTTGTAGCACCATTAGAAACACTCAATTCTGGTTTTCCGCGTATGGTTTCTTTGGTATAATCATAGGCATTCCAAAGTCTTGTAGTGTGTGATCCAACAGACAAAACAGCTGCGAATGACAACCCTGCCAATATAAAAATAACTTGCTTGGCTTTACCTTCACGGAATAATCGAACGCTTTCAACAATTACCAATACAAGGATGGCAATCCCTAAATAATAGGTAATTTGAACATGATTGGCATATAGTTCCAGCGATAAGAACAAAGCTGTAAGTGCTGATCCAGCCAACCAGTTTTTTCTGAAAGCCAAAAGAATACCAGCCAAAACGCCTGGTGCGTACGATATTGCTAATATTTTGGAAACATGACCTGCCTCCAAACTTACCAAATTAAAAGATGCAAAGGCAAATGCAATTGCGCCCAAAGAAGAAAGCCATATATTTGCACCCAATACAAGAAATAAAATATACGCACTAAAAAGGCCAATAAAAATATAATTGGCTGGAGCTGGCAAAAGCTTATTTATGGTTTGGCCGATTTTCGTAGGGATACTGGTAGGATAATCAGTTCCAATCAAATAGGCAGGCATACCCCCAAACATACTATTGGTCCAACCAGACCATTCTCCTGTTTGTTCATGAAACTGAACTACTTCATGGGAAGCTGCTTTTGCTTGCACATCATCATATTGATTTAGCTTTTTACCTTGCAAAACAGGTGATACATACGAAATAGTTAGTAGAGCCAACGCAATTATTGCCAAAAGATGTGGCCAAATTCGTTGCCAAGAAAAAATGTTTTTCATGTTTTAAATGTTAGTCAATGGAATCCTGATAGGTACGAAGTAAAGGATAGTTCGTTATATTTTTTCAAAAATACACTCTAAAATTGAAACGTTGCCATATTAAATTTTCGTTAAACAGCACAAATATAGAAGTATTGATATAAGTTTGAAGTGTTAAAATGATATCTATTTTTGGTATTTTTTTGATAGAATTAAAAATTAGGTCGCAGATTTTACCAAAATACCAGATAAATTTGCAGAACTTGTGCTTTTAGGATTAAAGTGATTTTTAAGAAGTAACCATAATATAAATGAAAAGAATCGGAGTATTTACCTCAGGAGGCGATGCCCCCGGTATGAATGCCTGTATTAGAGCGGTCGTTAGAGGGGCCGTTTATCATGGAATCGAAGTTTACGGTATAAGAAAAGGATATAGCGGTATGATTTCGGGCGATGTCTATAAAATGGAATCGCACTCGGTAAGTAATATTGTCCAGCGCGGAGGTACCATTTTAAAATCAGCGCGTTGTATGGAATTTCTAACACCAGAAGGGCGTCAGCAGGCATTTGACAACCTAACAGAACTTGGAATTGAAGGCTTAGTAGCTATCGGTGGAAATGGTACTTTCACAGGAGCTAAATTATTCTGTCAAGAATTTGGTATGCCTACCGTGGGTGCTCCTGGTACTATTGACAATGATTTATACGGAACCGACTACACCATCGGATTTGACACTGCCGTAAACACTGCATTGGATGCTATCGACAGAATTAGAGACACGGCTAGTTCGCATGACCGTATTTTCTTTATTGAAGTTATGGGACGGGATTCTGGTTATATTGCTATTCAGTCGGGTATTGCCGGTGGAGCAGAACTAGTAATGGTACCCGAAGTACTCACTACCTTTGATGTGGTGGTGGATACCTTAAAGCAAGGATGGAGTCGTTCTAAATCTTCTTCCATCATCGTGGTAGCAGAAGGTGATGAGTCGGGCAGCGCAGTTGAAATCGCAGCGAAGATCAAACAACAAGTAAATGAAAATGCCGATATCCGTGTTACAACCCTAGGTCACACGCAACGTGGTGGCCCTCCTTCTGCTTATGACCGTATTTTGGCAAGCAGGCTAGGACTTGGTGCCTTGGAAGGGTTAATGAACGGCCAAAGAAGTGTTATGGCAGGAATAATAAACAACGAACTTGTTTATACACCCTTTGAAGACTGTATCCGGTTGCCAAAGCCTATCAATGAAGATTTGATGCGGATGGTAAAAATATTGAGTGTTTAATTCAATAAATAGTTAAGGTGGTAAAAGACAGCTCCCAAGCCAAGACCTTGGTTTTTGGGTTAAGCTTCTTTTGATCACTAGCGGAGCGGCCACTAGCAATACCCCATCAGCTTGTAGACCCAAAAGCCTACCCACTCTCGCCAAACCAAATTAAAGCTAGCAATTGCGTCTGGCTCCGGGATCCAAAAATCCCACTTGAAGGTATAGTCTCCTCCATAAAAATCAACCGGATAAGTATCGATATTTAGCCCCACTTTTTCAAAACAGGCTAATGATCGTTTCATATGAAAGGAAGAAGTGAGCAAAAGGTAACGTTGACCCGGAAATTGATCGGATAAAATCTTCTCTGTATAAAAGGCATTCTCCCGGGTATTACGAGCCGCTTCTTCTAAAATGATGTCTTCTTCGGGAACTCCCCATGCCACCAAAAACTTTTTGGCCTCCTTCCCCTCTCCTCGACCTATTTGTGCTAGTTTTCGAGGACTTGCGCCAGAGATCAAAATTTTACGTATTTTTTGATTTTTGTACAATGTAAACGCTTGCACAAACCGATCACCCGAATTACCCATTCCCACATGATCCGTTTTCAAGGTAGACCAGTTGATCATACCGCCCGTTAACACAACTCCTACGTCATAGGTACCCACCAAATCCGTTGTACTTTTGGGCTTAAACTCCCAGAAATTAAACGCCTGCGTTACTAAAAACTGATTGGAGGTAATAACTAATGTTAGAAATCCGATGAGTAGATAAAGCCTCCGCCTACATTGGACTTTAGCAAAAAAAGCCATTCCAATAAAAAACAAACTGATGCAGAGGGGCATCATTAAAAAATCAATTGTTTTGGAGAGAAAATAAAACATTTAAGTACGAATGGATTAATAATTACCGTTCTGAAGGTAAATTTGCATTTAACTTTTATTTCGAAATATATTTCAGTTTTACAATTCGTCCCAAAATGAAGCAAACTATAAGACTCAGGATGGTCAGTTTTTTTATCCTTTTAACTGCGACTCACTTCGCATCCGCACAAGGTTATCAAATAAAAGCAAAAATTGAAGGTATACGCGATTCATCCCTCATTTTAGGACATTATAGCAGAAGTAATACACAGTTTATACCCAAAGATACTGCAAAAGCTGATGCAGCAGGTAATATAACTTTTGAAGGTTCTAAAAATCTAGCTGGCGGGCTTTATGTAATTCTCTTTCCAGGAAACAAGAAATGGATAGAGTTGGTATATTCTGGAAAGGAAAATAATATAGAAATCAGTACGGATACTACCAACGTGGTTGGAAATATGATCATCAAAAAGTCTGACGAGAACCAAGCATTTTATACTTATCAGAAAAAACTACAAACCGATTCAAAAAAAATACAGCAACTGATTGATTCTAAATCACCCCAGTTAGCAGCGCAACAAAATCAAATGCAACAGGACTTTAAGTTGTACCGAAGCAAATTCCTAAAAACGAATGAAGCACTTTTCGTATCAAAGCTTTTAAAAATGTCAGCGGATCCCGATATCCCTACGGCCCCGACTTTACCAAACGGCAAATCAGATTCTCTTTGGGTTTACAATTATTACAAGGCACATTATTGGGACAATTTCGATTTTAGCGACGGAAGAATCCTAAACACGCCATTTTTAGAACCAAAACTGGATCGATATATTAAAAATTTGATCCCACAAACACCTGACTCCCTAATTGTTGCTGCCGACAACCTGATCAACCGACTTCCTGCTAACTCCGATATCAGAAAATATGTGATCTTCTATATTACCAACCAATACGAAAACCCTACAACCGTGGGAACAGAAGGACTTTGGGTACATATGGCCAAAAAGTATTACTTAACCGAGGAAATGGGTGTTTCTAACGATATTAAAAAGAAAATCCAGGAAAAAGTAAATACGCTTCAAAACCTGTTGGTTTCAAAAAGTTTCCCAGCACTTATGCTCCATTTGCCCGATGGTCAAAAACAAAGCGTAGCAAATCTTAAAGGCGAGTACAATGTCCTGTTTTTCTATTCACCAACATGCGGACATTGCAAGGAAGCAGCCCCTGAGTTGAAAGCATTTTATGATAAAAACAAGGAGGTTGGAGTTGAGGTGATGGCTATTTCAACCGAAACAAATAAGGAGGAATGGAAGGATTTTATTATTAAATACAATTTTTCGGAATTAAAAAACGGCATAGACCCAACGGGTCAAATAGATTTTTATCGCACTTTTGATGTGGTTACTACACCCACAATTTACGTATTGGATAAGGATAAAAAAATAATTGCCAGAAAGTTACCCATAGGGCAATTAGATGACTTTTTAAACTTCTACAAGAATAAAATTGCAAAATAATAAAAGGTTATCCTATTGAATCGGCTGCATATTTAAAAAAGAAACAAGCAGGATGTTCTTTTTTAGAAAGGTCATCTTGCTTGTTCCAGTATAAAAAAACGTCTGGTAAATTACTGCCGGCAGGAAGTAATTTGTAGCTATTAGTTTTGGTATTTATTCACCACGATGGAGACTGCCACACCGTTTTTAAAATTCACCTGAACTTCTTCTAAAAGATTATCCGCTGTTTTATACGCAAAATACCATTGCGGGGATAACGCAGTTTCAGGATCAAATGCCAAAGACAGGTTTTTGGTTAAGAGCATTACCCGCTCAAATTTCTTGCTATATGCTTGATTAGACTTGATTTTCGCCAGCTTGGCATAAAGAGTACCCGCCATATCTCCCACACGCAAAGAAGCATCCGAATTAGCATTGCTCGGCCATTGTGAAAGTGCCTTACCACTACTTAAAAAGATACTAGTAACCTTACCACCTTCCAAGCTTACTTGTACTCCTGAATCAGTACCCGCGCTTTCGTCCAACCAAAAATAACTGTATAGTGGTAAGCGTTCCTGCAGCCCAGGGAAGTCGGTAACAAAATTGCCCACTATATTAATAAGATTCACTGGATTTAAAACTGGCAATTTCTGAATTTCTTGATAAATCAATTCGGCTTTTCCTCCAATGACGATACCCAGATACTGTCCGCTAACCAGGGTATCACTCGATATAATCGTTAAAGAAGGGGGATCAATAATTACTGGCTCCACCAGGTTACTGTTATCCAATGAGCACCC
>CAXBLH010000265.1:0-7743 GCA_963976315.1 uncultured Dyadobacter sp.
CATACCCATTTTAGTTTCCATTAGCATATCAGAAGTGATTTTAAAGGCATCGTAACTTCCAGCCGGAACCGTTATTTTTTCTTGACTAGCAACTTCTCGGTTTTTTATAAACATATTAAAAGTTACGTTCAATGGCCCGGAAGAACCTTCACCTTTCATAGAGGCCTCTTTAAGTTTTTGGCCCACAGACATTTTGTTGGGGTATTGGATGTCAGTCGAAGTGAATTTCATTTGGAAGTTATCCAATGACTTCATTTGCTCTTCATTAATTAAAGAGCTAGCGTCCACCATAATAACGTTTCCGTCGCAGCGCATTTGATAGGTACTTCTATATTCGGATTTTCCTTTATTACTGAAAGACTCAAACTCAATGCTAAAAACGGTAAGTCCACCTTCCTTTTTTACCTCTTTTATTTTGTAAATCATATTGCCAGACGGTTTGCCTTTGCCATCATAGTTTTGCATTTCAAAACCACTTCCAGCCTTTAAATTGACACCCATACAGTCTTGGGCGAAGCTGTTAAGGGTTGAAAATGCAACTGTAAAAAACAATGTGAGTAGTGATTTTAACATTTTACAATATTTTTTGGTGATTAAATTATATCTTAAAGTTAGTTCTAAATACTTCAAAACAGACAATATTGCTATTAAAATGAGTGAATGGTCGTTTTTTCGAGTAAAAAATGGAGACTAGTGAGTAATTACTAGGCAGCCATCATGGTAAGTAACCCCAGTAACATGATTAATTTGCATAGACTACTGAGTTGTCGGAAATCTTTTATGGTGTCTGCTTGATAGAGCTTTTTAGAGAATAGCCCCAGAGGTATTAGTAAAAGTAAAAATAGGCCCACCAATATTTTATTTTCTAAAACACTCGCTAAAAGAAACAATAAGAGTATAAAAGAAAGTATTAAAGTAAAAAGGAAATATTTGGTTTTTCGTATTCCCCAAAGAATCGGAAGTGTTTTACATCCATGTGCTGCATCTCCTTTAATATCTTCCATATCCTTTACGATTTCTCTAATAAGTGAAATGAAGAATGAAAATATAGCATATATGACTACTAATCGTTGATTTTCCGGATAATGGAATGTTAAAATAAGTAATGAAAACCCCGTTAAAAGAGAAACGATGAAATTACCAATAAAAGGTAATCTCTTAAATCGCTCAGAATAAAACCAGAGAAGGGTAATGGAGAAAACGTTAATTAGAAAAATGGAAATACTTACTAAAAGCCCTATTGCGGCACCCATTACGTTAAAGAACTGATGGGCTCCCATAGCCCAACGTCTCTTAAGATACCTGCCAACCACCACCCTGTCTGGCTTGTTGACGATGTCAATTTTAATGTCAAAGTAATCATTTATAACATATCCCGCGGCGGCAATAATGACGGTTGATAACGAAATCAAAAATAGGTCTGGATCCTTAATGATTTCGAGCCAGTCTTTTCTTGGGCCAATTAATAGAATCCGCGTGGCATATTGTGTAATAGCTACAATAACCAAGTTTTTGATGCGGACTAGGCGTAAGCTTCCAGCAACATAATCCCATTTAGTTAATTTGGATCGTGCAGACACATTAAAAGGTTATAATAGGAATGAATTTAAATAGAACATAAAGTTATTCAACTTTTGTTACCTTTTGGGATTAAATTTAAAGTTATTGTGTTGTAAAAATATTCGTTCTTTATGGACTGCTTAGTTATGAGCTAAAATATAATTATTTAGTATAAAATTTATGAAAATAGGAATCGTATGCTACCCCACATTTGGTGGAAGCGGAGTGGTGGCCACTGAACTTGGAAAAGCACTTGCGAAAGCAGGACACCAAGTCCATTTTATTACCTATTCACAGCCGCAGAGGTTAGATTTTTTCAATGAAAATTTGTTTTATCACGAAGTCAATATACCTGCTTATCCCTTATTTCAGTACCCTCCCTACGAATCCGCCTTGTCGAGTGCCATGGTGAATGTTGCTGAAATAGCAAATCTGGACGTACTGCATGTTCATTATGCTATTCCGCATGCCTCTTCTGCCTATTTAGCAAAGCAGATATTAGCGCAACAAGGGATTCATATACCTGTCATTACTACCTTGCATGGTACCGATATAACCCTTGTAGGGAAGGATGAGTCCTATGCGCCGGTGGTTACTTTCAGTATCAATCAATCTGACGGAATTACAGCGGTCTCTGAATCTTTAAAACAGGATACTTACAATCATTTCAATATTACAAAAGAAATTGAAGTCATTCCTAATTTTATAGACTTGGAACGATTTAATAGGCAGAAAAAAGACCATTTCAAGTTGGCAATTTGTCCCAACAATGAAAAGCTTATTGTGCACACTTCTAATTTCCGTAAGGTTAAGCGAATTGATGATGTAATTCAAATTTTCGAGAAACTTAGGAAACTGATGCCTGTAAAATTACTCTTGGTAGGGGATGGCCCGGACCGTGCTAAGACGGAGCGTAGATGCAAAGATTTAGATATTTGCAATGATGTGCGGTTTTTAGGTAAATTGGATGCTATCGAAGAGGTATTATCGGTGGCTGATTTGTTTTTAATGCCATCTGAATCAGAAAGTTTTGGTTTGGCTGCCTTAGAAGCCATGGCTTGTGAGGTTCCGGTAATTTCTTCCAATGCGGGGGGGCTTCCTGAGCTAAATGTAAACGGATATTCGGGCTATTTAAGTGATGTAGGTGATATAGACGAGATGGTGAAAAATGCCGCATATATACTAGATGATAGCCGTTTGGATACTTTTAAAGCAAATGCATTGGCGCGCGCTAGAGAATTTGATATCGCTAAAATATTGCCACAATATGAAAGCTATTATGAAAAGGTAATAGAAAGTTCGAAAATTTATCAATAGCTGATTTAGTTACTTGATTTACCATTCATCATTGAAATTGGATTAATTAACTTTTAAATTGATTGGTTCCTCCGCTTTTCTTTCGGTTTTATGCGATTAATATTAAATTTACGTTATTAAAGAAGCAAAAAAACACTTGACTAATGAAGATTGTATTTAATATATTATTGATATTTTTTCTGTTAATAGCATTTGTACCTGTTTTTAGAAGGTTCATCTTTCATTTATTAATTGGAAGGCAGCTGGTTAAAGAGCAAAAGCGGCAGGCGAAAGCTTCCCAACAACGAACTTCCTCTAATGGTATTCGTGTAGACACCCCTCCGAATAATAAAAATTCTGAATTTCGTGGCGGGGAATATGTGGATTACGAAGAGATAAAATAGGTTTAACAAAGAATGCCCGTTTCGGGCATTCTTTGTTATAATGAAGAGGTTGTCTATTTTAGTCCAGATAGCTTTTTTCCTGTTTGTTTGCCAAAAAGTAAATGTTTTGGTTCCCCAATAACCTGAGAACCATAAATTCCAGAATGGCCAGAAATAAAATAGGCTGTGATACAGGCTATTGCAACATAGATACCACATTCTGCTCCAAATAATTCAATGGCCATTAGGGTACAAGCCAGCGGGGTGTTGGCTGCACCAGCAAAAACTGCAACAAACCCCATTCCTGCCAATAAATCCATAGGGAGTGGGATGAACTGACTAAGGGCATTGCCTAGAGTTGCTCCAATAAAAAATAATGGCGTAACCTCTCCCCCTTTAAAGGAAGCTCCTAAGGTTACCGCGGTAAATAATATTTTTAGGGCAAAGTCATAGCTCGGTAAAGGTGTTGAAAACGCTTCCACAATTACTGGTACACCTAATCCGATATATTTAGTAGTGCCCATCAAATAGACCGCTATAGCCACAATACTCCCTCCTATAAGTGGCCGGAATGGAGGATACTTAATGTACGTTTTAAAGAGTTTACCTATCTCGTGGGTTGATTTACTAAAAATGATACTACCAATTCCAAATGCAACTCCAGCAATCACAGCCCAGATTATGTTTAGACCTCCAAGATCTGGGAAAATTGTAATTTCATACTTGGTATGGCCCACGTTCCAAGCCCTGGTGGTGAGGTCTGCAAAAATAGAACTCGCAAATGCAGGGAAAAGGGCGTTATAACGCAAACTGCCAATCAGGAAAACTTCTAATCCGAAAATTGCACCGGCAATGGGGGTGCCAAAAACAGAACCAAACCCGGCTGCAATTCCTGAAATCAGTATTAATTTTCGATCTCGGGGTTTTAATTTAAACAATTTTGTCAACTGGCCTGCGATGGAGCCACCCATTTGTAATGCCGTCCCTTCTCGTCCTGCTGATCCCCCAAAAAAATGGGTGGCAACAGTACCAAAAAGTACGAGTGGGGCCATTTTTAGCGGAATTATTTTCTTTGGCGAATGAATATTTTCAAGCAGTAGGTTGTTGCCTGCTTCCACATTCTTACCCAAATAAAAGTATATTAAACCCACCACAAAGCCCCCTAAAGGAAGCAGTGCAATGATCCATTTATGCGATTCTCTCCAATCAGTTGCCCATTCCAAGGAAACCAAGAAGAAGGCCGATGCGGACCCAACCAGAATACCAATCAGGATAGAGAGGAATAACCATTTTATAATAAAAAATGCTACTGGGAATTTATGGAAGGTTTTGGAAAGAAAATAGGTACGCATTATTGGATGAACCTGTGTTTGAAAAAAAATCGGTACAAAGAGGAATTCTATTAATAAACTGGTGCTTCAATATAATGACTAATTATCCCGCAATTTGTCAAAGATACTTGTTTAGGGCGAATAGCGTTGAATGATGCTCAAAAGTTAATCCTTCCTTTTTGCTTATGAGGGTAAAGTTGGAAGGTTTGATAACAAAATTATTAGGAGAGATGGTATGGTTATTTTGGCTAAATTGAGAAGGCAAATTTAATTACGTAATAAATTGAAGTATTGTTTACAAAACCGAATAAGTAATTATGGAATATCGTCAATTAGGGGCTTCTGGATTACGAGTGCCAATTTTGAGTTTTGGTACGGGTACATTTGGAGGAACTGGTGATTTTTTTAAGGCATGGGGAAATACTCAAGTCGATGAAGCCACCAAAATGGTCAATCTTTGTTTGGAGGCAGGATTAACCTTATTTGATACGGCTGATGTTTATTCTCAGGGATTAAGTGAAGAGATCCTAGGAAAAGCGATTCATGGACTGAGACATAAGCTCTTGCTTTCTAGCAAGTGTACCTTTAAAATGGGAGAGTCACCCAACGATTTTGGCTCCTCTCGTTTTCACATAATCCAGGCATGTGAAGCTAGTCTTAAAAGGCTTGGTACTGATTATATTGATATTTACCATATGCATGGATTTGACGGCCTTACCCCAGTAGATGAAACGTTAAGTGCTCTGGATGATCTTGTTAGAAGTGGGAAAATTCGCTATATCGCCTGTTCAAATTTTTCGGGATGGCATTTAATGAAGTCTTTATCAATCTCTGAAAGATATGGTTGGTCTAAATATGTAGCACATCAAGCGCATTATAGCTTACTGAGTAGAGAATTTGAATGGGAATTAATGCCATTAGCAAAGGACCAAGGGGTTGGTACCATTGTATGGAGCCCTCTTTCTGCCGGTAGACTTTCAGGAAAATATAGAAAAGGACAGCCTATCCCCGAATCTGGCCGAATAGCAAATGGCGGAGGAGAAGGGCCTCCTTTAGATGAAAATCATTTATATGCAATTGTGGATGTCCTAGACGAAATTGCTGCTGAAACTGAAAAAACAGTGGCTCAGGTAGCTTTGAACTGGGTTTTGGCACGTCCAACTGTTAGTAATGTGGTGATTGGAGCTCGAAACCAATCACAGTTAATGGAAAACTTAGGATCTGTAGGATGGCAACTAACCGAAGGCCAGATAAAACGGCTCGATAATGTGAGTGAAAAGCATCCTATTTACCCTTATTGGCATCAACACAAAAATCCAGACCTTAACCCACCTATTTCATTCACTTGAATATGATTTAAAAACAATGAAGGGGTATTCGATTTCGAATACCCCTTCATTGTTTTTTGAGCTATTTATATTTTAGCTATGTCTCAATTCGGGTACATAATAGCCATGTTTAATTGCGTAAACAATCATATCCATCGTTCGTTTTACCTGAAATTTTTTCATAATTTTTCTTTGGTAATACTGAACGGTATGAGAACTTAATTTAAGATCTTCGGCAATTTCTTTGATGGTTCTTCCTTGGCAGATGTTTTGTAAAACGTCTTTTTCTCTTTGAGATAATTGAAAAATAGACTGTTCGTCGTTAAATACACTGTTTATTAGGCTTTCGCGAACCGACTTTCCAATATATTGTTTGCCCGAATGTATTTGAAGAATCGCATCCTTCAGTTCCGCAACGGGAGTGAATTTGGTTAAAAAACCATTGGCACCTCTTCTAATCACGTTTCTCACCGTCTGAGAATCGTATACCGAAGAGAAAACAATAATCTTGATATTCTCGTCCAAGTTTTCGCGTACATAGTCTAACAACTGAATACCGCTCACACCTGTTAACATAAGATCCGTTATGATAAGATCAGAGTTGTTTTGAGGCTTGCTTTGGATAAAGGATTCTGTCGAATTATAAATAGTAACAGATTCAACTTCAGGCATACGTGTCAGTAAATTGCTTAAAGTTTCTGTCAATAATAAGTGATCGTCAACTAATGCTATGTTCATGATATTAGCGAGTTCTATTCTTTAAATTTATTTGATGTAATTATATATTAACTAACCTATAAAGGAAGGGTATTCGAATAATTTGATAAAACTAGTATTACACTTTGTCTAAATTCTATCGATTTGGATTTGTTATTTTATTATACGCAACATATTTGAAACCTAGCCAGATAATTCATAGTTAGCAAGTCAGAGTCTTTCCTACGTTAAACTTTTAGAAATATAATCACTATTTTTTAACATAAAACTAGTTCGCTATAAAATTACGTAAATATGTTAAATAAAATAGTGTTTTCACTATTTTTATAGCGAATATAATGCACTTTTTGTTAAAAACATGACAATGATCATGTTTTAATAGAAAATCAATATTCTTTTAATTAATTTTTTAAACGAAATAGTTTTTAAATTGGTGTATTAAATCAAAATATGTGTAAATATTAGCCCTAGGATTAATAAAGTTAATAAATTGGTAAATAAGTGGGTGCTGGTACTTTAATGGTTGGAAAAGAGATTATTAGAAAATTAATATAATGGACGACCTTTTTGATTGAAGTCGGTCAAACTTGAATTGGCTATGCTATATTTCACAAAATTGTTTTAAAACTGGCATAGTAACAATTATAATTCTGAATAGTTTTTCTTTAAATTGTACGTAGTTATTTTGAATAAATTTTGTGCATTATGGATTCCAAACACTTAATTTATAGTACAAATGGTATTTTGCGTGATGAGTAAATCTTTTTTGAAAGTTGCATCTTGCTGATTTTGAGAATTAACAAAATAAGAATGCTAAAAGCTCTGGAAAAGGATGGCGTTTATTACAAATGATTTGGTAAAAATACGTGGATGGGCAGCATTTGTAAGCTAACAGTCAATTGAAATTCCGTTGTCTGAGGTAAAATGGCCGCCGATGACGGACTGCAAAAGAGTTAAGTCGTAAAAAATCTGGTAAATAGTATTTATGGATTACAGAATTATGCTACTCTAGGCGGATTTTCTTTCGAAACCTCCTGTTGATTACCTTTATTTATAATAAGTACCTGTTTGAAAATTAACTAATAGTTTGTTTATGCTATTTTTTGGCTCTACCTGCATTAAATTTTA
>CAXBLH010000266.1:0-7740 GCA_963976315.1 uncultured Dyadobacter sp.
TGAGTCCTTCTTCAAAGCTGCCTTTAAAAGGCGGTTCTTGAAGTACCATTTTCATAGGAGATCCTTCCTTGTAGGTATCTCTTAAAGTAGAATCGCTTCCGTTTTTAAGTACCAAATGAAAAGACATGATATCACCAAGTTTGGCTTTTCTGGCATCATCTTCATGTTCGAAGATTTGATATTTAAGACCGCTTTCGGTCACTTGCGTGCGATAGTTATTGCAAGCGGCTGCGAGGAAAGTTATGCCCATCGCATAACCGACTGATTTAAGATTCATTAGACTTTGTTTAAAATACTATTGTTTGTAATTTTTTTAACTAATTGGTAAAGGGGCTATTGTACTGAAATAAGTTGTGCTTGATACTCCGGTAATATTTCCAGAAATTTATCAACGGTTTCTGTAATGCTTAAATCTGATTTACCACCAGATGCGTTTTTGTGTCCTCCTCCACTGAAATAGCTGCTAGCAACATCCCTCACGGAGAAAGTGCCTACCGACCTAAAGGAAATTTTAATTTCTCCTTTGCGTTCAATGAAAAGCGCTGACATGACCACGTTCTCCACCTGCAATCCATAATTGACAATGCCTTCTGTTTCGCCAGTACTTGAATTGAAACGGATAAGTTCCTCTTCAGTAAGTACCATATAGGCTGTCCGATACTCTTTAAGTACGGTAAGTTTTTGAGAAAGTACGTATCCTAAGAATTGTAATCTTGAAAGTGGAGCGTTGTCATAGATCAGACGGTGAACCCGACTCGTGTCTAAACCGCTGAGCATCAGTTCTGCTACGGTATAGTGAACCTCAGGAGTAACATTAGAATGTCTAAAAGAGCCCGTGTCGGTCATAATCCCTGCGTACAAACATTCAGCCATATCTAGGTCAAACATTTGCTGAGGCGTTTTGTCCTTTTCAATAAGCTTAATAATTTGGTATACGAGCTGTGCAGTTGCGGCGGCTTTGGTATCCCAGATCAAATAGGTTGCAAAATCTTCTGGTTCTAAATGGTGGTCAATAACCATTTTAGGTGCTGCGGATTTCTCAACCAGTTTGCCCAAGTCTTTAAGGCGGGAAAGTGCCGAAAAGTCGAGACAGCAGATAAGGGTTGATTCTTTTATTTTTTTCTTGCAAATGGCATTATCGCCACTTTTTTCAAATACCAATACCTGATCCATTCCCGGAAGCCATCTTAGATTGGCACTATAATCGGTTGGACTGATTACTGTTACCTCATGTCCTTTTCCGGAAAGGTAGCGTGCCCAGCCCAAGGATGAGCCTAATGCATCCGCATCAGGATCCCTGTGCATCGTAACGATGATCTTTTGGGGGGTGGCAAGAAAAGCAAGAAGCTCTTCAATAGTTTGATTCACAGTAGTTTATTCAGATAATTAAAGCTTGTCTATTCGTTTAAGCCCACAAAATTACGAAAAGTGTTGAGAACTCATTGAAAATCATAGATTATCAGTGAGTTTCGTGCAATTGTTTTTGAATATTCAGTAAAGGAAGCCGTAAAGTTTCTTCCTTATGTATCGAAAAATTGTACTTTTGTTGAAATCAAAAATGTTAGACTAATGGCTACAAATAAAACCTTCACAATGATTAAGCCGGATGCATTCGCAGACGGTAATTCTGGTGCAATTATTAAAATTATCGAAGAAGCGGGCTTTAAAATTATTGCTTTGAAAAAAACTTTGCTTTCGGAATCCCGTGCAGGTGAGTTTTACGCAGTACATGCAGAAAGGCCTTTTTATAAGGATTTATGTAATTATATGTCTTCGGGGCCCATCGTTCCGATGATTCTTGAAAAGGAAAATGCAGTAGCAGATTTCCGTAAACTGATTGGAGCTACCAATCCGGAAAATGCGGATGAAGGTACTATCCGTAAATTATTTGCGAAATCAATGCAAGCTAACGCCATTCATGGATCGGATTCAGATGAAAATGCGGCTATTGAGGGCAATTTCTTCTTTGCAGATATAGAGAAATTCTAATTGGATTTATAATATTCTTCGACAAGTCTCCTGATAACAAACAATTGCAATCGCTATGTTCTGTTTTAGGGGACTTGTCGAATGTATTTTTTTAATAAATACTTATTGGAGAAGCTAGAGCCTGTTGAAATTTTAATGATAGAATTGCTTATAGCTTATTTTTTGAGCGAACCAAGGCAAATTTAACGCAGGTAGAGCCAAAAAATAGCATTAACAAACTATTGGTTAATTTTTAAACAGGCTCTAATCGTAATCAGTTAGTTTTCTGGCTCATTAGTACTAGTTTTTCTATCAAAAACTGGCATCGACTGTACATTGGGGTTGTAAGTTCAGTTTTTTACAACATTCTGGCATCCACCAGAAGGCAGAGCATTTCTATTTATATTTTAAGAAAAATGAATTCCCTCAAGGTTCATTGTCACTAGATATAAGGTTTTACGACCATCCCCTAACACCTACTTCGCAGTAGCCATCACCATTTTGATATCGTTTTTAGCACCAAGTTCTAGCACATCTACCAGATCCTGCACTGCTAAATTTTTATCTACCCGAAGCACGATGGTTTTCTCTTCCACGCCTGCAAAAATAGCTACCAAACGAGTTTCTAACATATCTCCCGGAATGGGCTCCTTATCAATATAATAAACTTTATTCTCGTCAATCGATAATGTAATTTGTTTTTTGTACATCTGTTGTGATGCCGATGCTTTTGGTAACATCAGTTTAATCACGTTTGGATTTGACATCGTGGAGATAATCAAAAAGAACAAAAGTAAAAAGAACATAATATCGTTGAGCGAGTGTGTAAACACCTCCGGTACAAACCTTGCCTTACGACGTATTTTCATAGTTTAATTTAGCTTTAAGCTATTGGCATTACACCACATTTTTTTAAAATAATATAGAGTCTACTTAGAGGAAACAGGCTTTTGTAGCACGTCTAAAAAGTCCGAAGCAGCCATTTGTAACCTCAACGTAAAACGGTCAATTTTCATGTTCAAAATATGGTAACCTGCATAGGCGATCAGACCGATGATCAAACCGGACCCGGATGTAATCATTTTTTCATACATCCCACCCGCGATGGTACTGATATTGAAATCATTTGAAATGGAGATATCATAAAAAATACGGATAATACCAGAAATAGTCCCTACGAAACCAAGCATGGGTGCAATACCCGCAATAACCCCCAAATAGGCTAAGTTACCTTCCATTTTTTGTAGTTCGATCTGGCTTGCATTTTCTATCGAAGTTTCAATATCTTTAATTGGATACCCAATTCTTCCAATAGCTCTTTCAAAAATTCTTCCCGCAGCCGTACGTTGGTTTCTGCAAGTTGATTCAGCCGACTTTAGATTTCCTTGCTGGATAAAATCTTTTACATTGTCAACAAATTGCTGTTCAATGTGCCCATTGGCCTTAATACCCAAAAATCTTTCGATAATCAGAAAAAGAGTACCTAAAAAAAGCAAACCCAGTGGCAGCATTACCCAACCCCCTTTTGCCAATAAATCAATAATTGATAATCCTTGGTCCGCCATCGGAGCGGCCAAAGTCGAGTCTGAAAGTGCTTGAAGAAGCATCATATTAAAGATAAATGATTGATTATGCTGTAAGATAGAGCCTTAAACCCTACCAAAATGATTTTGAAATTAAACGGTGCTAACGTCACCATATTGTTTAAAGGGCAAATATAGAAAAATTACTGCTCCGTTAAACTTTGTTTTTAGTCAAATCTCAATAACAAAACCGTGCCTATTCAGGATAGTAAATGAGATCCGCTCCATGGCTAGATAGAATCTATCGGGTTTACTTTTGTTTCACATCATTCCGTCACGATGCAGCAGCCCATTTGCAGGGTAGGTAGCTTATCTGTGTAAGCGCCTTCAACAGGAGCAAGTTTGCCTTATATTTGCAGCAGTTTTAAAAATGAGCCATTCATGAGTATGTCTACCCAATTTATACGCAATAGTATAGTTTCGATTTTATTCGCAGTAGTAATCTTAGTCATCACTTTATATTCGGAATCAGTACATATTCCTTTTCTTATCAATATGATTCTAAGTTTTTTAATTGGAATTTTAGAACCTAAAAAAGGGTGGATATTAGCCATTATTCAGGGAGTAATTGTAATGGCTGGCTATGTTTTGGTGATGCAGTTCAAGGTGATTCATGCCGTTCGGCCTGACCTTGCTTTATTTACAACTTATTTTGCACTTCCTATTGCCTTTACGGGTAGTTATTTGGGTGGTTTTCTTAAAAGGGCCATTAGTTAGTAAACCATTAAATGCAGTTTTTAATTTATTTCTAAAATTTACGTAATTACATTTGTGGCGGAATACACCCTTGGTGTACTACTTCGTTATTGATCTGTGAAGAATTTTACCAAACAAATATTATCCCTTGGCTTGCTTGGCCTGATGCTTATTAAAGTATGGGTTATTCCTTTGTTATATTTGGACTTCGAAATTCGTAGAGATTATATTGTTGCTAATTTGTGTGACAACAGAAATCGTCCGCAGTTAAACTGTAATGGAAAATGTTTTTTGGCCAAAAAATTAGCGGCAGTTCAAGAACAAGAAAAAAAACAGGCCGAAAATAACTTCCTTAGCCGACTCATTAGCCTTCCTTCTGAAACTCCTGTTCAAATCTTATTCAATTTTGAACATAGAAGTTTTGAAATGAGGGTGCGTAATAGTTTTGCTTTTCATTCTAGGATGTTAGGGAAAGATATACAACGCCGAATTTTCCATCCCCCTATTTTTGCATAATTGATTTTTTTGATTGGAATAGTATACACCCGATGCCTTATTTGGAGGTTTCAGCGGTGGTGCCATTCTATACCTATTATACCCTGTCCATAGTCGGTTTAATTTTCAGCCCTTTCGAGCGCTGACTGGGTGGGTATATGCAGTTTTAAGCCATACATTTATTTAATAATATCAGGAAATGGTAATTGCCACTTCCCATAAGAGCTATATTTAACAACAATGAAAAATATATTCCGCAATTTATTTGCAGTCGCCTTACTTTCAATGGTAATTGTTTCTTGTACCAAGGATGATAAGATGGTAGACCCAATGGGTACCACGGGTTCTATAACTATCGAATACGACAACGTAGTAGGAGACAGAGACCTGAAGCTTGATACTGATAATTATACGAATGGAGCAGGCGAATCTTTTAATATTACGACTTTCAACTACTATATATCAAACATCAAGCTTTTGAAAGCAGATGGTAGTAGTTATGTAGTTCCTCGTGATTCTAGCTATTTTTTAATTCGGGAAGCCAATGCAGCATCACAGGAAGTTACGTTAAACAATGTACCAGTTGGTGATTATACTGGGATTGAATTCATGGTAGGAGTGGACAGCCTTAAAAGTGCTTCCGATCCAGCGCAAAGAACAGGTGTATTAGATGTGGCTAATCCAGAGGTGATGTATTGGGCCTGGAACTCGGGTTATATATTCCTAAAACTGGAAGGGGCTTCTCCCGCTTCTACCATAGCCAGTGGCAAATATAACTATCATATTGGCTTTTTTGGAGGCCTAACGAGTCCTACCCTTAATAACCTTAAAACCGTGAAAGTGGATTTTGGTGGCAAAAAAGCATCGGTTACTTCTAAATTAAAACCACAGGTTCACTTACTGGCAGATGTTCTGAAGATATTTAATGGTAGTACCCAATTAAGTATTGCAGCAAACCCTTCGGTCATGTTTACGGACTACACCAAAAATGTATCGGGTAACTATATTAATATGTTCAGCTTAGACCATATTCACGCCGATTAATTGTAATTCTAATTCCGGATCATGGAAAATACAGCATTTAAGGTTTTGGGGATCGTAATAGGAATTGCTTTATTTAGTTATTCCTGTAAACCAGATAAAAACAAAGACCCTTTACCTGAACCTACTGGCCCTACGCCATTGGAATGGGAAAAACCTGCTCATTTCCCTGATCCGGTTTACGATATTTCCAAAAACCCACTGACTGAGGAAGGGATTAACCTAGGTAGGTTCTTGTTTTACGATGCCATATTGTCTCGGACGAATACCATTGGATGCGGTACTTGCCATCAACCCGCTGCTGCATTTACCCATCATGGTCATGATTTGAGCCACGGAGTGGATGACAGAATTGGTACCCGAAATACACCTGCTATTCAGAATTTGGCATGGAATACTTCCTTTTTCTGGGATGGTGGTGTTCATACGTTAGATTTAGTACCACCTGCTCCCATTCAAAATGAAGTAGAAATGGACGAATCCTTGTCCGTTATTTTTGAAAAACTCAGAAAAACAGGGGATATCGGTTCCACTAGCAAGGTTAATTATCCGAAAATGTTCAAAGCAGCTTATGGCACCGAAGAAATTACTACAGATAGGTTTTTAAAAGCCTTGTCGCAATTCATGCTTACTTTGGTTTCTGCTAGTTCACGATATGATTATTACCTACAGGGGGACGAGTCGGCTTTAAATACCACTGAAAAAGAGGGTTTGTTAATTTTTAAACAAAAGTGCGCTTCTTGTCATACTGGAACACTATTTACGGATCACAGTTTTAGGAATAATGGTATTATTCCTAATCGTATAGATGACAAAGGAAGATCGGCGATAACGTTAAACCTTGCCGATGATTACAAGTTCAAAGTGCCCAGTTTGCGAAATGTAGGACTTACTGCCCCATATATGCATGATGGGCGCTATTACACCTTGGAGGAAGTTTTGGATCATTATGCCAACAATCAGAACAGTAGTATGATTGATATTATCAAGATTACGCCTACGCTAGACTCGCTTTTGTACCTGAATCGCGACAAACCAGGTATTCAGATAAATTCGAGTGAGAAACAGGCAATCATTGCATTTCTTAAAACACTGAATGACGAGCAATTCACTAAAGATCAGCGTTTTGTTGATCCAGGCGTTGGAACTGCATTTTAACTTAAAAAGACTATGAAATTAAAACATATATTAAGCATTTTATTGCTTCTGACTGGCACGGCCTCGTTAGCATGTGATGCCTGTGGGTGTGCCAACAGTGGTTCGTATTTTGGATTAATGCCGCAGTCGAACAAATCCATTATTGGTATGCGCTACCAACAACTTAATTTTGTTGCGCATCCAGAAAGTCATGTGTTACGTACCGAAGAAACCTTTCATGTTTCAGAACTATATGGTCGGTTTTTTCCGATAAGGAGAGTTCAGGTAATGGCTTTTCTGCCGTATCGCTTTTCGCAGCAGGTGACCACCTCTGAAACAAAAAAACAAAATGGATTTGGAGATGCTACCATCTTGGCCAATTACAATGTGATAAATACATTTATGGATATGGAAAAATCCACTACCTTTTCACATACATTATTACTAGGGGGAGGGATTAAACTTCCAACAGGAAAATTTAAATATGAAGAAGGTAATGTGGCAGATGTTGCGAATCCTAATTTCCAGTCGGGTACCGGAACTACCGATTTTATTCTAAATGCCTTTTACACTGTTAATCGGGATCAATGGGGGTTGACAATGAACGTTTCCCGAAAATTCAATACCACCAATGCTGATAATTACCAGTTTGGAAATCAGCTTTATGGTACGTTAGATTTGTTTCGTTCATTTGAAATCCAAAAAATCACCCTCACCCCAAATGCAGGACTTTATGCTGAGAAATCAAAATTGGGTCGAAGAGATGGCAAAGAAATACTGGAAACGGGTGGCACCATGCTCAATGGAACGGTAGGCCTTA
>CAXBLH010000267.1:0-7735 GCA_963976315.1 uncultured Dyadobacter sp.
GGATCATTATAACCATAACCCATCATTCCACCATAACCGAAAGGGGAATAACCGTAACCCATCATGGATCCCATTCCAAACCTCATGGAAGGTCTTAAACCATAGCCCAGTCCCAAACGGAAACTTAAACTAGATCCTGGCCAGTAACTACCGAAACCTGGATATCCACCATAAAGATTTGATAAACGGGTAGCTTGGTTGAAACCATCGGAGTAGCCACTATTATAACCAACTTGGTCTGAAATATTGCGATTAAGGCTTCTGGATGACAAATAGTTTTCGTCATAATAATCCGCAGTTCCACCATTTTGCCCCTCTGTATCGGCTAAATAGTCTGGGTTATCATTTTGGGAAAAATTACCTTGAGAACTGGGAGAACGTACTATTGCCACTCCCGAGTTACCACCATAAAGGTCGTCGTAATCGGCCGAAGAGCCGGATATGTATTGATTGGTGGTACATCCCCAAGCACTCAGCACAATAGCTAAGGAAAATAGATTGAATTTATGTTTTAATATCATGGCTGCTGTTGTCTTAAAAGTTTGCTACTAATATACAAATTATTAACTAACTACTTAATATAAAACGCCAAAATTAGTTCAATAATTCCTTTCTTAACATAAAAACCTATCTTTACAGCCAAATTCCAAAAATGAAACTTGAATTTTTGAACAAGTAGTACTATCTAAAAATAATTACATAAATAATGAGTAAAGGCCTGCCTAAAAGAGACGAAAACTACTCGGAATGGTATAACGAATTGGTTAAAAGAGCTGATCTAGCAGAAAATTCTGCTGTTCGGGGATGTATGGTTATAAAACCCTACGGATTTTCGATTTGGGAAAAAATGCAAAGAGCATTGGATGACATGTTCAAGGAAACTGGACATACGAATGCGTATTTTCCATTATTTATACCTAAATCGTTCTTAAGCAAAGAAGCGGCTCACGTGGAAGGATTTGCAAAAGAATGTGCGGTTGTCACACATTATCGATTAAAAAATGACCCAAACGGCGGCGGGGTGATTGTTGATCCCGATGCCAAACTAGAAGAAGAACTCATCGTTCGACCCACCTCTGAAACGGTGATTTGGTCGAGTTATCGTAATTGGATTCAATCCTACCGGGATTTGCCTTTGCTCATTAACCAATGGGCCAATGTGGTTAGATGGGAATTACGGACCCGTTTATTTTTACGTACCGCCGAATTCCTGTGGCAAGAAGGCCATACTGCTCATGCGACACGCATGGAAGCGGTGAAAGAAGCGGAACAAATGCTTGAGGTGTATGCAACATTTGCAGAAGAGTGGATGGCTATGCCTGTAATTAAAGGAGTTAAAACAGCAAATGAACGTTTTGCAGGCGCAGTAGATACGTATTGTATTGAAGCTTTAATGCAAGATGGAAAAGCTTTACAAGCGGGAACCTCTCATTTTTTAGGCCAAAATTTCGCAAAAGCTTTTGATGTTAAATTCCAGGATAAAGAAGGCAAGTTGGAATATGTTTGGGGTACTTCTTGGGGAGTAAGCACTCGACTTATGGGTGCGTTAATCATGGCGCATTCGGATGATAGCGGTTTGGTACTACCTCCTAAGCTCGCACCTATCCAAGTAGTTATTGTTCCTATTTACAAAAATGAAGAGCAACTCCAGGCGATCACAGAAAAAGTTGCCCCCATTTCAGCAACCTTAAAAAAACGGGGTATTTCCGTTAAGTTTGACAACAACGATGCCTTTAAGCCTGGGTATAAGTTTGCTGAATATGAACTCAAAGGGGTTCCCGTTCGATTGGCAATTGGAGCCAGAGATTTAGAAAACAATACAGTAGAGGTTGCTCGTCGTGATACTAAGACCAAAGAAACTGTTTCGTTAGACGGCATTACTGATCATATTTATGATTTGTTGGAAGAAATTCAACAATCCATTTATAACAAAGCGCTAACTTTTAAAGAGGAAAACACTTCAAAAGTGGACTCTTACGAGGCATTCAAGGAAATTCTTGATGGAAAAGGAGGATTTGTATTAGCACATTGGGACGGCACTTCTGAAACAGAAGAAAAAATAAAAGAAGAAACTAAAGCCACGATTAGATGTATTCCATTGAATCAAATTGAAGAGAATGGTGTTTGCATCTATTCAGGTAAGACTTCAAAAGGTCGTGTAGTATTTGCACGCTCTTATTGATATACTTAATTTTGATTATATCGGATGATCGACGATAACTATTTTTTTCGGTCAATAAAAACTATTTTATTTTATGAAGCAGGCGCAGACAGGTGATACCGTTCATGTTCATTACAAAGGAACTTTAACTAATGGTCAACTATTTGATTCCTCAGAAGGGCGTGAACCACTTTCTTTTCAGTTAGGAAGCGGAATGGTGATCAAGGGATTTGATGATGGTGTGAATGGTATGACAATAGGTGATAAAAAAACGGTGAACATTCCCAATGCAGAAGCTTATGGTCCTGTAAATGAGGAAATGATCATCAAATTTCCTAAGGCTCAAATCCCAGCTGATATTCCTTTAGAATTGGGTTCTACTTTGAACATGCATCAGGAAGGAAATGGCCAAGCAATGCCAGTGGTAATTAAAGAAGTTACAGAAGAGTTTGTTGTTTTAGACGCAAACCATCCTTTGGCCGGGCAAGACTTAGTATTTGAATTAGAGTTGGTCAGTGTGGACTAATTATTGGTCATCGACCAGATAGTAATTATTAAAAGCGAATTCGAGACTTCTCGGGTTCGCTTTTATTCTGTCCATTTTAGACTATACCTTGCTATTTTAGATTTATTGAGCTTGATGAGTATTTGCTTTTCAGACAAATCGTTCAACATACGGTTCGCCCTCTTCTCCGAAATGTTGATCATGCGGCTATACTCTTTTACATCAATGGTATCGACTTCTTTTAAATGATTCACCAATGTTTTTACTTGGCGCGAATTTAAAATTTTTGCTACTGAGGTTTCCGCTTCGCCCTGAATTAACATACGTGGTATTGGAATACTCTTATCCTTCACCCGAATATAAATTATCCTATCTTGTTTCTCGTTAATGGCAAAGTGAGGCTTATCTGAACTTTCGTCAATCTCGACTCGGAGAACCAATTTGTCTTCAAACCGTTCTGTTTTGAATTTTAAAGAGAGTGGGTGTTCCATGCATTGAGAAACGGCCTTTTCAAGTTTTTGCAACTCTTTTATTTCGGACTCCACTCCTACAATGCCCCCCTTATCATCTACTCCTATTAGTAAGGTTCCTCCTGAGGTATTTGCAAAAGACGTAAGGGTTTTAGCAATTTTAAAGACACTATCGATCTTACTCTTAAATTCAATATTAAGACCTTCCCCTTTTTTAATGACTTGAATGGTTGATAAATTTGTCAAATTAAACTGTATTTTTTTCCGGGCATTGATTTTACCATGCCCTGAAATTCCAGATTTAATAAAAGATTTGCAAGTTTATTTAAATGCATATTACTCTGCCAGGCCAAATCATCCAGCTGAATCATGCCTTTTTGCTTTATTATTGACAAAATGTGGCCTTCATCGTGTGTGAATCCATCAAAGTTAATAGGTAGACTTTCTGTGGAAATATTCATACCATTTTTATTTGTTAAATTCCAGTTGAGTGCAACTGCCATATCTTCTACTGTGGTAAAAAGAGCGGCTTTGTTGTCGCGTATTAATTGATTACATCCTTCTGAATAGGGTTGGTTCAAATTTCCTGGTACTGCATAAACATCTCGGTGATAGTTTTGAGCAAAATCTACTGTTATAAGACTTCCACCTTTTTTGGCCGATTCTACTACAATTGTTACATCACTTAAACCTGCTATAATACGGTTTCTAGCAGGGAAACGCATAAAGTCCGGTCTTGTATCTAGTGCATTTTCCGTTACCAAGCCACCGATCTCCTGCATATCCTTTGCGGTTTTGGCGTGCACCGCAGGATATATATTTTTCAAACCACTGGCCATGACACCAATTGTTGGGATACCACTTTTTAAACAAGCACGATGTGCGGTAATGTCAACTCCATAAGCCAACCCACTTACCACCAGTACACTCATAGGAGCAAGGTCACGGATTATGGTTTCGGTAATACCTTTGCCGTATTCACTAATTTGTCGGGTGCCTACAATCCCCACAGATCGACCAACATTAAAATCCACTGCGCCTTTGGAATACAATACAATTGGTGCATCATATAATGATTTTAGACGACTGGGATAGGTTGTATCGGTATAAAAATGTAAGCTATAGCCAGAACTAATACATTCCTGAAATTCCTTTTCTCCAAAATCAAGCCCTGTCTTTTGAAGTATCGTGCGAGCCATTTTTTCTCCAACACCAGGTACTTTTATTAATTTATTATACCCGGAACCAAAGACCTTATGCGCACTTCCACAGTAACTTATTAGCTGCCTTACCGTCACCGAACCTATCCCGGGGGTATGAATAAGCGCTAGGGTGCAAATTTTTTCTTCTTCGGACAATTGAGACATTAATGATTGTAGTTGTTATTTTTCGATGAAGTGCTAAATTATTAAATAAAGTAGCTAGAGATTATTATTATACACAATCTAATTTCTACCAAAAATAACATTAATCTTCAAAATCAACAGTTAAAATCAAACAGAAGCATCACTTTTTTTACACCTTAAACTGTTCCTCCCCAGAATACTTCACTTGCTGTTCTTGATCTATCGGATTTAAGGCATCCAGTTGAAAGGAAAAATGGGTTGACAATTCTATTCAATAACTCTAAAAATCCGGCTCCAACGAATTTTATTTCTAAAACTCGTTGGTTCCGGGTCAACAGACATCCATACAAATATTGCCTTTCCTACGATATGGTTTTTTGGAACAAACCCCCAGTACCGAGAATCTACTGAACTATGACGATTATCGCCCAACATAAAGTAATAATCCTGCTTGAAGCGATAATGCTCCATCACCATACCTCTTTTAAAAAATCTACCCTCCTTCATTACCAGATCTTGATGGCCCTCTTGGTATAAAATAATATCCTGATACAGTACTGTATTCCTGGGTGTCAGTTTGATTATTACACCCTTTCGAGGAACCCATACCGGCCCAAACTGATCACGGTTCCATGTGGGAGTAGTATTACTTGGAAAGACCCCCAATTGTTTATGAAATTTTGGTAAAATAACCTTATTCATACTTTTTACTACACTGTAATTCTTTATTTTCTTGGCGTTTTCTACTGTTGTTTTCAAATAATAATTGGTTGCAGTATTACCCTCTTTAGCCGAAGGGGGTAGCTGAGCATAATCCGTTACCCCATTATCTCTAAACAAAGTCCTTTCATTAATATAAGTGCTAAATTGAACCAAATATTCATATTGCAATGGTTGCGAAATCAAAACCACTGTATCATTGATATAGACTTCGCCTTCTTCAATTGACAGCGAATCGCCCGGCAAACCAACACATCGGTTGATAAAATAACTACGTTGGTCCAATGGATGTGGACAAAGGCCAGAAAGTATCGCTCGGTATTTTGGTATTAGCTCTTCTTGCTCGACCGGTAGTTTAAAAACAAGTACATCATTTCGTTTTATCTCCGAAAATCCTAACAACCGAAACTTCGGTAACTGAACCCAATCAAAATATGACTTCAGACTGAAACCAAATAACGTTTGGTGGGTTAACGGTACTTGTGAAAGCCTAACAGATGTAGTGGCACCTATCTGCAACCTGTTCACAAATAAACAATCACCTATTAATAATACATTCTCCATGGAAGGAGTTAGGATCGTAATTGCATTAAAAATCAGCCAACGAAAAATAATAAATGTAGCCAATACGAGGCCAGTATTGTTTATCCATTTTCGAAAGTGAGTCTTTTTTCTCAATGCCATTATTTCAATGCTTTATCACTCTTATAACTCTCAATACACGTTCGCAATATAGTATTTTATTTTATATACATATTAATTATATATACAATTTTATAAATAAAAAAAAGCCATGTTCCCATGGCTTTCAAAACACTATCTTCTATTCAGACTAATCGATAACTCTAAACAGTCTGTTCCATCTAATTTTATTTAAAAAACTGGTTGGATCTGGGTCAATGGACATCCATACAAACACAGCCTTCCCAACAATGTGATCATAAGGAACAAAACCCCAATATCTAGAATCCGCAGAGTTGTGTCGGTTATCACCCATCATAAAGTAATAATCTTGCTTGAAAGTATAACTCGTTATGGCTTTGCCATCTATTTTAATAGCATTTTCCAATAACTCTACATTTTCATTCTCTTCGTAATTCTTAATTACCGGACCATAGGTAGCAATATTTGCAGCTGTTAACTCCACTTTCAAACCTTCTTTGGGAACGGTAATAGGCCCATAATTATCGCGATTCCATTTAAATAAGTTGGAATTGGGATACAACATGGGTTCGCTAATTTCTTTAGGTGCCATTACAGTAGTTACTGATTTGACAAAATCATACGCTTTGATTTTTTCAATAATATCTGAGGTAGTAAAGACCAAATAGCCCATTTGATCATTTTCAGGAATAGTATCATTGTAGGTTTCCGTATAACCACTATACTCCGAAATACCATTTTCTTTAAAGACCTTTACCTCATTAACATTGGTAGTGGTAGCCACAAAATATTCATTTTCCAGACGAACAGGATTAGTTACTTTTTCGCCATTTGCATACACTTCCAACTCGCGCACTTCCAGTTTATCACCCGGAAGCCCCATACATCTTTTAATGTAATTCGTTTTGAGGTCAATCGGATGCTGCAATTCGGGTGGGTAATTAAACACCACTACGTCCCCACGTTTCACTTCACTAAATCCAGGTAACCGGTAAGAGGGTAATTGAACAGCATCGGTATAGGAAGGGATATTAGTACCCCAAATGGTTTGATGCGTTAATGGAACCTGCAAGGGAGTTTTTGGTGTACGCGTTCCATAATGAAGCTTACTTACAAAAAGAAAATCACCAACTAGCAAGCTATTTTCCATAGAAGGAGTTGGGATTGTAAAGGCTTCGAAGAAAAGCCAACGAATGAGGGTCGCAGCTACAACTGCAAATAATACCGAATCAAACCATTCTCTTAAAGCGGATTTATTTTTCTTTGAAGGTGTTGCCATAGAGGTTATACTCTTTTCAAAAGCTTAAATTTGTGGGAAATTATCTATTAAAATTTTTATTACAGATTACCAAGTAAATCATCCATACTAAATACGCCAACCTTGCCGGGCAGCCATTCAGCCGAAATGACTGCTCCTAACGCAAAACCTTCTCTACTATGTGCTGTATGCGTTATTTCGATGGAGTCCACTTCCGAATCATATTTTACGATATGGGTTCCGGGAACTTCGCCAAAACGTTGCGCTTCTATCGAAACCGAAGAACCACTCGTCTCAGGAGCCAATTTCCAATCCTTAAATTGCCCTATCTCAGCAATAATACCTTCTGCCAAAGTGATGGCTGTACCACTTGGTGCATCGAGCTTGTGAATATGATGTACTTCGGTCATAGAAGTTTGGTATTCCCGACCATTCATGAGCTTGGCCAACTGGCGGTTCAATTTAAAAAATAAATTAACTCCTATACTATAATTGGAAGCGTAGAAAAATGCACCTTGGTTTTTTGAACAAATAGCCACGACTTCCTCTTTGTGTTGAAGCCAGCCGGTAGTACCGCTTACTATGGGCCATCCTTTTTGAAGGCAATAAGTA
>CAXBLH010000268.1:0-7735 GCA_963976315.1 uncultured Dyadobacter sp.
TACTTAGTTTTGCCCCTATACTATCAGTATTTAGTCTTGGTCTAAATTAAAAGATATACTTGTTTACGATAAATGAAACACTTCTATATTGCGCTATTGGTTCTCCTTCACTACACAGGATTTAGCCAACCAAAGCAAGGCCAGACGGCACTTGTAAAAGGAAACATCAAAGAATATGGAGGAAAAGGAATTAGCTATGCTTCTGTTCGACTGGCGGGCTCCAATATTGCTACTATGTCCAACGAGCACGGCGTATTTGAACTAAAAAATGTTCCCTATGGACATCATGAAATCCAGTTTACCTCTGTGGAGATTGAGGCAAAATCAGTTAAACTCCATGTCCACAAACCCCACCACGATATGGAGGTACACACCAAAAAGGGAGCGTTTGATCTTAACGAAGTACAGGTTGTTCAAAAAACAGAAAAGACGGAAATAGAGACTCAAGGTTTCGCCGTGAATGTAATCAATACCAAGGAAGTAGCTACTAGAAATATACAAACCAATGAACTATTGGATCGGACAGCTGGCATACGTGTCCGCCAAAACGGAGGTTTGGGATCCGCGGTGAACTATAACCTGAACGGTATGTCGGGGGGCCTCTTTTAGCTTAAACAGTATTCCTCCTTCCAATATTGAAAGAATTGAAGTTTATAAAGGGGTAATTCCAGCACATTTGGCAGACGATGCGTTGGGCGGAGCTATCAATGTAATCCTAAAAAAGGGTATGGATAATAACCTGACGGCCTCCGTGTCGTATGGTTCGTTCAACACGCTTCAAGCAAGTTTAACGGGCATGTACAGAAACAAGCAAAACGGATTTACAGCCAAGGCTTCTGGATTTTATAATTACTCCGACAACGACTACAAGGTTTGGGGAAAATTTGTTAGAAATATACTCCCAAATGGCCGCTATGATTTTGTACGAGCGAAACGCTTTAATGATGCTTATCGCTCTATTGGTGGACAAATGGAAGTCGGTTTTACAGATGTGAAATGGGCTGATCAATTTTTCCTCGGGTATAACGGGTCCAGCGATTATAACGAAATCCAGCACGGTACTTACATGTCTATCCCTTATAAAGGACGTTTTTCAGAATCTCAGGCCAATGTTTTTAGTTTGAATTATCGCAAGAAAAACTTTTTGGTAAAAGGCCTGGAATTCACCTTGAGTGGCATGACTAGTAGCAGAAAACAAGTAGTAGTCGATACCGTAAAATGGAATTACAATTGGTATGGAGAAATCAGTATTGGCCTAAACGGAGATCCAATATTACGACCAAGTGGCGCACAACAAGGAGCACCTACCCTCAACCATATTAACCGCAGAATTACTACGGCCCGCGGTGGATTCAATTATGATATTACTAAAAACCACCGTTTGGTTTTCAATCACATTTTTTATACCATCGATCGCAATGAGCAAGACATGATGCGTTCAGAAATAGAAAGAAATTTTATCGGTACTCGAGAACTCACTAAAAACATTTCATCCTTCGCCTACGAACTGAGAGCTTTTGATGCTAAACTTAGAGGAAATGTATTCGGAAAATACTACCAGCAGAAAATTGATAAAATGGATCCGGTTTTGGAAGCCATCAACGGAGAAGCCACCAGGCGTGAAGATAAAGAAAGCAACAATAAAACCACCACTGGTTACGGAGCAGCATTTTCCTATGCAATCAAAACCAAGCTATATGTGCTTACCTCCGCCGAGCAAGCGGTACGTTTACCCTCCGAAGAGGAAGTTTTCGGAAGTCCGGGTGAAAATATCGTGGAGAATTTTGGCATCAAACCCGAAATCAGCAACAACTTTAACCTAGGTTTTAGAGCTGGACCTTATAGCCGAAATCAGCATAAATTCTCATTTGGAGTATCTGGTTTTTTACGGGATACTAAAGACAAAATCGTAAGACGTATTAACCCTCGATTGAACGACGCTGTACAAAGTGACCCTTTTGAAAACCTTGGCAAGACCAAATCGGTGGGATTTGAGGCAGAAGGCAGTTACACCTTTAACAAGAACCTGTACATTGGCATGAACTTGTCCAGGTTTAACTCTGTGTTCAACATGCGCTATGACCCTAACGGGCGGGAATACGATTACTACAACAAGCAATTACCAAACGAACCATTTTTCACCTTCAACACAACGGTTCAGTATGCATTTAGAGATCTTTTGGCTAAAAATTCCATTCTGAATATTTACTACGGTTTCAGGTTTGTCGAAAGATTCTATACCACTTGGCTCGATATAGAAGATTTTAGAACGACCCGCCAACATATTCAAGATCTGGGTGTAAGCTATGTGTTTCCAAACAAAAAATTTACGGTCAGTGCGGATCTGAAAAATATTTTCAACCAACAGGCTTACGACAATTTCGCGGTTCAAAAACCTGGAAGAGCCTTTTATATTAAACTCAACTACTCAATTAATAATTTTTAATAAAAATTAAATTCTAATGAAAAAACAGTCTTTAAATAGCTTACTATTAAGCGGTTTGCTCATGACCGCCGCGCTAACTGGTTGTAAAGAAGATTCAGTCACAATAACTGAGCCGGATCCAACGGCAGACCGTTGGATCACTGTTGCGGGTGCCTTAATGGGAACCACTCCCGGTGATGGCAACGGGGGCACCATGGTCTATTCAGTCAGTAAAGAAGAGGCCAAAAATCCAGATTTTTCAATAAGTGTATATGATAACGGATTTCCAGTAAAATCCAACAGAACGGCACGTTTACAGTCGTCGGAAGACGGTGCTACCCTTTTCAATATTGCTTATACGGGCGACAATGGTGGGGAATTTTCGAGATACAAAGTAAATGGTACCAATAACTTCACCCAAGAAGATGTTACCGTAAATATTTCTCAATACGCCAGTACCTCCCCGCGCTGGGCAAAGTTATTCGATGGCGACAAAACGGGTATTGCAGTGAATGTGGCCAATATACAGGCCAACAACCTCTCAACGGGAGCTACGCCAACTGCTCCCTTCCAGTATTTCCGCGGGACTGCTACGGTACTTGCTTTAGACTTACAGAACGTTTTGATTTCAGGATATAAACAATATGAAATTCCGTTAACAGCCGAGGAAGAGTTGCAAGGACATGCTATTTTCCGTTTGGACGCTCCGGTCTTGAACAAAGCGCAAAACAAATTGATTATCGGAACTTGGATGCAAAAAAGAAACCCAGAAACGGGCTTGACCGAAAGCGGATTCACCAGATTAGGCTCTAAGTCCGTAGTGGTAGACTACCCTTCGCTTGCAAATCCAAAGGTGATTAATTCCACCGTAGGATTTGGAGATAATAGTGGCTACCGTAGTTTTAACGCATTTCTTGCTACGGATGGGAACATTTATCAGGCTACACAAAGAGACACTAAGGGCTCTCATATCCTAAAAATCAACCAAAGTAATGAATATGACAATTCCTATGTATTCAGTTTGGATGCCGCTCTGGGACTAGAGGACGTCTACGTAGAAACTTGGAAATATGCAGGTGATGGTATCGCCTATGCGCTTTATTCCTATGGCGGATCGGGCCAAGGTTATGTGGCTCGTTTGGATTTGAATGCTAAAACAGCGACCAAAGTGGCAGACCTTCCGTACGACGAAAGTTTAGATTTTGGTCAATACCAAGGAATTTTGGTCAGTGGAGACGACGTATTTATAGCCTTTACGCCCGTAGGCAAAGACGGTAACATCTATATTTTCAACAGCAAAACAGGCGCCGTTACCAAAGGAGCGAAACTGGTTAACAAAGCAGGAAACCACTATATTGGTATATTTTAAGGATAGCCACAGCATAAGATAGCAACTGTCCAAGAAAGTACACTTGCACAGTCCGACAAATACAAAAAGGGTATTGAACGCCATGGAGCTTTTCAATACCCTTTTTGTTTATTTTCTTCATGGAGTTTGGAGAGCGGCTATTTTTTGGTCAGGCGCTTGTATACACCCCAAAACGATGTAGTACAAGCTATCCATTATTTATGCAATGGTGAAGAAATCCTCAAAAGGAAGTTTTAGTACGATTTCGGTCCTCATTTCAGGGAATTGGTTAATTCTCCCTCCTAGTCTACTAGTATTAGAGCGCTATCCGCCAGTATATTTTTTTTCAAAATTAAACTTTTTTACTAATTCCATTAAGAATTAGAGCCTCAATACCACTCAGTTGCATCAATAAATCCAGCCTTTTGTCATTTAAAATATCAACTAAAATGTGCCTTAATAATGCTTCTTCTAAATCCTTAGCGTATTTCGATGCATTTATATTAAAAGAAACTCCCTTTTACTTCAACGTAATATTGATATTTTAAAGTAGCTATGCTTTATTAGTATTTTTTATCAGCTTTGGCCCGTGTCACTTAACCAAAATACATTCAAAAGGGAATATTAAAACACAGATGAAGCGTGAATTAATCTTCGAACCAAATGGATAAAACTATAACTTGATTAGATAGCTACTGGTAGGAGCCTATGATAGTTCAGTAGGAACATCCCTCTCCCTATTTGAGAACTCATGACAGTCGAAGCAGTAGTAAAACACTTTAATAAATACTTATGAGATTAGGATTAATTATATTGATCACCATGTTTGGCTTTATGGTAAGGGCTCAAAAACCCACATTTTACCTCAATTTTGATGATTACGGTATTAAGGAAAATGCCTTTAATAAAGATAGTGCTTACTATAAAGCGGATCTTCAGCAAACACAATATACACGAGGTTTGAGTGGAAAGGCTCTTGATCTTTCCGCGAATGCGATTTTGAGAAAACCGATTAAAATAAATAAAACAGATTTACCAGATTATTCGGATAAAGCTTCATTTTCTGTACAAATTTGGGTAAAGACCCTTCCTCGCGCCCATATGGGAACGCCCTTAATAGGAAATAAAATTGCAGACGATCTTGCCAAGGTAGGTTGGCAGGTCTATTCACAGGAAAATGGAGCTTGGGGGTTAATTATTAATGATGGTAAACAAAGATATGACTACCGACCCACCGCCGAAAGACAAAGTATAAATGATGGTAAATGGCATCAGATCGTTTTTACAGTCCATAGAGAGAAACAGGAAGTCTGGATGTATCTGGATGGAAAAAATACCGCAATTTACAACACGCCGAATCTAGGTAATTTACAAACTGCCATTTCAACCGTTGTGGGAGGATCTGACGAAAAATGGGAGTATGGCTCTTACGCTCAGTGGAATGCTTTTAATGGAATGATTGATGAAGTAAAAGTATGGAATGAAGCTATTACACCCTCAGAAGTGCAAAGGATGTATCTTGAATTTTTCCCAAAAACCGATACAAAGGAAGCAGCATTTATCCCTACGCATTTGAAAGTAATGTCATGGAACATTTGGCATGGAGGCCATCGATATGGCCAGGCAGTAGGACTTGAACGGGTTATTGAAATTATTAAGTCAAGTGATGCTGATGTAATAGGACTAATAGAAACATATGGCTCAGGAGAGACTATTGCTGATTCGTTAGGTTATTATTTTTATCTAATTAGTTCCAATCTTTCTATTCTTAGTCGTTATCCTATTACTGAAACCATTAGGGAATTCCGTCCTTTCAACTTTGGGGGAGTAAAATTACAATTGCATCCTCACAAGAGTTTGATCTATTTCAATACCTGGCTAGATTATTTACCAGACGTTGATGCCAGTATCAGTCGGCTAAATAAAACTCCTGAGGAATTAGTTCAAGATGAATCTGCTACCCGACATTATGAGGTCAAAGAAATCCTGAAGAAAATAGATCCTTATCTTAAAAAAACGGATAATATACCGGTAATTATGGGAGGTGACTTTAATATGGGATCGCACTTAGACTGGACTAATGAAACCAAGGCAATTCATTATAATCGACAGGTAGCATGGCCAGAAAGTAAAGAAATGCAAAACGCTGGATTTTTAGACAGTTATAGGGAGCTCCACGTCAATCCATTGTCAGACCCAGGTTTGACTTGGGGGGTAAGAGCCGCCACCACTACGGAATTGTACGGAGTAAGAGATAGGATCGACTTTATTTATTACAAAGGAAGAGACCTTGTGCCAATAGAGTCTAAAGTTATTGATTATCATCGGGTAATGTTTCCGTCCGATCATGCGGCAGTAGTCACTTTTTTTCAGATAAAATAAGCAGAAATCTCTACTGGATATGCCACAGGTATTAAAAGAAGACGGTATGGTGTTAAAAGAAACAAAGTCGTGCGCAATACTGGTGCCATGCCTGTTGGCCTACCCGTACTAAAAACGAGCTCCGATGCCACCAATAAATACCAATACAATGGCAAGGAAAACACCGGGGTCGCGGACGACACGGAAACCGGTTGGCAGGATTACGGAGCTAGGATGTATATTCCGGAGATTGGGCGGTTTGGAACAATTGACCCGCTGGCGGAGAAAATGCCGTCATATTCACCGTTCAGTTTTAGCTTTAATAACCCTGTTAGATTCATAGACCCCGATGGTAGAGCACCTTTTGATATTACCCTTTTAGGAGCAAATAATTCAAGTGTTACGGTAAAAACTGACTTGGTAGATTTAAAAATTAATGCCAGTGGTTTAGGGGTTGATTTTGGAGGAAACTATACACTCTCAGGCAATGACGTTTTACAAGCTGCCGTAGATATTGGGGGCGTTTTTGACCCTACGCCAACCTTAGATATTTTAGGAGCTTCGATGTCTGCCAAAAGTGGCGACTATTGGGGAGCAGGGGCAAGCGTGTTGGGTGCAGCTTTTCCATACGCTGGCGACCTGGCTAAAACGGGTAAAATTGCCAAAGGCATTGATAAAATTTCTGATGCAATTGATGCTTCCAAAGACTTTAACCAAGCAAGAAATAAAGCAGTTAAATGGTTAGACGACAAAGGATTTAAAGCGGTTGAACCTAATATGGGAGGCGTTAAAGCAACAGAAGGAAAAGCAGTTGGTATGAAAGGAAAAAATGCCGATGGAAAAAATAGTGGTTTTAGGGTCGAGCATGACGAAAAAAATGGAGCTCACATAAATGTTTTTAGTGGAAAAGAAAAAGGTCCTCATTTTACTTTCCCTGCATCTGAGAAAACTGTAAATAAAATTCAAAAAAAATATGAAAAGGATTGATTTTATAGAATATGATGAAGATTTTGCTGATGAAGTTTTCCCTTTTTTGGAAAATGAGAAATTGCATATTCTTGACAAATCCAAAGTTGAGAAGTATAGTGATTTGATTTTGAATAATTACCCTCATAAATTAGGGAGAGCTCAATTTAATCTTTCAAACTTAATACTTTCAAAATCTGATTTTGTTGGTTCTACTGAGCAAGATTGGACTAATTCTATAAAAGAGAAATTAACTCAAATTGCCTTAAATCATAGGATAATGAATTTAGAGTTTGTTTTAATCGGTGATAATGAAATAGAAAATAGTTACTCTTTTATTTTAGAGGACTTTTTGGAATATTTTTGGAGTTTCTTTTCTATTCCCCAACATACCTATTTAATTTCTAAAAATGGGAAGTATCTTTTTGGATACACATTTGAAGATGATTTATATTTTGCCCAAAATAATTACCAACTAACATTGTAAAATACAGATTAAGAGCCAAAAGTCGAAGCAGCATAGCCATTATCAAAAATTAACCCCTCAACCGTGGTCTGTGTCCCCACGATCTTTAAAAACCAGTAAGAAAGCCTAATTTAAAAAGAAATAAAACATTACCAACCAACAAAATCAG
>CAXBLH010000269.1:0-7726 GCA_963976315.1 uncultured Dyadobacter sp.
CGCGGAAACCACCCGTAGAGCCGGCATGGTTGCCATAGTTAAGCCATGGGCCATTATCAGCAGTAAATATTACCAAGGTATTCTCATCCAGCCCTTGCTTTTTTAACTCCTTAAGTACTTCTCCAACCGACCAGTCCAGTTCCATAATAACGTCTCCAAACAACCCTGCGCCACTTTTTCCTTTAAAGCGCGGTGAAGCAGCCAACGGTACATGCGGCAAGGGGTTAGGGATATAAAGGAAGAATGGATTCTTTTTATTCTTTTTGATAAAATCAATGGCCTTTGAGGTGATCGTCGGGGTGATGGTACTTACATCATCTAAGTCTTTTAGTTGTTTTTCATTTTCATTTCCATCAATCCAGTATAAGTCAGGATAGTGCGCACTGGCCTGAAACGGGTGTAATGGCCACATATCATGAGAATAGGGTACGCCATAAAATTCGTCGAATCCTTGTTGTAAGGGTAAGAACTCCTTTTTGCTACCTAAATGCCATTTTCCAAAAATAGCCGTTTTATAGCCTTTTTGTTTTACGATTTCTGCGATCGTTTCTTCGTTTGGGTTCAAGCCTATTTTAGACTCAGGACCAATTGCTCCTGACATTCCAACACGGTTTGGATAACACCCTGTTAGTAACCCCACTCTTGAAGCAGTACAGATAGGCTGTGCAGCTAAAAAATTGGTAAAGCGAGTTCCTTCCATGGCCATTTTGTCCAAATTTGGGGTTTTGTAACCCAAAGCACCATTCACCGATATGTCTCCATAACCCAAGTCATCAATAAAGAATACGACGATATTTGGCGTTTTATTTGGTGCTTTTGGTTTGTTTGCGGCAATAAATAAGGTGCCGAAAAGAACTACTATCAGGGAAAATAGAATAGTTTTAAAGTTTAGTATTTTCATGCTTTTCGTATTTTTTTTAGTAAAAATAATTTTTTTAGTCCAAATGGGCTAGTGATTGTTACTCTTTTATTGAACTTTTTATTTTGTTGCGTGGTCGAAAACAAATCCAAAGCCCGGGTGAATCTTAGCCTCGAAGTTAGTGAAAGCATAATTATTAGGTTAATATTTCCAATAATTTTAAGAATTTGTATTATGTTGGAATTTCATTTAATAAAGGATACCAAACATGCGCTTTTCAACTAAGCTCTTAATCTGACACCCATGGCCAAAGAATCCACTACCTACTTAGGAGTAAAAGAAATAGCAAGAAGAGCAAATGTGTCCATCGCAACGGTGGATCGTGTGATTCATAACAGGGCGGGGGTTTCTGAAAAGACGAAGAAGAAAATTCTCAAGATAATTAAGGAAATTAATTACCAACCCAATATTTTGGCAAGCAGGTTGGCGTCTCGGAAAAACATCCATATTGCGGTACTAATTCCTGCGGTTTCCGAGGATACGCTTTTTTGGGAAGCACCTTTGGTGGGGATTCAAAGAGCAGCCGAAGAGTTACGGAGCTATGGAATTCAAATCGATTATTTCTTTTTTGAACTAAACGATCGTTCTAGTTTTTCCAGAAAGGCGGAAGAAATATTACAGCAGACTTGGGACGGGGTTTTACTTTCCGCTGCCTTTTTAGCGGAGTCGCAGCGCTTCGCCGCGGAATGCCAAAGGATGGATATTCCTTTTGTATCCATTGATACTGATATTCCCGAGGTGAGGAGTTTGTCATATATTGGTCCTCCACTGGTACAAAGTGGTTTTGTAGCGGGCAAATTGCTTACCTATCGTGCTGTAACCAGTAATACTCTATTGGTGGTGAATATCTCAAAAGCCATTGAGAATAACAATCATCTCATCATTGAAGGAGGCTTTCGTCAATATTTATCGGAGCACAAGCTCACCAATAAGGTGGTGCGTGTAGACATCAGCGAAACAGATTTTACATCTATTTCGCTCAACCTGACGAAGGCTTTGAAACAATACCCGGATACAGAAGCCATTTTGGTTACTAATTCTCGGGTATTTTCGGTGGCTTCCTATTTGGAGAAAACGGAACGGAAAGATATTCGATTGGTGGGTTATGATTTCTTGAAAGCGAATGCTGCCTATTTGAAGAATGGCATGATTGACTTTCTGATTTGTCACCAACCAGAAGAACAAGGTTATCGCGGGATTAGGACTTTGTATCAAAAGCTGGTACTGGACACGCCTATTGAACGGATTCAGTATATGCCTATTGACATCATTACTCAGGAAAATATGGCATTTTATCAGAATTAAGGAAATAGTTTTTGAAAGTCGAGGGGTTTTAGCTGCTATTGCAAACGTTCATTAGTCCTATTACTATTGGGCGTTAAGGTTTTGGGATTAAGTAATGGCCATTGTATCATTCATCATCTGGTAGCAAGTTGTTTTTCGATGGAGTCCTTAAATTATACTGGAACTTCTGCAAGCTTAGAGATTTTGTCAATCCAAAATTAGCAGTCTGTCGGAAGATGGGTATCAAACTTTGTCTGCTCTTTTTTATGGATATTTCCTTTGAAAGTTTAATCATAGAGAGGGTCGCTTTTTGTTACGCGCTACCAAATAACAAAATTGTCAAAATTATGTCCCTTTTTAGGATTATTTGGTTATATTTACGTGTACGTACCCGTCATTTATATGTGATGGGCTATTTCTAAACTCTTAAAATTGAATAATCCATGAATCATCTTAGCCGAAGGAAATTTATGCAATCGTCCGTATTTGCGGGCCTTAGTCTCGGGTTTTACGATGATTACGCTCGTTTTCCTTTGGCCGACAAAGGAAAACGGGTGGGGATTATTGGGCTGGATACTTCCCATAGCGTAGCATTCACAAAAGTGCTGAATGCAGAAAGTCCTAATCCGGTATATGACGGGTATCGGGTAGTAGCTGCATATCCACACGGTAGTAAAGACATTGTATCTAGCGCCGAACGGATTCCGGGGTATATAGAAGATGTAAAGAAAATGGGTGTGGAGATTACGGCATCCATCCAAGAGTTATTGAAGAAGGTGGATGTAGTGTTGTTGGAAACCAACGACGGCCGTTTACATTTGGAACAAGCCTTACAGGTATTTAAAGCTGGTAAACGAATGTTTATCGATAAGCCAGTGGCTGGTTCCTTGGCCGATGCCATCTCCATTTATAAAGCCTCCGAAAAATATAAAATTCCAGTTTTTTCCGCCTCTTCTTTAAGGTATATCAAAGGCATTGCCTCCATCGATAAGTCCAAAGTTTTAGGAGCTGATACGTTCAGTCCAGCCAAATTGGAAAAAACACATCCTGACTTATTCTGGTATGGGATTCATGGAGTAGAAACGCTGTATACCGTTATGGGAACAGGCTGTGAAAGTGTTACGCGTGTAAGTACACCCGATACGGATATCGTGGTGGGTGTCTGGAAGGATGGCCGCACGGGTACTTTTAGAGGTACGCGCACTGGGAAACATGATTACGGCGGAACGGTTTTTCTGGAAGATGGCAATAAAGTTTTAGGGCCTTATGCAGGTTATGAGCCTTTGTTAGAAGATATAATCAAGTATTTCAAAACGGGAGAAGTGCCAGTTACACCAGAAGAAACCATAGAAATCTTTACTTTTATGGAAGCAGCCGATGAAAGCAAGCGTCAGGGTGGGAAGAGTATCAAATTGGCGGATGTGAAGTAGCCGGAGGGCTCTCAATAATCTGCAAGGAAAAGTCTACGGGTGCAATTCAGTAGTCAACGGTCGAATTGCCTTGCTGGTTATTGAAAAAAATCTAAATGTTACGGTATATTCTCTGATCGCCGACGGCTGAGTTCCGAAGGCTTAAAGCCTCAATGCTATGTTCAAACAGGAGTCCATTTCACGTCGGGAGTTTTTAGCAGGAACTGCTAAGTGGGTTGCGGCGAGTAGTATGTTGCCTTTGGCTTTTAATTTGGATGAGCCTATTATTGATATTCACCAGCATACCGATTATACCGGTCGACCGAATGCGACGTTATTAGCGCATCAACGAGCCATGGGTATTACCAAAACCATTCTTTTGCCTGCTGGAACTCCCGCTTTTGGGTTGTCTACTCATAAAGGTGATTCGAATGGATTACAGGCCCAGTGTACGGGGAATGAAGTTTGTTATGAGTTTTCGCAAAAATATAGCTCCGAATTTACTTTCGGTGCCAACGAGGTACCAGACTTAGATGATGCGGTTGCAGAAATTGAGAAATATCTGAAATTGGGTGCCGTGGTTATTGGAGAACTTAAATTTGGTGTCAATTGCGATTCTAAAGAAATGCAGCGTATTTATAAGCTTGCAGAAGCTTATGCTGTTCCTGTACTGATGCACTGGCAGTTTGAGATGTATAATTACAATTTCGAACGTTTTCATAAAATGCTGGAAAAATATCCCAAAGTAAATTTTATAGGTCACGCTCAAACCTGGTGGGCTAATGTGGATAAAAACCATACCGACCAAAGTATTCTTTATCCCAAGACCAAAGTAACACCTGGGGGTATTACGGACCGGCTTTTAAGCGATTACCCAAATATGTACGGCGACATGTCGGCGGGTTCGGGACTGAACGCAATGACCCGCGATGAAGAGCAAGCGAAAAGCTTTTTGACGCGCCACCAGGATAAATTGCTTTACGGTAGTGACTGCAACGATCATATTGGCAAAGGAGATGCCTGCCAAGGCTGGAATACTATTTTGGAAATAAAAAAACTCGCAGAAAATAAGAAAATTGAAAGAAAATTACTTTTTGAAAATGCAAAACGCCTTTTCAAGCTATAAATTGAGTATTTTATGAGTTAATCAAAATCCCTACCTGCGCTTGCCATGAAATATAAATTATTGTTGCTCTCTTTTTTAATTACACTCTTACAAACAGCGTGTACTCCCAATCGTTATGTAGATGCCTTGTCGCCCGAAGATGCCCTTAAAAGTTTCGATCTCAATAGCGAGTTTAATATTGAAATTTTTGCCTCGGAACCAGTAATAATGGATCCGGTTGATTTGGTATTTGATGAGAAAGGACGTGCTTTTGTCGTTGAAATGCCCGATTATCCCTTTAAGCCTGAGCAAGGTAAAGGTTTGGGGAAGATTAAAATGCTGACCGATACCGACGGCGATGGCCGTATGGATAAGGCTACCATTTTTGCCGAAAATATTAGTGAAGCTACTAGTGTATTGCCTTGGAAGGGCGGCTTATTGGTAACCGCAGCTCCCAATATTTGGTATATGAAAGATACCAGTGGCGATGGTAAAGCGGATGTAAAAGAAATTTTGTTCCAAGGCTTTTTTGAAAATAATTCAGAAGCACAAATTACCAATTTACGTTTTGGAGTTGACAATTGGATTTATGCATCTAATCACGGTCAAGCGGGTACTGTTACTGCCATAAAAGGAAATAAGCAAAAAGAGTTGGACATGCGTGGTGCCGATTTTCGGTTTCGGATGGATACCGATGAGTTTGAGCAGGAAACTGGTAATGCACAATTCGGACAAACTTTTGACGACTTCGGGCATCGGTTTATGACTGAGAATTCCGTACGGATCCGGCAGGCGGTAATTGCATGGCGGTATGCTCATCGTAATAAGTTCATGGCTGCAAAATCCGGTGTACTGGATATTTCTGATAAAGATAATACCATGTACCAAGTTACGCCAGCTCCTTACTGGCGGGCAGAAAGAACCAAACGCCGCAACAAACAATACCAAGAGCAAGGGCTGGATCGGATTGAATATGCTGAGGATTATTTTACCGGGGCATCGGGTGGTACCGTTTATACGGGTCATACTTTCCCGGAAGCTTACCAAGGTAATTATTTTGTGGGCGATGTTGCGGGTAGTTTGATACACCGTGATCTTCTAATTCCTGATTCCATTAGCCCTGCTTTCCAAGCACTTCGTGATACAAAAGTCGAAGACCATAAAGAGTTTTTGAGCTCCTCGGATCCGTGGTTTAGGCCTGCTAATTTCACTGTTGGGCCCGATGGTGCGTTGTATGTAATTGACTTTTACAGACAGCATATTGAAACGCCTGTGTCGATTCCTGATGATCTGAAAGCCGATATGGACTTTATGAATGGCTCGGACCGTGGACGGATTTACAAAATCACCCCTAAGAATCCAGCGCAGGAGTCTACTGAATTGAAAGATTTATCCACGGTAACGGCTGCGGAATTGGTGGAACTTTTGGCACATCCAAATCAATGGTACCGGCTAAATGCACAAAGGCTTTTGTTGGAAAGACAAGATAAATCCGTTGTTCCCCAGTTAAAGGAAATGATGGCAGTAGCGAGCCCTAAGGCGAAATTACATGCGTTTTATGTGTTAGAAGGGTTGAAACGATGCTGGTGGATAACCATGCGGGTGTACGGGAACATGGTTTGATGTTGGCCGAAAAATATCCGAAAATGTTACCTCAAATCATTGAAATGATGAATGATTCCGTTCCAAGAGTTTCGTTTCAGGCGATATTAAGTTTGGGGAATTCCAAAAATAGTATGGCCACAGGAGCTTTGCGGAGAGTATTAAATAAAAGCGTTGAAAACCAATGGTACAGAATGGCTGTCCTGAGTGGCGAAAACGGCTATTCTAAAAGTCTGATAGATAGCTTGAAAACGCATAGCGCCTTTTTTAATGAAAAAGATGACGACCGGTCGAAATTTATATATGGACTGGCTTACTCGCAGGGAGGGCATAATCTTGATCCAGAGATTGCGGGGACACTTTCAGTTTTGGGAGATAGTACGCTGGCGAATCAGCAGTTTTGGTTTACAGCTTATTTGGACGGACTTTCTGATGGACGGAAGTCAAACCCAGAAGTGGGAAAACTGGGGGCGCAAACACTCCTTAAATTAAAATCAAACAGTGCATCTGTTAATACTGAATCCAAACAGGTGATTGAAGAATTACTGAAATAGAATTAAAGACATGATTAAAGTAGTATCAAGAAAACAGTTTTTAAAACAAAGTATTAGTACGTTAGGATTAGGCGTAGCAGGTGCATTTTGGCTGGTAAGCTGTGGTGGAGAAAGTGAATCCGAAACCACGGAAGAAGTATCTAAGGATCCTTGTAATGACTTTTCAAAGGTGGCAGAAACTGATTTGAAAGCGCGAGAAAAAATGGGTTATGTAAAAGCCTCGCCCGTTGCAGGATCAAATTGTAGCAACTGCCAGCTTTACCTGCCATTTAAAGAGACACCCAGCTGTGGTAATTGCCAATTATTTAAAGGCCCCGTGGAGGCAGCGGGCCATTGTACCTATTGGGCACCCCAGGTAAATATGGCCTAATTCTTCTTTATTAAGTTATAACCTCATCTTTAAGTAAGTCCAAATGAAACTAGCAAGCAGCGTATTACTATTTCTATCCGTCGTTATTTTTGGTTTTAAGAGTCCAACCAAGATGGATAAATTTGAAATCCAAAAAGGTAGTTGGGAGTATCTTTTTAATGGAAAGGATTTGACAAAATGGCGGCAAGCTGCTCAAGAGGCTCCTCCTTCTGCGGGCTGGATCATTAAAGACGGGACACTTTCAGTATTACAAGGGCGTAAAGGAGGAGATATTATTACCAAAGAAACCTATAGCAGTTTTGATTTGGAATGGGAGTTTAACCTCACTGAAAATGCCAATAGCGGTATAAAGTACTTTGTTAATCAAGTAAAAAGTAATAAAACCAATACATTTTCTGCAAAAGGTATTGAATACCAGATTATCGATGACCTACACTATCCGGAAGTGAAAGACGATCCGAATGGACTATCATCTTCGGGGTC
>CAXBLH010000270.1:0-7721 GCA_963976315.1 uncultured Dyadobacter sp.
AATTCAACGGAATATTCAACACCATTATAATTCTTGAAATCAAAATCATTTCTTGGCGAAACCCAGGATTTCTGTTCCAGTATATCAGTAAGTCCCTCTTCAATGCGCTTTAAATAGCGACCTTTATTTTCCAAACATTCTGCCCAGGTAACTTGCGATAACCCTTTGGCTCTGTCACGCATCATTTGCAAGCCTCTGGCTGAGGAGGGGGCCGTACCATTGGACAAAGAAAAATAATCGTCCTTACTAAAAGCAGGAAATTCGAAAGTTTCCATCTGTTTTAAAAACGAGTCATATTTTCCTGAGGCGAGTAGCCTGTTCCATTCGGTTCGGTTAGAGTAGGGCTCTCCAAAGCCGGCAGGAGCGTCTGGTAACATCTTTTCGATTTCCCTCACTCTTATTTCATCAATGGGCTTTAAAGGGGAGGGGAGGTTTTGTGCTTTACTAGGGATGACTCCCCAGAAAAATAAAAGTGTTATAAGAATAGAGGTTAAAACGCCTTGTTGTTTCATGAAATGGGGGCTTTTATTGCTGTACTGGTGATGTATTTAGTTCTTTGAGACACACTTTTTACGGATGACCCGTACCCGATTATAGGCTAATGGGATGATCTTAGATTTTTTCATAAAGCTTTTTCTTTAAAACAGCCATGGTTTCCTGTTGCCGTTTTTTTACAAACTTTTGGGCTTTTGCAACCTTTGCTTTTGCTACCCTCGGGTGTTTGGCGATTTCCAGAACTGCCGGTACTATTCCGGCCACATCCTGGGGTGTGTCCATATCAAATAGCCATTCTTTAAGACCTATGTCTTTCCACATCGCTGCCTTACTAGTTTGCTCTTCAAACCGGCAAACGACAGCTGGAACGCCTAATGCAATACACATGATAGGAGAGTGCATTTCTAAGCCAAAAAGACCAGCAGATCGGGCGTAGGTGCTCACTGCTTCATCGGTAAGCCAGTAATGATCCCGCCATACAACGCGCTTTTTTACATCTTCCGGCAGTGGGTCATATAGCATTTCCTTGCCAATATGTACCTGAGTTTCGTTTTCAGGAACAATCAGGATTTTTAAATCTGTCTGACGAACAACCGCGATAATGGCCTCCCGTATGGGTGCATTGTCGTGCTCTTTCATCTGCATATTGTACGCATTTTTCTTTTCATTGATGGCTAAATTTTTTGCTGAAATTTCCCACCAAGGCGAAAACCGGAATTGGGGAATGACGCACATAAATTTACCATCGGCGAGGTCGTGCGCTTTTAAAAATGAAATGGCAGACTGGTCATCACGTACGTCAACAGCAAAAGCTCCGTCCGGACAAAATTCCATTATAGGGCATTTCACGCCTTTGGATTTGGCGAATTCCAGAGAAACGGAATCGCGAAAATAGGCGAACTGGGCATTGGTAAGTAGTTCTATGTCATCGGGGTTAAACTTGTCACGATCCTCCGGAAAGCCATATACACCGGGGAAAGTTATGCCATAAATGCCATAAGGTTTGTGCGTCGTTGTCCAGCGTTCCAATTCTTTACGGCCGGTCAGCGAGGGAGCGGAGCCGTGCAGAAAAAAATCAGCTTCTTTTAATGCGTTGTTTCTTTGTTGTTCTGTTTTTAATATGATTAATTTAGGGAACCTCCGCATTATCATTTCCTCCACACCGTCGCCTACATCGGTGGGCCACAAAAGCACTTTTTCGTTAGGGAAGTATTTTTCAAGAAGCGCTAAAACACCCGGCGTATGTGCAATATCACCTATGTTGACTGTTTGCCATGACGACCGAAGGAGTATAGTCTTTTGTGCTTTTTCGGCTACTGAAAGGGAAGAGATACTCATTAATAAGCCTGTAATCAGTGGGGTGTTTTTTAGAAATTCTCTACGTGTTTGTGGAAAAGTCATGTTGTTTTTGGAAGTATTATGTACAGAAAAGTGGCTGTTTATTAGCAATTTAAAAGATTCGGAAATTTTAATTATTTATCAATAGGATCATTTTTTAGCTTTGGGGCGTAAGTTGCACAGCTTCATGTGCTATTCCAATTTTGGATTTATTCTTCCTGATACGTTATGGTCACCGCCCCTGCCGTATGCGGTTGTTTTAAACGTATCCCAAGCCGGGTATATGGGATTCCATTTTCCTCCATAATCTGTTCTGAATGAAGCGAGTAGCCTCCTTCTGGAACTTGGAGGTTAGCGATCAATTTTCCACGTTTTCCTTGTAATACAATTTGTCCGTCGGCATCATGTTGCCAAGAGGACCGGGTGATAATGGCCGTTTCAAATATTTGGGCTTCACTGAATTGAAATACGTCACTTACTTTCAAGGAAATATTATTTACTCTTTGGTAGTCAAATTTTCGAATCAATGATTTGAGGCTTGCCACATTGTAAGCAGAAGTAATATCCATATCAAACAAATCTTGCTTATCAGTAAATTCAGCCCGTACTATTTTAGCCTCCGCTTCATTTCCTGTTCGTTGCTGCTGGCCCGCTACCAGTGGTACCGGATGTCCATAGGATGCCAGGGTTTTATAATCATAACGTTGTGGGCCGAAAGTTTTCGCAGTATAGGGAATCAGTCCGGGGTCGCCCATCAACACTTCATCGCCTATGGCAATGGTATAGGAGCCCAAATCGTTATGATTATGGTGTTCATCGTTTTTTCCACCTTTTAACACAGCTCCGAAATTTCCTTTTATTCCGGTCATTGGACGTACGGTCAATATACCAGCCTCATTAAAATAGGAACGTATTCCTGCGTAATTCAAATTTCCAGCTTTCGCAGGTGCTGCTTTGGATGCAGTATTTGGGAATGCATACATGACATCAGCAACAAGATCAGACGTAGAACCTAGCAGTGATATAGTATTATATTCACTTAAACCCATCCCCAGATTCCGACTTGTATAATACATAATGTTAGAGCCGGGTTTTGTGTCAATCCTGCAATCGGCAATGGCGGGGTAGGTGCCGTTAACGATCTGCATGTTCGGTAGGAAACCTGCAATTTTATTTATTTTGGGATCGTCAAACAGGTCAATTTTACCATTTGTGGATTGGAATATATTTTCACGAAGCGTAATAAACCGCCCGAATCCGTAATTGTAGTAGCCAATACCTTCTGTGCAATAGCCGTCATTATGGAAGCCGGCTATAAAATTTTGGACATATCGCTCAGCGATGGCCACGAATTTGGCTCTTTCCTTTTTGTCGGTGAGCGTTGTTAGCGCAGCCCCGGTAATGCCCGAAAGGCAAACCGCATTCCAATTATTAGTGGAGGTTAACCAGTTGTGGTTTCTATCGTTGCCCGCTATCGTGGCTAAAATGGGGTTGAAAGCTCTGGTGTGCAGGGCAGCCTTTATATTTTTTCTAGTGGTTGGGCTGAGTTTGTCGCCCAATAGGTAGAGCACCTGCGCCATATTATGCATATAACTGGCTGTTGAAAGTTCCACAAGTCCACCAAAGGTTTCTTCTGTATAATTGCGAGGGTTCACCCATGTTTTTTGTTTGATCAACTCCTCTATAACCAGTTCTAACTTGGGAATATATTTGCCGTTATTCTCAAGGCATTCTGCCCAGCAGAGTATCACCATCCATCTCAATCGACTGGTTAAGATATCCTTTCCAGATTGTGAGTCACCTTTTGTGAACATGCCCATATAGGCTTCCATGTCAAATTCTGGAAACTCTTTTATTAACATAGACGAGGCCTCTTTGATTACTTTCTGGTATTTTCCGCTTGCTTTGAGGGACTCCCATGTTGCCCTGTCTGAGCTTGGATTGCCGAATCCGGCAGGCTTGTCGTTGAGTAATTTTGCTATCTGTTCTACCCGATGCATATCCAATTTCCTAATGGGTATTACAGGTGTTGTAAAATCCTTCTCATTAGACAGTTGTTGAGCAAATGTTTCACGAGATGCCACCGAAATCAATAAGAGGTATATTGCTAATAGTATCTGTTTCATGGTGTTTGTAGGGTAGGTTTACAGTAAGTGAACAACGGTGAGGTCATAACCCACCGTTGTTCACTTATGATTTATACTACTACCAACCTATATTTTGTTTCATTTGCGGATTCGCATCAATTTCGGAGCTTGGAATAGCCCAGATCAAAAATTTTGGACTGAAAGCCACAACATTGAGCGGTTGTATACGCCCGCCACCCCATACGTTAGTAGTAGCGTTATAGGAAGGGGCAGTTTTAACAGCCATCTTAGGATAAAATTCCTCGTATCGATATTGAACCATCGTTCTTTTGTTGTCCAGATAACGCATACGTACGGAATCAAACCAGCGAAGCCCTTCCCCAACAAATTCAAGCCCTCTTTCATCGTAAATTTTAAGCCGAAATTCCTCTTTCGTCAGCCCAGCTGCCAAATCCTCCGGCATTTTCCTTGGCGTTCCGTCGGCCTTGCGAGCACGTTCGCGTAATTTGTTAAAAGCCTGATAAGCTATTGCAGTTGGACCGTTAAGCTCATTTTCTGCTTCTGCCTTTATCAAATAGACCTCCGACAAGCGGGTAATAAACAAATCATTTTCATTGTTTCTTGCCTGATAACCGTTGGGGTCTTGGTATTTATCGATATAAGGATACTGCTCTACGCTTTCCGCTGCCTGTTTAATTCTCGGATAGGTAATATAGGTTCTGTTTGTTAACGTATTTTTCCAGGTGGTTAGGAAGGAAACTTCCGAACGGTAATCGTTGGCGTATTCTCCGGTATTGTACATATCATAAAACCAGGGCTGAATTCTCATTGTTCCAGCACCAACGCCGTTGGTTACATTGCCACAAATTCCATCTCTGGTATTGGGCTGCAAGTAATAGGCCAGTTCAGATCCTCTTGAGCTCGCACTTGCGGCCAGTGCATCGCGCGTATGTTGTATGCCAAATATTACCTCCCGATAAGCATTTTTTTCTTGGGCAACATCCCACAAATCGGCGTAATCGTCAATTAGTGTATACTCATTGGATATAATAACACTGTCGGCATAGCTACGGGCGGATTGATAAGCCGTTGTTGCGAGATCGGGTTTGTTGTTCAGGTCGTGATAGTTGCCATAAGTAAGATAAGCGCTTGCCAACAAAGCCTGTGCTGCACCTTTGGTTGCCCGACCGAATTCGGCTGATGGTTGTTTGCTATATGGATTACATTGCTCACTGGCTTTTTTGAAATCTTCCAGTATCAAGGTGTAAACTTCATCTATGGTATTACGAGATGGATAAAAATCTGAATTTCCTTTGGTTGAATTTGTACGAATGGGAACCCCACCATAAAAACGAACCAAATTAAAGTATGAAAAAGCGCGCAAGAAATAGAGTTCACCGATCGATTGTCTTTTTATATTTTCAGATACAACTGTCGATGTTTCTAAAGTTTCTATTAAAGCATTCGCATTATTGATCGTATTATAATAGGTTGTCCAAGGTGTAGCATGATACACGTTAGATGCAGGTAAGGTCCGGTCGGTAAATGGACGCTGAATGCCCCCCGTTACGGCTACGTCATCCCCTCCATAAATCAGTGGATAATTCAGATTGGATTTGTAACCCCCGAAGGTGGTGAAAAAGGAATAAACACCATTCAGCTGAAACGCTACATCCGCGTCGGATTTTATGAATGTTTCAGACAGTGCATTGTCATAGATAGTCTCTTCAAGAGAGCAGCTGGCCATCATTATGAGTAAGCACGCAGCTAAAGTAAATTTTTTAATATTCATCATTTTTTCAATTAATGTTAAAATCCTACGCTAATGCCTGCCGAGAATGTCCTGTATTGTGGAATACTGCCACTATCTACACCGGGCATCATCGAGTTATCGGCTTTGCTACTTATCTCAGGGTCGTACCCTTTATATTTGGTTAGGGTAAGCAAGTTACTTGCGGAAACAAAGAGTTTCAACGTGCGGATATGTGGGATTGCTTGAGGAGGAAAGCCATAAGAGAATGTAACGCTTTTTAATCTTACGAACGTGGCGTCTTCTACTATAAAATCCGTAAACCGAGAGTTGAATGGGGTACTGGATGAAGTGGGAGCAGGGTAATAATTGCTAGTACCTTCGCCCGTCCAACGATTATCGTATGCTTCTTTGCTTACGTTGGTTTGAATGCCTCGGGTGAGGGCATCAAGATAAAACCGGTTCGCATTGATCACATCCTGACCTACACTACCCTGTACAAAAACAGACATGGTGAGTCCTTTCCAGCTAACATTGTTGGTCAATCCAAAAATAAAGTCGGGATAGGGATTGCCTATTATCTCCCGATCTTCAGCGGAGATATTACCATCTCCGTTGATGTCGGTATACTTAAAGCCTCCGGGTTTTGGAGTTGAGGAGTCTTTCGGACCATTATTGATTTCTTCTTGATTTTGATAAATACCATTGATCCGATAGCCGTAAAACGAACCGATCGGATTGCCTATTTGGGCAATGTGTAAGCTCTGTCCGCCTACTGCCTGAAAACTAGGCCCAACAAATGATTGAACACTTCCAAGATTGACGATTTTATTACGGTTGATTGAAAGGTTTCCGGAAATGTCCCATTTAATGCTCCCTGTTAATGGTTTTACACCCAAGTCAAATTCAAAACCGTGATTTTCAACAGAGCCAAGGTTGGTATTATATCTGGTAAAACCATTGGAAGGAGGAATCACCAGCGCAATCAGCAAATCCACCGAGTTCTTTTTGTAATAATTAAATTCAAAATCGAGTTTATTGCTGAAAAGAGTAAGGTCCATGCCAATGTTTGTTTGCTTGGTTGTTTCCCAGTGCAATTTATCATTCGCCATGTTTGAGAGTACATATCCGGTTTGAACCGATTCGTTTACCACTGTATTGGTGGTTCCTAATGTGGCTTTGGTAGCACCCACAGCAATGGCCTGATTGCCCGATAGTCCATAACTGGCTCTTAATTTAAGCTCCGAAATGTATGAAAGGGACTTTATGAAGCTTTCATTATGAAGATTCCATCCAGCTGCAACCGAGGGGAAAAATGCCCATTTGTTGCCCTGAGCAAGTCGGGTTGAACCATCCGTACGCCCAGTGAATGTAAAAAGATATTTATTGTCAAAGCTATAATTTAAGCGACCCAAGAAGGAAGAAAGCGCCCACTGCTGGGTGCTAGTTCTTGGCTTACTAATGGAATTGGCACCGGCAAAATTATAGTAAAGCTGATTATCATTCGGGAAATTTAATGCACTCAATCCGAAACTATTGCGATTCCATTCTTGCCAGGTATATCCCGCAACTGCATTAAATCGGTGTTTTTTATTGAATGTTCTGTTCAGGTTTAATGTATATTCTGTGAGATAGTTAAAGGATCCGGTATTCCCTTTATAGGCATAGCCACCTTCTAAGTTACCCAAAGTGGTTCCTCGGGGATGGTAGAAGTCACGATTAGAGGCGGAGTTGTTTACCCCACCATTCACGCGGAAGCTAAATCCTTTCAAAATAGTATACTCGGCGAACAGATTAGCCAATACGCTGGTTACCTTGTTTTGGTCGTCGGCCAGATTTACGAGTGTCAAAGGGTTTCCTAAATAAGATTGATCAATTTCGTCGTCGGCAGTAAATGGTGTTACCATCGGGCGTGACCGAAGTGCTCCATGAACCACTGAGGTAGAAACATCATCCCGGTTCGACGATTGCATGGCAGCCTTATTCCTGCTCATAGAGCCACTCATGCTTAATCCAACCTTGAATTTTTTGCCAATTTCCCTGTCGAGGTT
>CAXBLH010000271.1:0-7719 GCA_963976315.1 uncultured Dyadobacter sp.
CGGCCCTGCAACACAAGATGATGGTTTTAGTTCTGTACCTTTAATTCTCTTCCGATATGCAGAAGTTCTACTGAATTATGCAGAAGCCAGCGCTGAACTTGGTGATAATCCCGACCTTATAAAAGCAGCTCTAAAACCCTTACGTGATCGTGCGGGAATGCCAGCAGTTGATTTTGACCGAGAATATAATACAAGTAGTACCTATCCTTTTAAAAATTTGGATAAAGTATTACAAAGCGTAAGACGGGAGCGCAGAGTTGAGTTTGCACTGGAAGGAAGCCGACTGACAGACATTCTAAGATGGGCAGCTGCTGATGAACTGCTGGTAGGAAAGCGTCCTTTAGGCACTTTGTTTGTAGGAAGCGACCTTCAAGCGCAGAATACAGCAAGCGGATTTTACAAAAATGCCTTATTGTATTTCGATACCGCTCCTAGTGGAAAATCTATTAATTTTTTCTTAACTGGCTCGGCCAGCGATTCGCTACGCTATATCGATCCTTATAAGTCAACATTGCCCAATGGATTAGGATTCAATACTGGCCGGGATTATTTACTACCAATCCAGGACCGTTTGATCCAACTGACTAATGGTAGTTGGACTCAAAATCCAGGTTGGTAATGAGGCTCGAATGAGTTATATAATTTCTAACATTATAAAATATAGCTATATGAAATATCATCATACAATAAAGGCACTCTTATTATTAATTCTCTCCGTTTCGTTTTGGCAATGTGTCAAATACGAGGTTCCTCCAAAGCCTCAACCTTCCCCTTTTTCGGCCTCTTTGGAAGGCAATAAAGCTTCCTTCCCGGCTAGTGGCGGTACTGTTAATATTATAATTGACGCGGGTTCCGACGGCTGGTGGATAGTGGTACCAGAAAACAGTAAAAGTTGGTTGAGCATCACAAAAATTTATGGCGCAGGTAACTTCAGTGTACCCGTTAAGATATTACCAAACACAACCAAGGTAGCTAGGAAGGTAGAAATAATGGTAAACCCTTCTTACAATCTGGCTCCCGTTAAAATAGAAGTTAGCCAAGAAGGTTAAAATTTAAACAGGATCTAAGGTTTACAATTAATAGTTTAGTGTATTTGGTAGTCCCAGATACACTAAAATTTTTCCAACCAAAATGGATTGACTCCTTTTCACTTCCTCTCCAACAAATACGCTACCAAATCGGCCAAATCTTGTTCGTTAAGGCCCATGGAAGTAGGTTCAGGCATAAGCGATTGGGCCATTTTTTCTTTGGATTTTATTTGATTGGCTTTGATGGTATGCGACTGTCCCGATACATCTTTCAATACGACGTTATCGCCATCACTTAACAAAAACCCGAAATAGCTTTTGTCGTCTTTGGTGGTGATGGTATAGGCTTCATAACCAAAGACCATCGTCGCCGACGGATTCACGACGGCATCCAGCAGGTCTGCCTTCCCGAATTTTTTGTGGATCATCGTCAAATCGGGCCCAATTTCTGCCCCTTTTTCACCGTGTTTATGACAAGACGAACAGCTATTTACGAATAAACTTTCGCCATGAGTACTATTCCCTTTCATTCTGGCTATAAAATCAGTTTTAAATACTTTCCCATTTCTTGGAAAATATTGGCTAGCCAATACCCGTACACTTTGGTCAGGATTTTTGAAAATAATCTCACTGACAGACTTCGAAATCGTATCTGGCAAGCCCGACTGGACTTTGGCTTCTATGAGTAAATTGCCTCCTTCTTTATCCGCAGCCAACTTTTGAGCTGCCAAAATCCTGTCTGCTATACTCGCATTTTTATTCACTACTGTTTGTTTCAAATCCAACATTTTACGATAGGAGTCGCTCATGTTTTTTTCTGTTGCTCTATCCCAGTCCATATAATCCGCCCAATCGTTGGTCTTGCGGAAATTGATCCACCACGATGCCATAAACGCCACGTCTGGCAAGGAGCTACTCGATAGAGACACCATCACCTCAGCCGCCGACTTATCCTTTATAAAAGCAATGGCCGTCAAAGCTCTTTTACGCTCGCTTTCCGAAACTTGCTTGCTAGCAGCTCTTAATTTCAAGTCCCCCAAGGCACTTACCGGATGTAGCCGCCAAGCGAGATTAGCCATTTGAGGTGGCCATTTTGTTGGGTCGTGTGGATATATTTTTCTTGCCAAAGCATACACTTCTTCTTCCTTACCATCAGCGGCAGTACCTATGGCTTCCAACATCCAGCGGTCTTGGCTGTTATCATTTTTGACCAAAGCCGTTATTGCATCCTTACTATTTGCAAAGGAAACATCCCGCAAGGCAATACCCACTTCGCGGCGAACGGCAGCGTCTGGGTCATTTGCCATTTTGGTGAGATAGGGTTTTTCTGCGGAAATACTTTTCAGTGCCCGAAAGGCGGTTAAACGAAATGCAGCATCCGGCGAAGAAAGTAGCTTCACGGTTACTGCTTTGCCTTTTTCACCCAATTGTGGCATCAACCAAATGGCTCTTGCACGGTGAAACGGATTATCCGATAATAATAGTTTTTCAACTGCGGGTAGTACCGCATCTCCTTTGTTTTTTAGTTGGTCAAATGCCAAAGCACGCACATTAATCGCTGGATTTTGAAGGGCTTCTATCAATCCGCCTGTTGCATTCCAATCGAAGGTTGGCATGGTCAGTTTTTTGCCTTTTGGCGTTACCCTATATATCCTACCATACCCTTTTTTGTCCTTCATTCCATGTCCACCCACAATTGGATCGTACCAGTCGGCAATAAAAATAGAGCCATCTGGACTCACACTAATATCCGAAGGACGAAACCATTTTCGAGCATCACCGTCGGTTTCGTACCATTCGTACCGCTCCGAAACTTGTGGAAATGAACTGATTAAGTCACGACGGTTTAGCTTAAAACCTGCTCCGTCTGTTTCTGGTTGGTATGCGAAAATAACGTTTCTACCTGCCTCACAACTTAATAAGGTACCTCTATAATTTTTGCCCAAGGCATCGCCTTCATAATACACAATCCCTGTGGGAGAGCCTGCACCAGAATTGTCCCCTGCTGGCATAACGCCTGGATCTTCCTGATGCCAATGGGTCGTAAACATATCCTGACCTGGGCGACGGTCGGCTTGCCAAAAACGGGTACCATCAGCCGAAAAATAACCCGCATTCCCATTTTCTGGAAGGAACGAAACCCGACAAGTAATTACCTGATCGTCGTTGTCGTTTTGCCACATATTACCATAGCTATCCAGACAAACTTCATAGCTATTCCGGAAATTATGACCCATTACCTTTAAGCCCGTACCGTCAGGATTAATACGCAGGGCAAGCCCTCCTACCCACACACGTCCGTCATCCGACTTCTGATTTCCACGATTTTCTTTGTTATAAGGCGTTCCTCCGGTATACAAGCTGCCACTCCGCAGCGACCAGCCACTTTTGTCCGTTACCAGATGCGGCCCTGCATTACCCGTATTGAAATAGTATTTTCCATCTGGCCCTACAATCAAAGAATGTAAGGAATGGTCATGGTCAAACCCTCCAAATCCTGTCAGGAATACTTCTCTTTTATCGGGTTTGTCGTCACCATCTAGGTCGGTATATACCAAAAGATTAGGCGCGCAAGAAACATACACTTTATTGCCAATAACCGCAATTCCTAATGGTGCTGTGAGCAAAGTGTCCTCCACAAAAACTTTTGAAGACTCAGCCACGCCATCACCATCTTTATCTTCCAAAATCATCACACGATCCCCTTTCTGCTCATGGTTCAAACGCTCGGAAGGTTTGGTATTGAAGTCTCGATAATTAACGGCCTCCGTCACCCATACCCGACCTTTGGCATCAATATCCATATTGGTAGGGTTATAAAACATCGGCGACTCTGCCCATAGCGTCACTTCCAGATCCTCGGGGGCGAACAACTGATTACTATCCATTGCCATGACAACTGGCATATTTTTCTGGCTTGGCAAAGGGTTATTTTGGAACAAAAGCGCTGTTAAACCCATCAATATGCTGAATAGGAGCACTATCCTAAGCGACTCTATTTTCAACCCATCCGTAACAAGAGTCCTGTCTTGATGGCCCAAAGCCGAAGTTATTCCATGAATTGCACTTTTCATTTATTCCAGAGGTTTTGAGTAAATATGTTTTTTCAGCTAAACCGAAAAAGGGTTTCGAGGTATTTGCGATTATGAGTATAGGTTTCAACGATATCTGCCTTAGGAGGCGTGGCTCCTTCGATCTGCATCCAGCCACGGTAGTCCATTTCCTTTACCATACGGGCAATTCTTGGCCAATCCATTGTTCCTTCGCCAAGTCGAAATCCATTTTCCTTGATATGTAATTCGCAGATGCGTTTCTTCCCTAGGAGCGGTACTTCATGAAACACGTCATTTCCTGCATCGGCAGCATTCCTGAAATCGTAATAAACCTGTACAGCAGGTGATCCAACTGCTTCTATGATTTCGATATGCTCCTCAGCAGTAAGGTAAGATTCTATTCCTAAAATAACACCCTGTTTTTCGGCGTGTGGTGCCGCAATTTTCAGTCGCCTGATTACTTCTTTTTTACCAACGTCATCCTTTCGAAGATCCCCATCGCCAAAAAAGGCAAGCAATATTACCTTTACGCCCAGAGCCTTGGCCGCATCAATGCTATTCCAAACCCATTGCTCTGTCTTAGGTTCAGATTTATAGGGCGTGCGGTTCAGTTCCCCAATGGCTAGGCTTGAAATTTTTATTCCACTACGTTTGGAGGCTTCTTGTATACTTTTCAAAGTGGCTGGAACAGAAAGCCCCAGTTCATCTTGAGTAGTATTATAACTGACCTGAATCCCCTGTAATCCAATTTTAGCTGCATTTTCAAATGCTTTCGGACTTAACCGATGCCCTACCGACCAATCGCAAGCTCCCAGATGGAAGGTGGATTTTTTATTGGCATAAAGCGACGAATGAAAACTGGCCGCTACCAAGCTTCCACTAATAATTAATGCCTTACGCCTACTAATCAATTCTTTTTCCATGGCTGAGTCAATAAAAGATTTGTATTCACAAAGGCAATAAATCCTTTTGTTCTACTTAGCCGATTTTTTCTTTAATAGAGCACCTGATACTTCTAAATTAAGAAAGCCGGATAGAGATGCTAATAGGACTTAATCCAGCATAGTTTCAAGAAGCGCAAATAATTATTTGCAACAATGTTGCATTATAAAAACAAATCGTCTTTATTTGCAACATTGTTGCATAAACTAATTTACATGATGAAAAAGCTACTATTTATCACCTCCCTGTTCGCCTTGTTTTCACTCCATTCATGCCAGAATAAGGATCCAGACCCTACCGAGCCAATTGACAATAATAACACCGAAGGTAATCTTGTAAGAATCTTCGTTTCGGACCAAGACAAACCAGACTATTATTTCATTAATCCAGTGAATGGCAACCTGGAAGTAAATCAAAGCTCCTTTGCGGCGGGCAACTTGTATAGCAGCCCAAGTGGTCGGTATGTGGCAGTAATCAACACCAACGACAATTTAGCGTCTTTCTTTGACTCTGGTATTGAAGGGCACGGCGATCATGCGCATGTGAAAGGTACTCCCAAATGGGCACTCGCTAAGTCAACCGCCCTAAGACCGGTACATTTTTACGGAAGTGGTGATGAGATACTGATATTTAATGACGGAGAAGGTACACTCTCTCAATTTAAGGAAGGTAGCCTCCATACCAGCAGTATAGGCCAGTCTATTATAGCTGGCATTCCGCATCATGGTGCTCCTGCATTGTTCACCAATGGGAATATCGCCGTTACAGAAAAGGACGGTTCAGCTGCGGGAACACTTCCTGAACGCGTAAAAATCATTGATAAATCTGGAAAATTGGTACATTCCTCCGTCATTCAAACAGGAGGAATACATGGAGAGGCCGGCAATGGAGAAACCGTATTATTTGGTTCAACCAACGGGATATTAAAAGTGGGAAGTAATGGAGATCAGGAATTAATAGCCTATCCATCGCACTTTGGTTCCACTTGGCTCGGTACTCTTTTACATGGTAAGAAATCTGGTACTTTTCTTGGATTCTCGGCCAAATTTGGGCTTTATAAAATTGACCCCATTGGGAATAAAATCAGTACCATTGACGAGAATACCAGTCTTTTCTCCGTAACATTCGATTGGTCGGGCCAAGACTTTATTGTTTTATACGCTGATGGGAATGTCAAAATTTTTGACGGCAAAGATTTGTCTGTCAAGGTTTCCAAAAAAATCGAAGTAGTGTTTCCAGCATCGGGAACAGTGGGTAACCCGACAGTGGTATCCACTGAGAAATTGGTGTATATCTCGGATGGAATTAATGGTAAAATAAAAATGTATAAAAAAGAAAATTTGGAGGAAGTGAAAGAAATCATAATTCCTGGAAAGCCTGCAAAAATGGCGTTAATGGGTTCCGAAGTGGAGGAAGGCGGCGAATAACCTTCAAAGCTAATGAACCTGAAAACTTCTACCATAAAGCTCCTTACCGAGAGGAGCTATGGTAGAAGTTATTTTGTGAGGGCTGACTGGCGTTTATGCTGCTAACTAAACGCGTCCTGAATATGCCTGATGTCCAACGCACCGTTGGGAATAATAAGAATTGAAACAATATCGAACCGAATATCCAAATGCCAATCCACGGCATAAATATAATGTTCCGCTGCTTTCATGATCAACCTCGCTTTGGTATAGTTCACAAACTCTTCGGGCATTCCAAAGCCCGTTCCTGTTCTGGTTTTTACCTCCACAAAAATGAGCGTATTGTCCTTTTTGACAATCAGATCAATCTCCATGTGTTTATGACGGTAGTTTTTTTCAAGAATTTCAAATCCCTTCTCCATTAAAAAAACCGATGCTTTTTCTTCGCCCCAATGGCCCGTATCATTGTGTGTGCTCATAGTACGTATCTACTTATCTACTTATTATGTAAATAGTTATAACCAAATTCTAAATTAAGAAATTACCACAAAGATTCTTAATAATTAGATCCCTGGTCTGGGTTTATTCGTCAATTCTCCGGGAAAAAAAGGGGTATTATTTCACTCTGCAGGTAGATTCTCTAATGATAAGTTCGCCCGAAAGTGTAACCTGTTCAGCAGTAAAATTCGACTTTCGGATATGTTTTAGCAATAAATCACAGGCGATTTTACCAATTTCATAAGCAGGCTCCGCTACTGTTGACATGGTGGGGGTGATAATTTCTGAAATCGGATCATTCGTAAATCCAATAACGCCTACTTTCTTTCCAATCGCAATGTTCCTTTTTTTTAAGGCAAGGATAGCTCCAATTCCCTTTCTGTCATTGACTGCAAATAAAGCATCTGGTGTCTCTTTTTGCTCCTCAAAAAGCAGGGCTACATCGTTTTCACCATCCTTTTGAGAAAATCCTGAATGGACCACCATATCCCCTTTCACGGGGAGACCGTGCTTTTCCAAAGCCTTAAGATAACCTTTCAACCTGTTTTCTGTGAAAAATAATTCTTTAGGCCCCGTAATATGTGCTATCCTCTTATATCCACATTCAATGAGGTGTTCCACCGCAGCGAATGCACCGTTATAATCGTCTTGCATTACCTTGGAAGTTTGAATAGTGCTGGCCACACGATCAAAAAATACTACAGGAAGTCCATCGTCAATCATTTCCTGAAAATGAACATAATTATTAGAGTTCGAAGAAACGCAAGCTAACAGACCGTCCAAACTACTCCC
>CAXBLH010000272.1:0-7665 GCA_963976315.1 uncultured Dyadobacter sp.
GTAAGTAATGCCACCAATCCAGACAAGAAGGCGGCCAAAGCAAACCCCCATAACGAACCGTTTCCTTCGCTAGTCTCTGTGCTGGATAGTGCAGCACTAGTTTCTTCCACAGAGTTGGTATGAGATTCTTGAGTAGCAGTAAGAGTTGAATCTTCTGTTGTGGTAGTATTTTCTTCCACCGTAGCCACGTTGCTCTCTGTGGCAGGAGTGGTATTTATTGCAGGGGAATCAGCGGATGCTACCACTTTCAATCCCTTGAATTCAAAATCATTATTTCCCGGTATGCACAAACCAGAAACGGTGCTACAGGTCTGGAATTCGGAGCTACCTTTTATAATAGGACTGTCACTTAATATTTTCACAGTTTGCTTAAAAACAGCCTTTTCGGTAAAGTAGGTGACATCACCGCCCCAAATTTCTTCGAATTTCTTTTTTGGATGTTGGGGCTTTAATTTTCCTACTAGTTCAAAAGTGTTATTTTTGTCATAGGTAAAACTAGTAAGCATGGGGCCAAGTTCAGGATCGAAATCCGACGAGTACAAGTACCAATCTTTATCTATGGTTGCCGTGAAAATCAAGTCAACAGTTTCTCCTTTTTTTACTTCTGGCTTGGAAAAAGTATAAGTCCATTGTGACTTTGCCTTCTGTATTTGGCTGCTTGCCTGTTGGGATATAAACGTGCAACAAAGCAGAAAGGCTGCTATCAGGGTGCGATTCATGGAGATAGAAAGTTTAAACTTTAATTTTGGCTAATGGCTTATTGTTCGGGATATTGCAAAATACCTTACATTTTAACGTAATATTCTTAAAAAAATTCACGAATTAAAATTCTTGTTTGGGATTTTAGAACCTAACTGGAGAAATCCCTAAGTAAATCTTAATAGGGTATAACGGCTCAGAACGTGCAAAAGTCTTTCTAGTTTTTTAATCCTCTTTTCAAATTACGCTACTTTTGTCTTGATCCTATTCAGAATGATTTTTTTCTTACAGACGCTGTTTAGTTAGCGTTTATTATTTCTATAAATAAATACCATGTCGCAAAAGCTTTTTATAATTAAAATTGGTGGAAATGTAATTGATAGCCCGGAGGCTTGTTCCAATTTCTTGGGCTCCCTGGCTCAAATGGACGGTTTGAAAATTTTGGTACATGGGGGAGGAAAAATTGCCACCCAAATAGCAGCATCGCTTCAAATTGAAACCCAAATGGTAGAAGGTCGCAGGGTTACAGATAAGCCTATGCTGGACGTAGTTACGATGGTATACGGTGGCTTGGTTAATAAAAATTTGGTAGCACAGTTACAGTCGCTCGGCGTGAACGCCATTGGTATGTCTGGTGCGGATGGGGGCATCATTCGGGCAGTAAAACGACCCGTTAAAACCATTGACTATGGATATGTGGGGGATATTGAGGCTGTAAATGGCCTAGCCGTAAAAAAATTAGTAGAAAATGGCTTTACACCCGTAATTGCCCCACTTACTTATGCTAGTAATGGACAGCTACTGAATACCAACGCCGACACGATGGCCTCTTCGATGGCCGTGGCTATGTCTGCATTTTACGAAACCAATTTGATTTATTGTTTTGAAAAAATGGGTGTCTTATCGGATCCGGAGGATGACGACTCTGTAATTCCAACTTTAACGAAGGAGCTTTATGAGCAATATAAATCAGAAGGTGTTATCTATAAAGGTATGATTCCAAAGTTGGACAATGCTTTTAGTGCCTTGAGTGATGGTGTCGATAAAGTTGTGATTTGTCATGCTAATAATTTGTTAAATGCAGTTAGTAATAATGTGGGAACACATATAAAACTAAGTTAAACTAGTGTAAGTGGTTTATAGTCATAAATTTATGTAACTGACAATAACTTTTACTATTTAATAATTAATTTTAATAATTAATCGTTTTTTTTGTTAAAAAATTATTAATATTGTACTAATGTTTAAATCTTAATCTTTTATAACTGCTCTTATGGTTAAAAATTTACATAAGCTAATTGTCGTACTTATGATGATTGGTGGACCCGTATTCGCACAGACGATTACAGGGAAAGTGACCTCAGCGCCCGATGGACAAACTTTGCCAGGCGTGTCGGTACTTGTGAAAGGTACCACAAATGGAACTACAACGGATGCGTCTGGAAAGTACACTCTTTCAGCGCCATCAAGTGCGAAATTGGTATTCTCTTTTATTGGATACAAAACAGTAGAAGTTGAAGTTGCCAATCGCTCAACGATTGATTTAGAATTATCTGAAGATGCTTCTCAGTTAAACGAAGTAGTAGTAACTGCTTTGGGTATTTCAAAAGAAGAACGTTCATTAGGTTATGCAACGGCTACAGTAAACAACGAAGCGCTTGTAAAAACGGCTTCTCCTAACTTTGCATCGGCATTATATGGTAAAGCTCCTGGTGTAACTATCAACGCGACTCCTGGTGGAGCAACTAGTGGTGTGAGTATCAGTATTCGTGGATTTAGCTCGATTTCTGGTAATACACAGCCACTTATAGTATTGGATGGTATTCCAATTCGTAATGGTGAAGCAAGAAATAACGGTTATTGGGGCGACCAACGTATCCGTGGTAACGGACTTTTGGATTTGAACCCTGCTGATATTGAAAGCATTTCTATTTTGAAAGGTGCATCTGCTGCAGCGCTTTACGGTTCTGAAGCGGTAAATGGTGTAATGTTGGTAACCACAAAAACGGGTAAAGGAAAGAAAGGTATTGGCGTTGACTTCAGTGCAAGTTACAATGTTGATAAAATTGCGTACCTACCAAGATACCAAAATGTAAGAGGACCTGGTTATCCAGTTTCGTTAAACGATGCAGGACAAGATGCAGCGGGTTTTATTACCTATCCAGATGGTGTAAGGGGTTTGATTAACACCAATGTGAACTTTGGTCCAAAATTTGACGGCCAGCCAGTACGTGCTTGGGACGGACAAATTAGACCATACTCTGCTTCAAATAATAGTTATGCGGATCTTTTTCAAAATGCAAAAAGCTCTAACATTAACTTATCTATATCAAAAGCAACTGAGAACTCTAACATGCGCTTCTCATTTACCCGCCAAGACAATGGGATGATTAGTTATGGTGCCAAAAATGCGAAGAACATTGCGAATTTGAACGCTAGTTTTAACTTGAACAAGAAGTTAAAAACAGACTTGATGGTGAATTATGTAAATCAGAAAACGCATAACCGCCCTTTCAAAGTGGATCGTATGATCAACAATTTCGGTGGTATGATGGATCGTTTTGAATCTGCTGATTGGTACAATCAAATATATCAAACAAGTTTGGGATATAAATATGTAAATGGTGTGAATACACAAAGTTTAACACCCAACGAAAATATCCGTTATAATGGGTTTAAATCTGCCATTGCTGACTACGTGTGGAGTGTTAGAAAAAACAATTATGACGAGTACTCTGATCGTATTATTGCAAGTTTGACCCAACATTGGCAAATTACAGACGAATTGAAGTTACGTGGCCGTATCGCTACTGACTATACTTCAGAGCGTATCGAAAGCCAAAGCTACAGTACTATTCCATTGGCATTCGGTTATTCAGGTGGTTTTAGTATGAACAACAACTTGTATAGTAATGTATACGGTGATGTACTTTTGACTTATACCAAGAAAGTTACTCCAGATATTACCCTTTCTGCTTTGGGTGGTTACACTGCTAACAGAGTCTTGAATACGGATTTGAGTAGAGGAACCAATGGTGGTTTAAGTACTGAAAACTACTTTGATATTTCAGCGACTGTAAATAATGCAAATGGTAACCAATCAAGAGAAAGATCCTTGAGAGATGCTTACATGGGTACTGTTAACTTCGACTACAAAAATATATTCTTCGTAGAAGGTACTGTGAGAAGAGACCGTACTTCAACACTAGCAAAAGGTAACAATGCATTTGTATACCCTTCATTTAATGCTAGTTTTGTGTTTAGTGATGCCTTCGCTTTACCTTCGTTTTTTAGCTTCGGTAAAGTAAGAGGTTCATGGGGTATAGTGGGTAATTATCCATCTATTTATAGTGCTAACATTGCCTATAACCAAGGGTCATTAGCTGTTCAGGAAAAAGGGGGACAGTCGGTATTGTACACGAATCTAGGTTCTTCATTTGGTAATGATCAAATTCGTCCAGAACAAAAGCATGAATTCGAGGTTGGTTTACAAACTAAGTTTTTAAACAATCGTTTTGGTTTAGACATCTCTTATTACAATGCACAAATTGTAGATCAGATTTTGCCTTTAACTATTGCTTCTACGACAGGTGCAAGAAGTATATTGGCTAACATTGGTACTCTAAGAAACCAAGGTGTTGAATTCGCAATTAATGCTACTCCTATCAAAGGTTTGAGTAATAGTGACCTGAACTGGGATATTATTTTGAACTTCGCTAAAAACTCCAACAAGGTTGAAAAACTTGCTAACAACTCTACTGAATTGCTACATGCTGATTATGATGGTAATGCTGCTCAGCTAAGATCCGTAGTGGGTCAGCCTATGGGGGATATTTATGCACATGGTATTTTAGAGCAGGATGGTAAAAAAGTAGTGGGTCCTAATGGTCTGTATCAATTAGATGCTGATAACTGGAAAAAGGTAGGTAATGCCATGCCAAAATTAACAGGTGGATTGATCAACTCTTTAAACTATAGAAACTTTACCTTGGATGTTGTAACTGACTTCCGTATTGGAGGCGCAATTATGCCAACGGGTATCAACTGGATGACCTCACGTGGTTTGACGGAAGAGAGTTTGACAAACATGGATACGGAGCATGGTGGTCTATCTTATTACATTGATGCCAATGGAAAAGGAATTCAAACCAGTGCATCCGCAGGTCCAAACGGACAAACTGTATTTACGGATGGTATGTTGATGGACGGAGTTACTACCAATGGGGAAGCCAATACCAATGTAATTTCACAAGCGGTATATTATAACAATACCTATAACTGGGGTGGACCTCAATACGGTAGCTCACGCTATGAGCTATATGTGAAGGATAATACCTATATTAAAATGAGAGAGCTTTCACTTGCTTATCGTTTACCAGCAGTTATTGCAAATAAAGTGGGGGCACAGAATATCTCCTTATCAGTATTTGGTCGTAACCTATTCTTCTTATATCGCACGATTAAGGATTTGGATGCTGAACAAACGAACTCTAGTACTAGATGGTCCGAAAACATTAACAATGCCGGAAATAACCCATCTTTCCGTACCATGGGTGTGATGTTAAGAGCTAGCTTCTAATTTTAAACTGAATAAGAAAATGAAAAAAATATCATCCTATTTAGTAGCTGCACTTTTATTAGGTACGGTTGCTTGCCAAGAATCTGATTTTACCGAAAGGTATGCAAATCCTGCAAAAATTTCAGAAACTACTATTGAGAAGCAGTATACAGGTTTCTTAGTAGCGAATATAGATTATGTACTTCCAGCTTATCGTAATTATTTTGTAACGCTAAGAACGTCTCTGAACCATTACAACCAAATTACAGGTTGGATTAATGAGTCTGGACAATATGTACCAGGCTCCTCTGGGGTTGAAGATGTGTGGTATAACTATTACAACACATTAGCCCAATTCCGTGAACTGGAAAATGTATATGCTGCGGCCTCTGTAGAAGATCAAAAAAACAAGGCTATCTTCTTGATGACTGCCAAAGTTTATTTGTATGATTTTACACAGCGTCTCGTAGACTTACATGGAGATATTCCGTTTACCGAAGCGAGTAAGATTAGTGCAAATGGTGGAGATTATAATGCTTCCGTTCCCAAGTTTGATTCCGCAGAAAGTATCTATACGTTGATGCTGGATGACTTGAAAACAATTTCAACCCAATTGAATGCTACTACTTTAAATGCTGGGTACCAGAAGGCCTTTACTACACAGGATTTTATCAATAAAGGTGATTTGATGAAATGGAAACGTTATACCAACTCTCTTCGTTTGAGAATGCTAAATCGCGTTTCGGCTGCTGAAAGCTTTAAGGCTAGAGCTGCTTCGGAAATGAGTGAAATTCTTGGAAATGCTACTACTTACCCAGTTGTGGAAGCCAACGATCAAAACATCCAGATCAATGTTTATGATATAAGTACTGCTATTAACTCCAAAGGGTTTCAGTCAGGTTTAGAATCGGAAGGTTGGTTTGGAAATACGGCTGGAAAAGCGATGATGGATCATATGAATACCAACAAAGATCCACGTTTACCGATCTTATTTGAGCCTGGTATTAATGCGGGAGGTAAGTATATTGGTTTGGATCCTATGGCTACCAGTGCGGAGCAAACTAACATGTATAATGGTGGGCTAATTGCTGTCTACAACCGATACAACTTGAGCCGTAACCAGTATTTTCCAGGTGTAATGATTAATGCTGCAAATATTAGCTTAATTAAGGCAGAATATTACCTTAGAACGAGCAATGATGCAATGGCAAAAACTGCCTATGAAGCGGCAATTAAGCAATCTGTGGAATTCTTTAATAGTACAATAAAAATAAGTAATGCCATAGGTGTTACTGCACCAATCGCTGCGACTGATGCGCAGGTTACGGCCTACATCGCAAGCGATGCTATTAGCTGGGCGAAGGCTACTACCAGTGCTGCTAAGTTATCATTGATAGCAAATCAAATCTGGTTGCATAATAATATTATACAGGTATATGAAGGATGGGCAGATCTTAGAAGATTGGATTTACCAAAATTCAGCTTCCAAGTGGATAATGCTAACAACCAGACGGTACCGCCTGTAAGATGGAATTACCCAAGTAATGAGGTAACTTATAACCCTGCTAACTACGCTACGGTTAGAGATAAGGATAACCTTACTACCAAAATATTCTGGGACGTTAAATAGTCTTTAGAAGTTTGAAAAAGTAAAAGGAGCAGATCGTTTGATCTGCTCCTTTTACTTTTTAGCAACCGCTGTACTTCATATAATAGGGGAACCGCTTTTGTTTTACAATTTGGGCAAATTACTTTTTTGAATTATTGGTAAGTATTAATAGCTGCGGGTATTCTAAAATACCTTGAAATGCCAGCTGGGTTACTTCACCAAGCGATTGAAAATAGGAGCCTAATATGATATCCAAATCGCCATCATGGTCAACATCTGCCGTTTCCATCACAAGCCATTTTCCTTTGACGGCTTCTGGGGTGGTAAAAGCCTCAAATTTTAAGTTTCCTTGATTAGATAGAAAAGTAAATGCTTGTTGTGGGTCTGCCAAATCGTTATAAAAAGAAGTCGCCGCAATATCCAAGTCCCCATCATTGTCAAAATCCCTTGCCATGGCCTTATTGGCGCCAAATAAAGGATAGAAATAACTTTGCTTAAAGTTATCCTTGCCATCATTCAGAAAGATTCTTACACCGTGGTAATTTTTGTCGATCGAGGAATAATCCCAGTTATCCCCATTCGTGAGCAAAATGTCCATTTTGCCATCCTTATTGAAGTCGGCTAATTCAAAATAACTTGCGCCAAAAGCAGGCTGAAAGGAGAGGATTGATTTTTCTTTAAATTTTCCTTTTCCCAGGTTATAGTAAATAGACATGCCTTCATAAGCTTGTGCACGTAGCGCCACAATATCAAGTTTACCATCATTGTTCATGTCTTTAAGCACAATTTTTCGATTACC
>CAXBLH010000273.1:0-7664 GCA_963976315.1 uncultured Dyadobacter sp.
CCACCGACGATGAGTATTTTTGATGCTAGTAATCGGGATTTGTGTGAGGTAAAAAGACTAAAAACCAATACGCCTTTACAGGCATTGGTGATGATGAATGACCCTACTGTTTTAGAGGCTTCACGTGTTTTGGCGGGCAAGTTATTGCAAGAGCAAGGGGATGCATCCTCAATAGTGACGAATGCATTTAGAAGAATTGTTTGCCGGAAACCTACCGAAAAGGAACTGCAAATTCTGACTGCTTACCATGAAAAACAGTTACAGACTATCAAACAAGCCGATGCGGAAAAAATATTAATGGTAGGAGAGTACCCATTGACCAAAAAAGTAGATGCTGTAAAACAGGCCTCGTTGATGCGGGTAATTATGACTATTTATAATTTGGAAGAAACCATCACAAAGTCTTAGTATTCAAATGGTAGCGTGCTAAAAGACGATTAGAAAATGTCAATAACAAAACGGGTAGCACTGCTTACCGGTTTTATAAAAATATTTAGTTATGGATAAGGAAATTATTGAACACGGGTATACTTTTAATAGACGCCGGTTTTTATCAAACATGAGTTTGGGTATTGGTAGCGTGGCGTTGGGCTCCCTGTTAATGCCGGATTTATTTAAAGGCGGTGGAGGCAGTCTGGAAGGCTTGGCTCCCGGAATACCTCATTTTGCTCCTAAGGCCAAGCGCGTTATTTACTTATTTCAAAATGGCGCTCCATCACAGCAAGAGCTTTTTGATTATAAGCCCAAGCTCCGTGAAATGATGGGGCAGGAGATACCTCCCTCTGTTCGTGGCTCGCAGCGCCTAACAGGTATGACTGCCAATCAAGATTCTTTTCCTCTGGTAGGATCTTTCGTTGATTTCAAGCAATATGGACAGTCACAAGCATGGGTAAGTGATTTGATGCCTTATACTTCCAAAATAGTAGACGATTTATGCTTCGTGAAGTCGATGTATACGGAAGCTATTAACCATGATCCAGCGCTTACTTTCTTACAAACGGGCTCCCAACAAGGAAACAGGCCGAGCATGGGGTCGTGGCTTAGCTATGGCTTAGGGAACGAAAATCAAAATCTTCCCAACTTTACGGTGCTACTGTCACGGGGTGTAGGGAATGGTCAGGGTGTTTATTCCAAATTATGGTCCAATGGTTTTTTGGACTCAGTACACCAAGGGGTTCAATTTAGTAAGGGAGAAGACCCTGTTTTGTATTTACGGGATCCCGAGGGGATGGCCAGAACGGAACGTCGGGATATGCTGGATCAACTGGCTCAGCTTAATGATATATCCTATCAGGAATTTGGTGATCCTGAAATTGCTGCAAAAGTAAAGCAGTACGAAATGGCTTATCGCATGCAATCCGCAGTACCGGAAGTGATGGATCTGTCGAAAGAATCGGATGATATTATAAAACTTTACGGGCCAGATTGCCTGGTTCCAGGGACATATGCCGCAAATTGTCTTCTGGCTCGTAAACTTTCTGAAAATGGGGTACGGTTTGTTCAACTGTATCACCAAGGTTGGGATCAGCATGGAAATCTACCTTACGAGATCACCAAACAGGCTATGGATGTAGACCAGGCTTCAGCGGCTTTGGTTACTGATCTAAAGCAACGGGGTTTGCTGGACGAAACACTGGTTATTTGGGGTGGTGAATTTGGTAGAACAAGCTATACACAAGGAAAGTTAACGGCCGACAACTATGGTCGTGACCACCATCCACGATGCTTTACTATATGGATGGCAGGTGGTGGCATTAAGCCGGGTATGGTGTATGGTGATACAGATGAGCTAGGCTATAATATTGCCAATAATCCCGTGCATGTGCATGATTTTCAGGCCACTGTACTACATCAATTGGGGCTGGATCATGAAAAACTGACTTTTAAGCACCTTGGCCGAAGGTACCGACTAACGGATATTTCTGGTCATGTGGTAAAAGACATCCTTGCATAAGCGAGTCCATGCACGTGTACCTAGTCCCTTTTTTACTTTTATCGGTTTTGTTTTAATAGCAAATTATTGAATGTCAACTAAATATCGCAATCTGGCCGGACAGATTCTACTGGTTTTAAATATTTTCATTGTTTTTATACTGCTTTTCGAAAGCTATTTGGTATTACCCGCCTGGATCCAAAGTATAGGTCGACTGCACCCATTGTTGCTACACTTTCCCATCGTATTATTGCTCCTTGCTTTATTATTAGGGTTGTTTCCCACGACTACTTCAAAGGATTCCTTCCATCCATTTTTAATAACCGCAAAAAATGATTTGCTGCTATTAGGAGCCATTACCGCCGGTGTAACGGTAATCATGGGGGTGTTTCTTTCTTCTGAAGAAGGGTATTCAGGGGAGGTTCTTTTTTGGCACAAATGGAGTGGTGCCGGTGCGTTTTTTATAGTGTCATTGGTCTATCTGTTCCATCGCTTTTCTTGGTTTCAGGGTATTATTTCCAAAGTCTTAATGGTGTTTAGCGGGATAACAATTATTGCTGCTGGACATTATGGTTCAATTCTTACTCATGGAGATAATTTCATTTGGGAACCACTTATGGCAGCCGATGGTGCACCAAAAGTTGCGCTAGAAGATGCCTTGGTGTATCAGGATATTATCCAGCCGATTTTGGATCAAAAATGTGTGGGTTGCCACAATGAAGACAAGCTCAAAGGGGAGTTGATGCTTACCGATATGAATGCTATTTTAAAAGGAGGCAAATCAGGGAAGCTATTTGTGGCCGGAAATCCGGAGATAAGTTTGATATTAGAAAGAATCCACCTGCCGCTTGAGGAAAAGAAACACATGCCGCCTTCTGGTAAGGTACAACTTACCAAAGAGGAGGAAAAGGTATTGGCAGCATGGATAAAGGCCAATGCTGATTTTAAATTAAAGGTGGTGGATTTATCGGAGAAAGATACATTAAGGATGCTTGCAACCTTATTTTTAACGCCAGAAGCGTCCGCTGAGGAACCTCTCGACTTCCGTGCTGCGGATCCGGATGTTATTTTGAAATTGAATAATGATTATCGTACTGTTGCAGAATTTGCCCGTAATTCACCGGCATTGAGCGTAAATATTTATAATAAAAACCAATACACCGCTGCGCAACTGTCGGAATTGGAGCCTATAAACAAACAGATTATTGCACTTAATTTGAATAAGCTGCCTGTAAAGGATGCTGATCTGGATATCATAGCAAAGTTCGAAAATCTAAGAAAGCTGGATCTTAATTTTACGGATATTACTGCTTCTGGACTCAGCAAAATTCAGAAGCTACCTCATTTGAAAGAAATTACCTTATCGGGGACCAAAATGGAAATGGCAGCGCTGCTAAAAGTGCTTCCTAACTTCAAGGCATTAAAAACCATCACACTTTGGGATACTGGTTTACAGGAAAAGGATTTTGATAAATTAACTGCTCAGCTTAAAAGTTTAAACATTATTAGCGGATTTCGCGATGATGGCACCAGTCCATTACAGCTCAATCAGCCGCAAGTAAAGAATGCGAGTATGGTGTTTAATAAAACCATGAATGTGCAGTTGTTTCATCCCATACGTGGTACAGAAATAAGGTACACTACGGATGGTACCGAGCCAGATAGTATCGATTCTCCGATTTTTACCTCGTTGCGTATTGACAAAAATACTTTTATAAAAGCAAAAGCCTTTAAGAAGGGCTGGTACGGCAGCGAAACCATTGCCTTTGACTTTCTGAAAAATGCCTATACACCAGATAGTTTGCGTTTAGCCTATGTATTGAACCGGGTGCATAAAGCCGCCGGAGCAAATACTTTTTTTGATGGGAAATTAGGGGCTATTGGAGCCAATAATCCAGCTTGGGCCAATTTCTGGGCCGGGGTGCGTGATACCGATATGGAGTTGTATGCCGAGTTTAAGGCACCGGTTTCTATTGCTACCGTCGGAGTGCATTACATGGTGGAAGAGAATACAGGCATATTCCCACCTGATGTCGTGGAAGTATGGGCAGGTACTGAGCCCAACCAATGGAAGTTGATTAACAAATTTAAGCCCCAAAAAACCGTTAAAGGCGAAACGCCAAGTATTCGTTTAGCGGAAGGCACCTTCAATCCAGTTACTGTCAAATACCTCAAAATTATAGCCAAACCCGTTACTTCAATCCCTGAATGGCACCGAAGCAAAGGAGGAAAGGCGTTATTGTTAGTAGACGAAATGTTTTTGAATTGAAGCAGGGGGGGAATTAGGGGGTAGGGATTAAGCACCTTTTACATTTTAGGCTGTAGGCTATAAGCAATAGGCATTAAGCAGCCAGTACTTTTAACATTTAACGTTTAACCCTATCGACGGAATGCTTTAACTTTTAACCGCCCGATCCTGCTATTGCCCTTCGACTCCGCTCTAGGGACGGCTGCTGCAATGTCACATTGAGCTTTGTCGAAATGCTTTTTTGTGGCTTTAAGCAATAGGCCGTAGGCTATAAGCAATAGGTATTAGGCAGCCTGTACTTTTATCCCTATCGACGGATCGCTTTAACTTTTAACCACCCGATCCTGCTACCGCCCTTCGACTCCGCTCAGGGGGCGTCTGCTGCAATGTCACATTGAGCTTTGTCGAAATGCTTTTTTGGGGCTTTAAGCTGTAGGCTGTAGGCTATAAGCAATAAGCAACCTGTGCTTTTAACATTTTGTTAATATTCTCGAAAAGGAGCCACTTTAACTTTTAACTACCCGATCCTGCTACCGCCCTTCGACTCCGCTCAGGGGGCGTCTGCTCCAATGTCACATTGAGTGTTAATATTCACGAAAAGGAGCCACTTTTAACTACCCGATCCTGCTATTGCCCTTCGACTCCGCTCAGGGGGCGTCTGCTCCAATTTCCTTTCCCCTAAAACCTACCTCCCTAATTCCCTTAAACAAACTTGTAAGCTATCTCGCCAGTAGGGGATGGTTTTTTGGAAGGTGGTTTTGTATTTGGTTTTATCCATCACGGAGAAGGCTGGTCGGGTGGCTTTGGTGATATACTCCGTAGACTTAATGGGGCTTAATCGAACCTCTGTTCTGCTAATTTCAAAAATAGCATACGCAAAGTCATACCAGCTAATGGCTCCTTCGTTGCTATAATGATATAAACCATATGCTGTGGATTTACTTTCGATGATATCCAAAATAGCTCCAGCAAGATCAATGGCATAAGTAGGAGAGCCCACCTGATCAACAATCACACTGAGGTTGTCTCTTTCTTCGCCTAGACGAAGCATTGTTTTAGTAAAATTATTACCAAATTCGGAATACAGCCAGCTGGTTCTGATTATAAACGCCTGATCCAGAATCGACTCAATGGCTCGTTCACCTTCCAACTTGGTAAGGCCATACATATTATCAGGAGTGGTAGGGTCGGTTTCGGATAAGGCTTTTGGAATATCTCCTTTAAAAACAAAGTCCGTGGACACCTGGATCATCACGGTGCCGTATTTTTTACAGACCGCCGCGATGTTTGCAGCACCTACTTTGTTGACCAGTCTGCAAATATCCACTTCGTCTTCCGCCTTGTCTACTGCGGTATAAGCAGCGCAATTGATTGCATATTTGGGTTTTTCGATTTCAAATAGCTTTTCCAGTAATTCTATCTCTAAAATATTTCCTTCCTGCTCGTTTGGGAAACTGATGGAGTCGATGGCTCTTTCACTAGCGACTTTTTTTAAGCAATTACCTAACTGTCCAGAGGCACCTAATACTAAAATATGCATCCTATATTTGATTAAATTTATAATTTTTCCAAGTAATTAAAGTGGCCACTTGGAATAGTAAAACACTTCGTTTCAAATATACAAAAAAAATCTGCCGGTAAGTTTCCGACAGATTTACATTGAAGCTCAAACGTTGAGTATTAAATTATGATGTGGTGTATAGGTAGAATATATTTTGTGCTATATGAAATATTTCTATATTGGTTATTAGTATTACGACTACAAATCAACAAAATGTTATGGATAATTGCAACTTTTATAGAAGATAATTAAAACTACATCGCTTACTTGTTAGATTAATGGTATAATTACGCCAAAAAGTATAACAATTATCACTTGTTATTTTTGGCTTGTAGAAGTAATTTGTACTGGTTGTTGAGGTAATCCCGATGATATTGTCTTAGTTTCTGATCCAGCTGGTAGCCTAGCCGATAACGTTCTCCAATTTTATAACCTCGGGTGTAAGTATATTCCCAACGAAATTCATCGGCCATTCGAAGTCGGGCACGTTTGCCTTGTAAAAGTTTCCCTGGAGGAATAGGAATGGCTATATTAAAACCTACCGTGGAACCATTCCCAGTCTTGGTGCCATAGAGTCCGAGCTCCACATTGGTGAACTGGCGGATAAGCTCTAAACGAGCACCTCGGTCCTGCCACATAAACTGGCCACCCATTAATTTGAGCGTGAGGTCTGGGCCCGCGAAACGATAAGCAATATCTCCTAGCAATAGCAACTGATCCGGGTTTTCGTAATAAATTCCTCCTCGTGGGTAGTAATAGAAACCTGTGAGACTTGCCTCTAAACCAAACGACCAAGGTTTGGACAAATTTGCATGGCGGTACTGTACATTAAGTCCGAATTGATCATTGGCAAAGGTACCCGCCGTGGCACTGAGGTAATTTTTACCAAATGCTACAAATTGGTTCAGATAAGTTGGCGGGGCCGACTGTCCAAATCATTGGTGATCGGAAACAGGACTCCAGTATTGAGTGAAAGTCCAGGTAGTAAAATAATTTGCGTTTGGAGTGCAATACTGGTATTACTTTCAACAGGTTTTTCAAAATTCCCAAATTGTGCCGTAAAATAGGGTTGAATCCAAAAATCAAATTTATAGGCTGGATACTGCAAAGGGAATTTTATTCTATGTAAATAGTCCTCCTTGTCCTTCTTAGCAAGAGGTTCCTGGTCTATGGTGCTGCCTATGGTATACTTACCGACAGGCATCCCTTGAAACAAGGGTACATAGCTCTGGATACTGGTATCAGACACTACTTTTTTGATTTCTAATAAACCAATCAGTGGATTACGAAAAATACGTTGTTCATAGAAAACCTGAGCGTTTAAGGTATGGCTATTTTCATAGTTTTCCTTGAGCTTTTCAGGAGAAAACCGATCACCCATTTTGTTTTGTGAAAAGCCAATAAGAGGGACTGTCCACCAAACGAGTACAAAGTAAAACTTAATGCTTTTCATGGATTTGCTTTTGTAATCTTTTAGAAGGTTTCACGAGCGATATAGCATAAGAGGTACCAAAAGAAAAACGGTCAAAATTTAACAATGCAGCCTGAATCGTCCAAGATTTGAATAATTTGGCATAAACCCCCATATTGATATGTTTGGAGTCATACTCTGCCATCACGCCTCCCCATTGCTGGTAATGCAGCACTGCACCCCCAAAAGCTCCTAATAGATAATGGTTTTTATACCGGTCTTCGCTTTTTTTCTGCCAGGTAAAATTGGAGAGAATACTGGAATTTTTAAGGTTGGATTCATCACGCCACAAATAGTAGGGACTGCCGTATCCAGCGCTCAATTCAAGCTTAAGATCCGAACTCAGTGGGAAATTTTTGGTAGCCACCAACGCATGGGTAAGCATAGCGCCATCTATGGTAAAGGGGGTGGTGAGTACCAAAGCTAACGAGGGCCGTTTGGGTTTTTCTTT